>JAGWTB010000007.1 GCA_028869175.1 Sphingomonadales bacterium
GGGATGATGTCGATCTTCTCGCCCTGCAGTTCCTGCACCACCGCCTGAACGCGGCTGCCCTTCATGCCGACGCAGGCACCAACCGGATCGATCGAGCTGTCCTTGCTGATCACGCCGATCTTGGCGCGCGACCCCGGATCGCGGGCGGCGGCCATGATGGTGATGATGCCATCGTAGATTTCAGGCACTTCCTGCGCGAACAACTTCTTCATGAATTCGGGATGCGAACGGCTGAGGAAGATCTGCGGGCCACGGTTCTGGCGCTCGACCTTCATGATGTAGGCACGCACGCGCTCACCCACGCGGGCGGCTTCGCGCGGGATCTGCTGATCGCGGCGGATCACGCCCTCGGCGCGGCCCAGGTTGACGATCACATGGCCGAATTCGACCGACTTGATCACCCCGGTGACGACTTCGCCGGCGCGGTCCTTGAACTCGGCATACTGGCGATCACGCTCGGCATCGCGGACCTTCTGGAAGATCACCTGCTTGGCCGACTGGGCATCGATGCGGCCCAGATCGACCGGCGGCAGCGGATCGACGATGAAGTCCCCCAGCTTGGCGTCCTTGTCGAGCTTCTGCGCCTGCTTGAGATCGACCTGCTTGAAGTAGTCCTCGACCTCTTCCACCACTTCGACCACGCGCCACAGGCGCAGGTCGCCGGTGCGCGGATCGAGCTTGGCGCGGATATCGTTCTCGGCGCCGTAGCGGTTGCGCGCCGACTTCTGGATCGCTTCTTCCATCGCCTCGATGACGATCGACTTGTCGATCATCTTCTCGGTGGCGACGGCATTGGCGATCGCGAGCAGTTCTGCGCGGTTGGCGGAAATCGCACTGGCCATGGTCAGTCTTCCTGTTCTTCCAGAATCTCGTCGGCGCCGCTGGTATCAAGCGGGCGCGTAGCGGCTATCAGCCGGTCGGTCAGGACCAGCTTGGCGGAATGAATGTCGGCAAGCGGGAAGGAAACGCGGCCGGACTTGCGGTCTTCCAGCGTCACCACGTCACCCTCGATGCCGATCAGGTCGCCCTGCAGCGACTTGCGGTTGCCATCGACCGGACTGACCAGCGCCACACGTGCCTCATGCCCGGCCCAGGCGGCGAAATCCTTCGCGCGGGTGAGCGGACGGTCAATCCCGGGCGAGGATACCTCCAGCCGGTAGGCTTCCTCGATCAGCACTTCACCGGCTTCTTCCAGCGCGTCCATCGCATCGGAAATGCGGTGCGACAGCGCGGCGCAATCCTCGATCACCAGCTGCCCGGTCTCGGGCCGCTCGGCCATGATCTGCAGCGTGTGCTCTTCGTCGCCCACTTCGCTCTTGCCGAACAGGATCACGCGCACGAGATCGAAACCGAGGGCCCTGGCCTCCGGCTCGACAATCTCGGTTATGCGCGCGATATCCGCCATGCTTGCTCCGTGTGACCGACCGTGCCGCAACAGAGGTTCGGTGCCGGCCCCTTCCGGCGCCAGCCCTGACCTGAGTTACAATGTCGGGATGAGGGCGCACATAAGCGCAGATTCGATGAATGGCAAGCGCCGCGTGGACCTTTCCGGACAGCGGCGGCAAAGTCATTGCTTTTTGTCGATCCGCAGACTATATGGTGCCCTGCTAACGTCGCTTGCGATGGATATACGGCTACTGGCCGCCTCTCCTTTTCATGCTTCCTTGCTCCCCCGGCACAGTGCCGGAGGGTCACCCGGTTTCGTGAAAGGATCTCGAACCATGCCAGTAGGCACCGTAAAATTCTTCAATTCCGACAAGGGTTATGGCTTTATCGCTCCCGATGAAGGTGGCGGCGACAGCTTTGTCCACATCAGCGCCGTAGAGCGTTCGGGCCTGGGCACTCTCAACAAGGACCAGCGCGTCAAGTACGAACTCGAGACCGATCGTCGGGGCAAGACCTCGGCCGTCAATCTCGAAGCAGTCTGACGGCATGGCCAAAGAGGACCTGTTAACCCTCGACGGCCAGATCGACGAAATCCTTCCGGACGGGCGCTTTGGCGTCATGCTGGAAAACGATCACCGGATCATCGCCTACACATCGGGCAAGATGCGAAAGTTTCGCATACGCTCGGTTGTAGGCGACCGCGTCCGTGTCGAAATGACGCCCTACGATCTGCAAAAGGGCCGCATCGTCTTTCGCGAGAAAGGCACTGGCGGCAGCAGCGGGGGACCGCAACGCAAGCGGCGCTGAGGCACGCTTCCCCCGATCAACATACGGCGCACCGTTGTGCCCAGGATATACATGAACGCTTATACTACCGATTTTACCATCAATTCCGTTTCTACTTCATTCGCCCGGCGGGACCAGTTCCGCAGCAAGGCCCGCCGCAAAGGCCCGCCTTCGGTGCTTTCGCCCGACGAATTGCGCCGGATCGTCCTAGAACTGCTCGGCTGACAGCCGGCCCGGCCAGGGAGCCACACGCGATGTCACCGCCCGCCAGCTTCTACCTTGAACAGGTCGCAATCTGCGCGCGGGCGGCACGCGACTGCCGGCTCGACAACGAGCGGGACAAATACCTGCGCTCGCAGGCGGCCTGGCAGGCGCTGGCGGATCGCACCATCGAAGTCGCCACTGCCCGCGCCCTGCGCGAAGCCAAAGTCTGAACCACCCGGCAACCGGGCCAAGCCAATTCAGGCCAAACCATTTCAGGAGAGCCCCATGTCGCGTGAAACCATTCGCCCGTTCCTCATCGCCAAGGATGCCGAAGGCAATTTCCGCCTGACCGTGAGGGATACGCGCTACAACTCGCAGGGCTACCCCATCGTCACCGCGACCCTGCACGACGAACTCTTCCGCACCGCCACCGCCGCGCGGACCTATGCCAAGGACAACTTCAAGGCCGAAGCCGGCCAGTTCGCCACTAAGTAAGGCTGGCGATCGGTCGATCTGCCTCAACGCGAATAGTCCGCGCTTGGCACGAATGGGTGCGGGGCGGCGGCAGGCTTACCCCGCCTTGTCCCCCAGTCCATGTTTGCGCAGGCAGTGCCTGAGCTGGTCATAGCTGAGCCCCAGCGCCTTGGCGGTCTGACGCTGGTTGTAGCGGTGACGGCCCAGGGCATGTTCGACAATTGCCTTTTCATGCGCATCAACGGCGGCGCGCAAGTCTGTGACCTGTTCCAGCGTACCTGGCGGCGCGGCCGCAGCAGTTGATGGCGCGGCGGCGGGTGCGGCATGGTCTGCGCGCGGCGCAAGCGCAGGTTTCCAGGGGCTGTCGAACGGATCGAACACCATGTGGGCGATCGGTCGCTCCCAGTCATCCCAACGATAGACCGCGCGCTCGACCACGTTGCGCAATTCGCGCACGTTGCCTGGCCACTGGTGGTCTTCCATCGCCCGCAGCGCCATTTCGGCAAAGCCGGGCCAGGCTTCCCAGCCGAGTTCGGTTGCCATGCGCCGGCCAAAATATTCCGCGAGCACGTGGATATCCCCCTCGCGCACGCGCAGCGGCGGCAGGGTTATCACCTCGAAGCTCAACCGGTCGAGCAGGTCCGCACGGAAGCGGCCCTCGGCAGCCAGGCGCGGCAGGTCTTCATTGGTCGCGGCGACGATCCGCACATCCACCTTGATCGGGCGCGAGGACCCGATTCGCGTCACCTCGCCATATTCCACCGCGCGCAGCAGCCTCTCCTGTGCGCCGGTGGATAGCGTTGCCAGTTCGTCGAGAAACAGCGTGCCTTTGTCGGCTTCCTCGAACCGACCGGCGCGTGCCCTGGTAGCACCGGTGAAGGCACCCTGCTCATGACCGAACAATTCCGCCTCGATCAAGGTTTCCGGCATCGCCGCGCAGTTCAGCGTGATCAGCGGCTCGCCCCAGCGCGGGGAGAGGCGGTGGAGGCGTTCGGCGACCAGTTCCTTGCCGGTACCGCGTTCACCGATCACCAGCACCGGACGGCGCATTGGCGCGGCGCGGCTGGCACGCTCCACCGCGTCCAGAAAGGCGGTCGATTGGCCGACATATTGAACGTCTCGCTCCATGGCCAAGGGATGGCATATTTCACCAATGCTTGGCAACAATTGCCACGTGTCATTCGTCGACTGGGCCGGGAAGGCGCGGAAATCGGCGGCCAGGAGCAATTGGCACGCGGCTTGCTCTGTGATGAACAACCCCAGTTCAAAGGCCCATGCCATGACCACGCAAGTTCTGCCCCTCCGCTCCAAGCTCGACCGCGCCATCATCGCCAGCCTGCTGGCCGTGGTCGCTATGAATGTGGTGGTGCTTTCCAGCCAGCTCGAACCCGCCAGCCACATCGCCAGCGCCGCCCTGACGCTGGTCGGCAAGGCCTGAGCGCGATGATGGCCGATCCCTTCGCCCTTGACCCGCTTGGGCCGGAACGCCCGCCCCCACCCCCCGATAGCGGCATGCAGTCCCGCCGCGAACCGGGCGTTCCGGTCCAGACCCCCAACCGCAGCAACCGCCGCACCCGCCTTGAAGCGGAAGTCGAACGGCTCCGCACCTCTCCCACGCCGACCCAACTGAATGGAGTTCCCTGGATGGGCATTTTCTCACGCACCCGCGACATCGTTGCCGCCAACTTCGCCGATCTGCTCGACAAGGCGGAAGACCCGGCCAAGATGATCCGCATGATCATCCTCGAAATGGAGGAAACGCTGGTCGAAGTACGCGCCAGCGCCGCGCGGACGATTGCCGACCAGAAAGAAATGCACCGCCACACGGTGAAGCTGGACCGGCTTCAGGCCGACTGGGCCGACAAGGCGCAGCTCGCGCTCAGCAAGGACCGCGAGGATCTGGCCCGCGCCGCGCTGGTGGAGAAGAAGAAGGCCGCCGACATGGCCGAGCAGCTCAAGGCCGAGATCACCGTGCTCGACGATGCCCTGCGCGCCTATGAGCTGGACATCGAAAAGCTGCAGACCCGCCTGCGCGAAGCCCGCAGCCGCCAGACCGCGATCCAGGCACGGCTCGAAAGCGCCGAGAACCGGGTCAAGCTGCGTACGCTGCTCGCCAGCGAGCGGGTGGACGAGGCGCTTGCCCGCTTCGACCAGCTCGAACGCCGGGTCGACTATGCCGAGGGCCGCGCCGATGCGCTCGGCCTGGCCGACGGTTCGGGCAAGCCCAACCTCGCCGACGAAATCGCCGCGCTCGCCTCCGCCGACAAGGTGGACGAGGAGCTGGAGGCGATGAAGGCGGCGCTGGCCGCGCAGAAGGAGGGCTGACCCCGTGGAAGACGTTCTGGTTCCCCTCATCGTCATCCCGACGATCTTCATCGGCCTGCCGTGGATCATCCTTCACTACATCACCCGGTGGAAGACCGCCGCGACGATCACCACCGACGACGAATCGCTGCTCGACGAACTCTACCAGCTCGCCCGGCGGCTGGAGGACCGGGTCGAGACGGTCGAGCGCCTCGTTGCCGCCGATCACCCCGAATTCCGCCCGGCGCGCCTTGTCCATGACAGCGACGTCGGTGACGAGGACGAAACCCTGCGCGAGCTTGCCCGGCTGCGCGCCCAGAAGGAAAGGACCGCCCGGTGAACACCTCCCGCACCCGTTTCTATCGTGACAAGGTCAACGGCAAGTTCATGGGCGTTTGCGCCGGGATCGCCGACTATACCGGGGTGGACGTACTCTGGGTCCGGCTCGGAACCGTGGCGCTGACCATGATGGGCATTCCCTTCATCGTGCCGCTCTATTTCCTCGCCGGCATCTTCGCCGAAAAGAAGCCTGCCTCGCTTTACGTTGATCGCGAAGAACAGATGTTCTGGCAGCGCGTGCGCCAATCGCCCAGCCGCACGGCGCGCGAAGTACGCAGCCGCTTCCGCGACATCGACCGCCGCCTGGCCGAGGTCGAAAGCTACTACGTCAACAGCAACCCGCGCCTCTCCGCCGAAATCGAGCGGCTGCGCTGAACCAACCGTTCCTTTGGGGGGGACTACCATGAGTGCCGACAGCATCGCCGTCTTCATTCCGATCATTGCCCTGTCGATCCCGATCGTGGCAATCTGGACCCGCCATCAACGCAAGATGGCCGAAATGAAGATCAGGCAGTTCACCGCGCAGGACGAACAGCAGCGCAGCGCTGGCAATGACCGCGCAGAATGGCTGGAAGAACGCGTGCGAGTGCTGGAACGGATCGTCACCGACAAGGGCTATGACGTCTCCGCCCAGATCGAAGCGCTGCGCGATCCGCAGTCGCTCGAAGACCGCCAGATGGAGAAACGGTCGTGAACTGGGGCGGTCCTGAATTCGTCCTGGCTATCATCGCGCTATCGACCGGCGGCTGGTTGGTGAACAACTGGATCCGAGCCCGCCATGGCTATGCGCTGGAAGACGAGTGGGGCGGCAAGACTCGCCGTGCCGACGATGAAGCCACAGGCCAACTCACGGCGGAGAACCGCGAACTGCGCGATCAGCTGGAAGTCTTTTCCGAGCGAGTGAATATCCTGGAACGCATCGTCACCGACAAGGGCTATGCCGTCGCCAGCGAGATCGACTCACTGCGCGCACCCCGCCAACTTGAAGGGCAAACCCGGCAATGAGCTTCTGGACCGCCATCGTCATCATCGTCGCGCTCGCCGTCTTCGCCGATGTCGTCAAGAACAAGCACCGCGCGCGCCAGGGTCTGTTCCACGACGCTGGAGGCAATGATCCGGCGCTGCCCGCGGCGCGGCTCGATCCCGATGCCCAGCGCGAACTGGACGATCTGCGCGAGCGGGTGCGCGTGCTGGAACGCATCGTCACCGACGAACGCCAGAGCCGCTCGATCGCCGCCGAGATCGAAAGCCTGCGCGACAAGTAGGACGAGAAGGAGGAACCGCGCCATGCCACTCGAATCCGCCATGATCCTCGCCGGAGCCTCGGTGTCTGCGGTCGCGGTGATCTCGCTTGCCTCGCTGCGCGGCTGGCAGGACTGGCTGGCGCTCAAGACCCGCGAACTGGACCGCCTGCCGCGCGAGATCGAGGGCGGCGTTGGCCAGGGCATGGCACGGATCGAGATGGCCGACCTCAAGGAACGTATCCGCAAACTGGAAGCGATTGCGGCCGGGGTGGACCTTTAGCGCGCGGGCTCCGCCTGCCCTAGCGCGCGGGCTCCGCCTGCCCCAGCCCGCGCGCGTCCCCAAAGTTGCAACCCTGCGCAGCCGTGCTAAGTGCCCGCCGCATGCGCAGCCTTGATGACATCCGCGAAGAGTATGAATTCCTCGACGGCGACGACCGCTATCGCCTGCTGATCGAACTGGGCCGCGCGCTGGAGCCGATGCCCGATGCGCTCAAGACCGATGCCACCATGGTGCGCGGTTGTTCGGCCAGTGTCTGGGTCTATCCGGCGCCGGGCAGCGATGGCCGCCTGCACTTCCTTGCCGACAGCAATGCCGCGATCACCAAGGGCATCGTCGCGCTGGTGCTGAGCGCCGTGCAGGACCGGCCCGCTGCCGAAGTGGCGGCGATGGACGTCGCGGCCGCGCTTGAACCGTTTGACCTGAAAAACCAGCTCAGTTCCAACCGCACCCAGGGCGTGCCCAACATGATCGCACTGATCCAGCAAACCGCCGCGCGGCTGGCCTGATCGACGCTTGGGGCGCTGCGCTGTGCGCGCAGAAAAGCCTTAAGTCGGAGGCAGGGTAGGCGGCGTTTCGGCCGCAGTTTCCGCGCTCGCTTCTGCCGCCTGTTCCTTCGCCTCGCGCCGCTCGCCCAACCACATGACGATCAGCGAGCCTTCGAACAGCAGCAGCATCGGCACCAGCAGCATCAGCTGCGAAACCACGTCGGGCGGGGTAATCACCGCCGCAATCGCCGTGATCGCCACGATCACATAGCGCCGCATCGCGCTCAACTGCTTGCGGGTGACGATGCCGGCACGGTTGAGCAGCAGCAGCAACACCGGCAGCAGGAAGCTTATGCCGAAGGCGAGGATGAACTGCATCACCAGCCCGATATAGTCCCCGGCAGCCGGCAGCGCCTCGATGCTCAGCCCGCCCTTGTTGCCCTGGAAGCCGAGCATCCAGCGAAATGCGGTGGGCATGACGACAAAGTAGGCAAGGCTCGCCCCGGCGGTGAACAGGATAGGCGTGGCGAAGAGGAAGGGCAGGAAAGCCTTCTTCTCCTTGGCATAGAGCCCCGGCGCGACGAAGGCCCAGAGCTGGTTGGCGATCAATGGAAAGGCGAGGCAGAAGGCCCCGAACAGCGCCACCTTGATCTCGACGAAGAAGGCTTCGTAGAGCTTGGTATAGACCAGCTTGCCCTGCCCCGGCGGAAAGGCGGCGGTCAGCGGGCGGATCAGGAAGCCGAAGATGTTGCTGGCGAAATAGAGGCAGACCCCGAAGGCCGCCGCCAGTGCCAGGATCGAGCGGATCAGGCGGCTGCGCAATTCGATCAGATGATCGAGCAGCGGCGCCTGGGTCTCGTCAATGTCGCTGACCGGGAATACCATGGCGCGCCTCAACCCGGACCGAGCGGCAACTGCGGTGCAGTTTCCGCCGCCTCCGCAACAACCGCAGGGGCGGCGGCGGGCGGTGCTTCGGTGGGCGCGTGGTCAGCCAGCACGGGATCGACCGGCCCGGCCACCGGATGGGCCTTCATGATCGCCTCGTTCTGTTCACGCCACTTCTTCTCCATGTCCTCCAGTTCGGCCTCGCGGATCATCGTTTCAATGCCCGTGCGGAAGTGGCCGGAAATGCGGCGCATCTTGCCGATCCACCGCCCGGCGGTGCGCAGCGCCATGGGGAGGTCCTTCGGCCCGATCACGACGATCGCCACGATCGCCGTGAACAGCATTTCATCCCAGCCGATGTCGAACATGGCGTCCCTCGCCTGCCGCGAGAGTGCTTACTGCGACCGGCCCTGATCGACCGGAGCGGCCTGGGCGTCTACCGTGGCCTGCGAGGCAGGCGGGGTGATCTGCGCGGGCGGTGGGCTGGCGGGGCCATCGGCCTCTTCGGCCATGCCTTGCTTGAAGCTCTTGATGCCCTTGCCGAAGTCACCCATCATTTCGGAAATGCGGCCACGACCGAACAGCACCAGCACCACCAGCGCCAGAATGATCAGGTGGGGAAGCGACAGACCCATCGAAATACTCCTGAAGTGCGACCAAAAGGCGCGTCACGCAGCGCCGTCGCCCCTGTTGCCTTCCATCTAGGCGCTTTCGGGCCAGTTTGCCAGTGCATATGGGGAATGGAGTGGGCGATTCAGGTCATTACGCCGCATTGCCATCCGCCTGCCCTGCCGCGTCCATCGCCGCTTCGAGCGCGTCCTCTACCGGATCGAGCAGGCCGGCGGCGCGCAACTCGTCGATGCCGGGCAGGTCCTTGCGCGTGGCGAGGCCGAAATGGGCAAGGAATTCCGGGGTGGTGGCGTAGATCACCGGGCGACCCGGCACCTCGCGCCGACCCGCCACGCGCACCCAGCCGGCCTCCATCAGCACGTCGAGCGTGCCCTTGGCGGTCTGCACACCGCGAATCGATTCGATCTCGGCCCGGCTGACCGGCTCGTGATAGGCGACGATGGCCAGCACCTCGGTCGCCGCGCGCGACAGGCGGCGGACGTCCTCGCGCTCACGCCGCAGCAAATGCGCCATGTCGGGCGCGGTCTGGAAGTGCCAGCGCTTGCCGCGCTCAACCAGTTGAACCCCGCGCGCCGCATAGTGCTCCGCCAGTTCAGCAAGCGCGCCGCGCACGTCCGCGCCGCCAAGATGTTCGGCAATCGCCTCTGCCGTCATCGGCGCTTCGGCAGCGAACAGCGTCGCCTCCACGGCGCGGACAAGGTCGTCGGGGCGGCCCATCAAGCGCGCACCCCGCGCAGGTGCAGTGGGCCGAAGGTTTCCTCCTGCCGCAGATCGGCCTTGCCGGTACGCGCAAGTTCGAGCGCGGCGACGAAGCTGGAAGCGAGCGCCGAGCGGCGCAGGCGCGGATCGGCATGAGGCGGCAGGAAATCGCGCAGTTCCATCCAGTCAAGCGAGACACCGAGCATCGCCGATA
The DNA here is from genome assembly GCA_028869175.1 of Sphingomonadales bacterium. GTDB lineage: Bacteria > Pseudomonadota > Alphaproteobacteria > Sphingomonadales > Sphingomonadaceae > Novosphingobium. The sequence goes on from JAGWTB010000007.1 coordinate 9,931, forward strand.
CCCGGGTCAGCGCCGAATCGAGCGTCATCACCATGCGGTCGCGCACCATGTGCACCACCGGCGCGGTGCGCGCCTTGACCTGGCCGTAGGCCTGCAGCAGCGCAAACATGTCGCATTGCCACAGATGCTTGCGATCCACCCGCAATCCCTCGGGGGCACCGCGCGCGAACACGTCGCGCCCCAGCCGGTCGCGCCCCAGCAGCCGCGCCGCCGCATCGCGCATCGCGGCGAGGCGCTGCAGCCGCAATTGCAGGCGCAGCGCCAGTTCCTCGGGGCTGGGATCTTCCTGCTCCTCGCGCGGGAGCAGCATCGCCGACTTGAGGTAGGCGAGCCAGGCCGCCATCACGAGATAGTCCGCCGCCAGTTCCAGCCGCAGCGCCTCGGCGCGCTCGATATAGACAAGATACTGATCGACCAGATCAAGTATCGATATCCGGCGCAGATCCACCTTCTGCCGACGGGCGAGATCGAGCAGCAGATCGAGCGGGCCTTCCCAGCCGTCCAGCTCCAGATAGAGCGCCGAATCGTCGGTGGCGGCAGCGGCCGGCCCGGCCCAGTCCGCTTCATCGCCTTGCAGGGCGGCAGACGGGATCGCCAGTTCCCCGGTCACGCTCGCGCCTCGGCCAGGGCAAGCAGCGCATCGCGGGTGGCCAGTCGCTCGGCCTGCCGCGTGCGGTCGAAACGGGTCACATCGGTGAAGGCCAGCGCCCGTTCGAGCCGCACTGCCGCCGCCGGCGCCATCACCGGCAGGACCCTGGCGATGCCCACCATGTCGTCCATCCGGCCCCAGCAATTGAGCGCCACGTCGCAGCCTGCCGCGATCGACCGGGCAGCGCGTTCGGGAATGGTGCCCGACAGCGCTTCCATGTCGAGATCGTCGGTCAGCAGCAAGCCGTCGAAGCCGATGCGGCGGCGAATGATCTGCTCGATCACCGTGGGCGACTGGGTGGCAGGCCGCTCCTTGTCCCAGGCAGTGAAGACGATATGCGCGGTCATGGCGACGGGGGCGTCAGCCAGAGTGCGGAACGGCGCAATGTCCACCTCGAGTTCGGCTTCGCTGACGGTGACGGTGGGCAGTTCCTTGTGGCTGTCCGCCCCGGCGCGGCCATGACCGGGCATATGTTTGACCACGCCGCAGACCCCGGCGCGCTCCAGCCCGTCAAGCACGGCACGACCCAGCGCGGCAACGCGCCGCGGCTCGGTGCCCAGCGCGCGGTCGCCGATCACGTCATGGGCTCCGGGCTGGCGCACATCGAGCAGCGGCAGGCAATCGACCGAAATTCCGGCCTCGGCCAGATCGAGCCCCAGTGCCTCGGCGTTGGCGCGGGCAGCTTCGATGGCGCTGGCGGGGGCGAGGTCCCACAGGTGATCAAACGCCTGCCCTGCCGGGTAGGCCAGCCATTCGGGCGGCTTCATCCGCGAAACGCGGCCGCCTTCCTGGTCGATGCAGATGAACAACCGGCTGCGCCCGTGGATGCCGCGCAGTTCGTCAGTCAGCGCGCGCAGCTGGGCGCGGCTTTCGATGTTGCGGCCGAACAGGATGTAGCCTGCCGGATCGGCGTCGGCAAAAAACGCCCGCTCTTCAGCGGTGAGCGTGGTCCCTGACAGGCCGAAAATCGCTGGGGTCATGGCAGGAGACGTCGCAGGAATGTGCGATTTTCGCAAGCGCGGGCACGGGCGGGGGTGTGGAAAGTGCGGGGAAACAGGCCGCGCGACATAGCCGGTGCCAGCCCTCCTCCATGGCGAGCCCCCGATCGCCTCATGCCCCTCCCCCGAAGAAGAGGGGCGAGACTTCAACCCACTTTCAGTTCTTCACCTGACAGGCGACACCCGCTGCCTTCAGCCGACCGCACAGCGCATTGGCGGCAGCGGCGTCAGCAGTGACGGCCTGCAGGCGATAGACCGTGCCGATGTCGGCCTTGCCCTCCAGCACGCGGTGATGGAGGCCGGAAAGCGCGGACTGGGCCTGCGACAGATGCGACCAGCCAGCCTCGGCGGCAGACTGTGACGAATAGGCACCGACCTGCACGCCGACGCCGCCGGTGGCAGGCGCTGCTACTGCTGCGGCGGGCGCAGCGCCGGGCTTGCCGGGAGCGGTGGCCGCGCCGGGCTTGGCGGCGGCACCGCTGGCGGATGCCGCCGGGCTTTCCTGGCCAAGCCGCGCGGGACGGTTCTGCCCTTCGGAGACGGCGAAGCTCGAATCGCCGGTGCCGTCAAACGTCTTGCCGCCGGGATGCTTCGGCGCTTCCTTGTAGGGATCGACCGGGGCATCGATGGTGCTGCCATCGGCGACCAGCGCCGGATCGGGCGTGCGGTGGGAGGCCCACCAGATACCGCCGACAATCGCAGCCAGCGCGATCAGGCCGAGTATCACAAAGCCCAGAATGCGACCGGTGTCGGCGCTTTCGTATTCGCCGTATTCCTCGTCGCCGCTGTCCAGCCAGGGGAGGTGTTCGTCCTCGTCAAACGCGAGACGCTCGGTTTCCAGGGGCTCGCCTTCGGCTTCCGCTTCCCAGGTATGAGGAGCTTCGCCCTCGATCCCGTTCTCGTCCCCTGCCGCCATGATCACATTTCCTCTACCGCCGCGACGCCAAGAAGCGCCAGCCCGTTGCGCACAAGCTGCCCGATTTGCGCGGCAAGATAAAGCCTTGCCGCAGTCAGTTTACCGTCCTGTGCCACGATGAAGCGTTTTTCCGGCTTGTCGTTGCCAAGGTTCCAGTAACCATGCAGCGCTGCGGCAAGGTCATGCAGGAAGAAAGCGACCCGATGCGGCTCACGCGCGGTGGCGGCGGCTTCGACGAGGCGCGGGAACTGCGCGGCCAGCTTGATCAGGCCCAGTTCCTCCTCACCCAGCAGGGCAAGGTCGGTATCGGCCGGCACAAACCCCTCCGCCGCGCCCTTGCGCAGGGTGGAGCGAATCCGGGCGTGGGCATATTGCACGTAGAACACCGGATTGTCCTTCGACGCTTCCACCACCTTGGCGAAATCGAAGTCCATCTGCGCCTCGGGCTTGCGGGTGAGCATGGTGAAACGCACCACGTCCTTGCCCACTTCACGCACGACATCGGCCAGTGTGACGAAAGTGCCCGCCCGTTTGGACATCTTCACTGGCTCGCCACCCCGCAACAGCTGCACCATCTGGACCAGCCGCACCTCGAACGGGGTCGGTTTGCCGTCCGCCCCGGTCATCGCCGCAACGGCGGCCTTGATCCGCTTGACCGTGCCGGCGTGGTCCGCCCCCCAGATGTCTACCAGCGCGTCGGCGCTCTGTGCCTTCTGGAAGTGATAGGCGAGGTCAGCGCCGAAATAGGTCCAGCTGCCATCGCTCTTGCGGATCGGGCGGTCCTGGTCGTCACCGAACTTCGTCGAGCGAAACAGCGGCAATTCCACCGGTTCCCAGTCTTCCGGCGTCTTGCCTTTGGGCGCTTCAAGCTGGCCGTCGTAGACCAGATCGTGCGCTCGCAGCCATGCCTCCGCTTCTTCGGGCTTACCGGCGGCCTGAAGCTCGGCCTCGGAGGAGAAGACCTCGTGCCTGATGCCGAGCAGGGCGAGATCATCCTTGATCATCACCAGCATGGCGGCAACCGCACGGGTGCGGAACAGGTCGATCCATTCGGCCTCGGCGGCGCTGGCATAGGCATCGCCGAATTCGGCGGCGAGCGCCTGCCCCACCGGCACGAGGTAATCCCCAGGATAGAGCCCCTCGGGAATCTCGCCCACGGCCTCGCCCAGTGCCTCGCGGTAGCGGATGTGCACCGAGCGGGCGAGCACCTGCACCTGCGCGCCGGCGTCGTTGACATAGTATTCGCGAATGACCTTGTGCCCGGCAAACTCCAGCAGGCTCGCCAGTGCATCGCCCACTACCGCGCCGCGGCAGTGGCCCATGTGCATCGGCCCGGTGGGATTCGCCGAGACATATTCGACATTGATCACGCTGCCGCCGCCCATGGTCGAACGGCCATAGTCATCGCCCAGCGCGGCCACGGCCTTCAGTTCCGCCAGCCAGGCCGAAGGGGCAACGCGCAGATTGATGAAGCCGGGGCCAGCGATCTCTGCCGAGGTCACCTCAGCCAGCTTGCCCAGCTCCACCACCAGCGCCTCGGCCAGCGCACGCGGATTCATCGCCGCCGGCTTGGCGAGCACCATCGCCGCGTTGGTGGACAGATCGCCGTGGCTGGTATCGCGTGGCGGCTCGACGGTGACGGCAGCGCGGTTCAGCCCGGCGGGCAGTGTTCCCGCTGCGACAAGCGCATCGAGCGCGGCGGCGACGTGGCCGGCAAAGGCGGCGTGAAGCGTAAGGGTCTGGGACATGGCAGGCCCGGTAGCCGCTTTACGCGAAAAATGAAATCCTCCGCGCCTGCCGGGGAAAAGGCTTTACCGCGTGGCGTTGTAGGTCAGCTGGCTCTGGTCAAGCTGGAAGCCCAGCAGCACCTCGAACGTCGCACGCGCCACGGCGGCCTTGACGTCCGGGGCCGACAGCGGATCGACTGCAGCGTCGGTATCGCCGGCCTTGCGCTTGCGGGTAATGCGCTCGCGCACTTCCGGCGGCAGGGTGGCTTCGCTCTTGTCGATATAGGCCGAGCCGCTGCCGCTGGCGTGCGCGCGTTCCTGACCATCGGCGAAGTTCAGCGTCACGCTGCCCAGCCGCTTGGTGATCACCGCCGTGCCGCCGCGCAGCACGGTAACGAAGTAGGGCAGCGTCACCGTTCGCGCGCCGCGCACGTCGGTGCGGCGGGCCAGCACGTCAAACGTGGCGTTGCTGTAGACCTTCTCGCCGCTGTCATTGCACTGCTGGCGCACGTTGGTCATCGCCGCGACGACATCGATCGCACCGGCATCGGTTGCGCCGGGGGTCCGGAACAGGGTGACGTCACCGGTGTAGTCGGGAATGCCGACCGAGGGGCAGGCCCCGCGCACTGCGGTGATGCCCACGCCTTCCTCGACGACGATATCGCCCTTGGTCCGGCAACCCGAAAGAGCGGCAAGCACGGCAACGGCAGCAAGCAGGCGGGTACGAGGCGTCATCGATGGATCCTTGGCAATGCGTGCACCTGCCCTAGCGGCGCGCGGCGCAAAGCGCTAGGGGGCGCAAGATGAACGCGCCATTGCCAGAGGCCAAGCCGCCCCTCCGCCTGCTGATCGCCGCTCCGCGCGGGTTCTGTGCCGGGGTGGACCGGGCGATCGAGATCGTCGAGCTCGCGCTCGTCAAGTACGGCCCGCCGGTCTACGTGCGGCACGAAATCGTCCACAACCGCTATGTGGTCGATAGTCTAAAGGCCAAGGGCGCGGTCTTTGTCGAGGAAATCGACGAAGTGCCGGCCGGGGTGCCAGTGATCTTCAGTGCGCACGGCGTGCCCAAATCCATCCCCGCCGATGCCACGGCGCGCGGGCTGGACTGGCTGGACGCCACCTGCCCGCTGGTCAGCAAGGTCCACCGCCAGGCCGAACGCCAGATCGAGGCGGGGCGGCACATCGTGTTCATCGGCCATCGCGGCCATCCCGAAGTGATCGGCACGCTGGGCCAGGTGCCCGAAGGCACGATTACCCTGGTCGAAACGGCGGAAGACGTCGCCGCGCTGCCCTTCACCGCCGAAAGCCCGCTGGCCTTCCTCACCCAGACGACGCTGTCGGTGGATGACACCGCAGCCGTAATCGCCGCATTGCAGGCGCGGTTCCCGCAGATCGTCGGGCCCAAGGCGGATGACATCTGCTATGCCACGTCCAACCGGCAGGCCTCGGTCAAGGCGATTGCCGCAGAATGCCAGCTGGTGCTGGTGATCGGCGCGCCGAACAGTTCCAATTCCGTGCGGCTGGTAGAAGTGGCCGAACGCTGCGGCACCCGCGCCGAACTGATCCAGCGCGCCGGTGACATCGATCCGGCCTGGCTGGCGGGGGTCGACGTGCTCGGCCTCACCGCCGGCGCCTCCGCTCCCGAAACGCTGGTGCGCGAAGTGGTTGACCGGCTCGGCGAGTTCCGCGCAGTGGCCGAGGAAACCGTGGTGACGACCGAGGAACACATGGTTTTCAAACTGCCCCGGCAACTGGTGGACTGAGCCATGGCGGTCTACACCCAGCTCGGCGCGGAAGTGCTGGCGCGGCTGATCGCGCAGTTCGACGTGGGGACGCTCCGTTCGGCCAAGGGCATTGCCGAGGGCGTTTCGAACAGCAACTGGCTGATCGACACCGAAGGTGCGGATGGAAGTGGCGCACGCTTCATCCTGACGATGTACGAACAGCGCACCGAAGTGGAAGACCTGCCCTTCTTCCTCTCGCTGCTCGATCACCTCGCCGGTCAGCATTGCCCGGTGCCGCGCACTATCCATGACCGTGATGGCAACGCGTTCCGCTTGCTGGATGGCAAGGCGGTGGCGCTGATCGAGTTCCTGCCCGGCGTTTCCGTATCCGATCCCACCCCGGCGCAGGCCCGCGCGGTTGGCGGGGCTCTGGCGCAACTGCACCTGTCCGCCGCCAGCTTCCCCGGCAGGCGCGCCAACGGGCTGGGTCTGGACGAATGGATCAAGCTCGCCGGGGCCTGCGGCGACGAGGGGCTGGCCGCGATCCACCCGGAACTGGCCGGGCTGGTGGGCCGCGAACTGGAACGGCTGGAGCGGCGCTGGCCAACTGACCTGCCGCGCTCGGTAATCCATGCCGACCTTTTTCCCGACAACGTGCTGATGCTGGGCGACAGGGTCAGCGGGCTGATCGACTTCTACTTCGCCTGCACCGACATCACGGCCTATGACGTTGCCGTAACCCACGCTGCCTGGTGCTTCGATGCTTCGGGCAGCCGGTTCGATCCGGCGCTCTCGGCGGGATTGATCGCGGGCTATGAAGCGGTGCGCCCGCTGAGCCCCGCGGAACGCGATGCGCTGCCCCTGCTGGCGCAAGGCGCGGCGATGCGCTTCCTGATGACCCGCGCCTATGACTGGATGAACACCCCTGCCGGCGCGCTCGTCACCCGCAAGGACCCGATGGCTTTCGCCCGGCGGCTGGAATTCTATGCCAAGGCGGAAAATGCGGGCATCTTCGCCCCGTGACACGCCAGCGGGTCGAGATTTTCACCGACGGAGCCTGCAAGGGCAACCCCGGCCCCGGCGGCTGGGGCGCGATCCTGCGCATGGGCAGCCACGAGAAGGAACTCTCCGGCTCGGAACCCCAGACCACCAACAACCGCATGGAGCTCACCGCCGCGATGCGCGGGCTGCAGGCGCTCAAGCGGCCGTGCGACGTCGCGCTGCATACAGACAGCCGCTATGTGATCGACGGCATCACCAAGTGGATCTTCGGCTGGCGCAAGAACGGCTGGAAGAATGCCGCGAAAAAGCCAGTGCTCAACGCCGACCTCTGGCAGGAACTGACTCTCGCTGCCCAACCGCACAAGATTGACTGGGTCTGGGTGAAAGGCCACGACGGCCACCCCGAAAACGAGCGCGCCGACCAGCTCGCCAGCGATGCGGCGAAAAGCGTGGGGCGGTAGAAGACAAATTCGCCGCTCAGGCAGAGCAGATTTGGAAGTAGGGTCAGGGGAGAGCCTTGCCGCGCAAGGCCCGCTCCCCAAAACCCGTTCCAATCAGTCTGCCGACTTGTCGACCACTTCCGCACCGGGGCCGTTCTTCAGCACCGATTCGATGGCGTTCTTCGCGCTGGCCTTGCTCTTGTAGCCTTCGGTCCAGAAGATGGTTTCCGCGTTGTGGCAGAAATAGGCGACGAATTCGCCTGCCTTGTTTTTGCGGATTTCAAAGCGGTGGGCCATGGTGCAACTCCCGTCTGTGGATCGATCCCGGCGGTCAGAATAGCGGCAAATTCCTGATTCGCTACAGAAACCGCGCCGGGCTGTAAGCCACGGGATCGATCTCGTCCGGGGTGTCGCCCAGCAGCAGGGCCGCGCCCAGCCGGGCGGCGGCGGGGGCTGTCTGGATGCCGAACCCACCTTGGCCAGCAAACCAGAAAAAGTCCGGATTCTGCCGGGCAAAGCCATAGACCGGCAGGCGATCAGGCGCGAAGCTGCGCAGGCCGGCCCAGCGATGCTCGACTCGCTCGATCCGCCAGTCGACCACCCCTTCGAGCCGGGCGAGCGCGGTGGCGACATCGACTTCCTCGGGCGCGGCATCGCACGGCGGACTGGCGGTCTCGTCATGCGGGCTAAGCCACAGCCGGCCCGCATCGCTCTTGAAATAGAACTGCTCGGCCAGATCGAGTACCAGCGGCATCTCGGGCCCGGCAGCGGGCGCGGTACGGACCTGCGCGATGGTGCGGCGATAGGGCGTGATCCCCAGCGGGGTGACCCCGGCCAGCCGGGCAACTGAATCGGCCCAGGCACCAGCGGCGTTGACCAGCACCCGCGCCGAGAGCTGGCGCCCGTCCGCCAGCTGCAGGCTCCAGCCGGTCGAACGCGATTCGGCAGAGACCAGCCGGGCGGCACAGAGCAGCTCCGTCCCGGCACGGCGCACCCTGGCGAGGTAGTGCTGGTGCAGCCCGGAAACGTCGATGTCGCAGCAATCGGGTTCGAGCGCGCCTGTCGTCCATTCCGCGCGGAGGCCGGGAATGCGGCTTTCCAGCGCGGCGCGGTCGAGATGTTCCACCCGCACCCCCAGCGCGGCGTAGCGCGCGGCGAACGCCGTAAGGTCTGCCTCCTGCCCGGCGCGGGCGATGGTCAGCGCACCGCGCGGGGCCAGCAGGCCGAGTTCGCGCAAGGCCGGTCCCGAAGCGGTGGTGAGCGGCTGGACGCCCGGTCCGCCGTAGCTTTCGGTCCAGAACGCGGCAGAACGCCCGGTGGCGTGATAGCCGGGGCGATCCTCGGCCTCGATCAACACCACGCTGGCGCGGCCAGACAGCTCAGCCGCCAGCGAAGCGCCAGCCATGCCCGCGCCAATCACGGCAATGTCGCAGGGCTGCGGCATGCTCAGTCCGTTACCGGGGCCGTGCGCAACAGGAAATCGTCGATAGCTGCCAGCACCTTGTCCCGCACAGGATCGGCCTCGCGCAGCACTTCGTGCGCCGCTTCCGCCCCGAACATCAGCAGTTGCCCGCGCGGCAAACGGCGCGCAGCGCGTTGAATGGCGGCCGGGGAGACCAGTTTGTCGGCGCTGGTGCCGATGATCAGCACCGGCGTGGTCACCGCTTCCAGCACTCCCTTTGCCTCCAGTCCGCGCATCGAGGCATAGGCCCGCTCCACCCAGCCCCACGATCCCGGCCCCATCGCCACTTCGGGGCGATTCTCGCGCCACCAGATCTCGTCGGCATAGCGATCAGCATCGTGGGTGAGCAGCGCGGCCCGGCCCACTGGCAACTGGCCAGGCTTCTCGCTCCATTTCCACGCCGGGCGGCGGCGATCGCCCAGCGCGCACATCAGCCGGGCAGCGGCGTGCATGATGGCGGCGGGAACGCCTGAGTTGAGGAACCCGAGCATCGGCGCGGACAGCACCATGGCATCGGGATCGACGCGCTGTTCAGCCAGCGCGCGCAACACGATGTGGCCGCCCATGGAATGCGCCGCCAGCACGTGCGGCCCCGGCGTGGTACGCCGCCATTCGGCCCAGAAGGCCGCGAGATCGTCCACCCAGGTGGAAAAATCATCGATGTGCCCGGTCAGCGGATCCTTGCCGAAACGTCCGGACCCCGCCTGCCCGCGCCAGTCCGCCGCCGTGACACGCCAGCCGAGCCGGTGCCAGTGATCCAGCGTTTCGAGATACTTTTCATAGGTATCTCCCCGTCCCGGGAAGAACAGCAGCGAGCCCCGGCACGATCCCTGCGGGATCAGCCAGTCGATCCGGCGGATCGGATAGCCGTCTGGCGCGGTCCAGCGCGTTTCCACGGCTTCGCGCGGGATGGCGCGCCGGTCAAAAACCTGTCCGGCGCTGGCAACGTCCTCGATCATCTGGCTAATTCCGGCCTCATCGGCTTGGTTACTTTTTGGTAAGCCCTGCGGTCTAGAGATGTGCTCCTGACCAGGGGGGCTTCCCATGCAGGGCGGAATTTTCACTTACGGATTGCTGGGCGGATTGGCAATTGCGCTGCTTGTCGCGGCGTTTACCGATATGCGCCGACGGCAGATCGACAACTGGCTGAACGCCGGCATCGCGCTGGCCGCACCGCTGTTCTGGTGGGCGACCGGGCTTTCCCTTTGGCCGGGCGTGGCCGCGCAGTTCGGACTGGCGACCGCCTGCTTCGTCATCTGCGCCGGACTCTTCGCGCTGCGCCAGATGGGCGGCGGCGACGTCAAGCTGCTCACCGCGCTGGCGCTGTGGATTCAGCCGGCATGGTTCCTCAAGCTGATCGTGCTGATGGCGCTGATCGGCGGACTGCTCACCATCGTGCTTGGCGCGTGGCACATCGCCCGCCGCCAGCGTGACAAGCTGGCGATTCCCTATGGTCTCGCCATCGCAACGGCGGGCCTTTGGGTCATCGCCAGCCAGTATCTTCCGGCCTTCCACGCGGCGACTGCAGCAGGGTGACCGGATTTTAACCAATTTAGCCGAAGAACCGCTTCGTACTGCGGGATTTCTCTAGGGGGCTTGCTTAGCCATGGACAAGAAGAAGCTGATGCTGCTGATGGGGGCGCTGGTCGTAGCGATCGGCACGGCGCTGGCCGCGCGCAGCATGTTTACCGGGGCCTCCGCGCCATCGGTGCAGGCTGTGCAGCCGCAAGCGCCGCAGGGACCCAAGGTCCTTGTTGCCCAACGCGCGCTGCCGGTGGGCACGATCATCACCGCCGATTCGATCAACTTCCAGGCCTGGCCGAAGGACATGGTGCAGGACGCCTACTTCGTCGATGGCGAAGCGAACATGACGAAGCTGCTCGGCACCGTGGTCCGCTATCCGATCACCGCCGGCCAGCCGGTAACCCAGGGCGCGCTGGTTGCGCCGGGCGACCGCGGCTTCCTTGCCGCCGCGCTCGGGCCGGGCATGCGCGCCGTGACCATCTCGGTCTCGGACAAGACCGGCGTCGCCGGCTTCATCTTCCCGGGCGACCGCGTCGACCTCATGCTGACCCAGGCGGTCAAGGGTGAAGGTGAAGGCGATTCGCTGAAGGCCACCGAAACCATCCTGCGCAACCTGCGCATTCTCGCCACCGACCAGGCCACCCAGACGGAAACTGCCGAGGGCAAGACCGTGGTCAAGGTATCGCGCACCGTCACACTGGAAGTGACCCCGCGCATTGCCGAGAAGATCCAGGTCGCCCAGACCATTGGCACGCTCAGCCTGTCGCTGCGCTCGATCGCGGACAATCAGTCCGAGCTCGAGAAGGCGATTGCCACCGGCGCGGTCAAGGTGCCGACCGGCGCGACCAAGGAAGAGGAAGACCGCATCCTCAACCAGGCAATGAACCGTCCGATCGAGGGTGAAACCTCTTACGTCACCGGTGCCGACGTTTCGCGCTTCCAGCGCCGCTCGGTTCCTTCGACCCGGCAGGATGCCGCCAAGGCCATCGCCACCAGCTTCGCCAGCGCCATCGGTGCTGCCGTAGGCGGTCGCATGGGGCCTCCGGTTCCGGCCGGCCCGGTCGTCCGTGTGACGCGCGGCAAGACCACCACCGAAGAAGCGGCGGGGGGCAAGTAACATGCACATGACGAACCACAGCGCACCGCGCGCCGCATTCGAGGGCAAATCGATGAAGAGCCGCCTGATCCACACCCTGCTGACCGCGGCCTGCGCCGTGGCTCCGCTCGCCCTGGTGCCGGCCACCGCCGCCCACGCCCAGTCGGTTTCGCGTCCGACCTCCGACGTGGCGCTTTCGATGGGGCGCGGCCAGCTGATCACCCTGCCCGGCGCGATGACCGATGTCTTCGTTGCCGATGACAAGATCGCCGACGTGCAGGTCAAGTCGCAGCGCCAGCTTTATGTCTTTGGCAAGGCGGGCGGCGAGACCACGGTTTACGCCAGCAACAGCCACGGCGACGTGATCTGGTCGGCCAACGTCCGCGTCGGCTCGAACATCGACAACGTCGATCAGATGCTGCGCGTCGCCATGCCGGATGCCCGCGTGACGGTTTCGACGATGGGCGCGAACAACTTCCTGCTGACCGGTACGGTCGGCGCGCCGGAAGACGCTGCCGAGGCCCAGCGCCTCGTCACTGCCTTCGTCGGCAAGGACGCCAACGTCATCAGCCGCCTGAAGATGGCGACGCCGCTGCAGGTCAACCTGCAGGTCAAGTTCGCCGAGGTCAGCCGCTCGCTGGTCAAGACGCTGGGCACCAACCTGACCTCGATCGACAGCACCGGCGGCTTCCGCTTCGGCATCGGCCAGGGTCGCGCGATGGGTGGCTTCAACGTCAGCCAAGCACCCTTGCCGCCGTCGGCGCTGGGTATCGGCAATTCGCTGAACACCCAGTACACCATGGCCAATGGCACGACCGTGACCATCCCTGGAACCAGCGTCAGCCCGGCCAACGGCCTGACCACGCTGGCCGGCGCTGGCCGCTTCCTCGGCCTCGACCTGCTGGGTGCGCTGGACGCGGGTGAAACTGCTGGTTTGGTCACCACGCTGGCCCAGCCGAACCTCACCACGCTTTCCGGCGAGACGGCAGACTTCCTCGCGGGCGGTGAATATCCGATCCCGATTTCGGCGGGGCTGGGTGCCACCTCGATCGAATACAAGAAGTACGGCGTCAGCCTGTCCTACACGCCCACGGTGCTGGCCAACGGCCGCATCTCGCTGCGGGTACGGCCGGAAGTGTCGGAACTGTCGAGCGAAGGCTCGGTCACCCTCAATGGCTTCGTCGTTCCGGCGCTGACCATCCGGCGCACCGAAACGACGATCGAACTCGGTTCGGGCCAGAGCTTCATGATCGCCGGCCTGATGACCAGCAACGCGCAGAACACCATCACCAAGCTGCCCGGCGCGGGCGACATGCCGATCATCGGCACGCTGTTCCGCTCCAACTCGTTCCGCAAGGGCGAGACCGAGCTGGTGATCGTGGTCACGCCCTATCTGGTGAACCCGGTCAACGCCAACGACATCAAGCTGCCGACCGATGGCTACAAGACGCCGGACGACATGGAACGAGTGCTGGGCAACATGCTCAACGACGGCCAGTCGGGCGGTGACCGGCCCAAGCCGCATGCCGCCCCCGGCGCCGCGCCGAACCCGGCGGTCGGCGGCGTGGACCAGCCCGCCGCCCCCGCTCCGGCCCCGCGCACCGGTGCCGCCGACGGCGCATCGCGCAAGACCGCTTCGGCCGCCGATGCGGCGCCCGGCTTCAACCTGAACTGAGAAAGGTGACGAGGATGACCCATTCCGTGATCCGCAAGACCGCGCGCCGCTTCGCCGCCGCGCCGTCCGCCGCCCTCGCCCTGACGCTCGGCCTCGCGCTGTCCGGCTGCGGCGGCATGGCGACCAACATGTCGCTCGAATCGGTCCACCAGGCGGTGGTTCAGCGCACCAACTACACGCTGGACCTGACCAGCGGCCCGGGCGGTCTGTCGATCCCCGAGCAGCGCCGGCTTGCCGGGTGGTTCGATGCCATGGACCTGCGCTACGGTGATCGCATCGCCATCGACGATCCGCAGTCGAGCGGCCAGACCCGCAGCGCGGTAGAAGCCGTTGCCTCGCGCTATGGCATCCTGGTGGGCGACGATACGCCGGTGACGCCGGGCTATGTCAACGCCGGCATGGTGCGGGTGATCGTCAGCCGCAGCAAGGCCGAGGTGCCCGGCTGCCCCGACTGGCAGACCAAATCGAGCACCAACCTGATGAACGCCACCAGCAGCAACTACGGCTGTGCGACCAATTCGAACATCGCCGCCATGGTCGCCGACCCCGAGCACCTGATCAAGGGCGCAACGGGCAGCGGCGAAACCGTGGTGATGAGCTCGACCAAGGCGATCGACGCCTATCGCACCAGCGCGCCGACCGGTGCCGCCGGCCTGAAAGCTTCCTCGAGCAAGGGCGAATAAGCCATGAACGCACCCTGGAAACCCAATGCCGGCAACCGCGACGCCTTCGCCGCCTATCTGTGCGACGACGCCTCGCTGGACGTGCTGCGCCCGGTGATCATCGAGATGGGCTGGCAGCCCGAGAAGTGCAACAAGGGCGGCCTGCGCAATGCGGTGCAGTCCCTGTCGATCTCGGCCAGCCCGAACATTCTGCTGGTCGACCTGTCGGAGAGCGGCGACCCGCTGAACGACATCAATGCGCTGGCCGAAGTCTGCGAGCCGGGCACGGTGGTGATCGCCACCGGGCAGGTCAACGACGTGCGGCTCTATCGCGACCTCGTCGCCAGCGGCATTCACGACTATCTGCTCAAGCCGCTGTCGCCGGGCCAGATCCGCGATGCGCTGGCACAGGCTCAGGCGATCTTCAGCGCGCCGAAGCATCATGATGCGAGCGCGGTGAAGCAGCATATCTCGACCGCCGTGGTCGGCACGCGCGGCGGCGTTGGCGCTTCCACGCTGGTCACGTCGCTGGCCTGGATGTTCAGCGCCGACAACAAGCTGCCGACGGCGATGCTCGATCTCGACATCCACTTCGGCACCGGCGCGCTCAGCCTCGACCTGGAACCGGGCCGCGGCCTGACCGACGCGATCGACAACCCGAGCCGCATCGACGGCCTGTTCATCGAACGCGCGATGATCCGCGCCAACGATCATCTGGCGATCCTTTCGGCGGAAGCGCCGATCAACTCGCCGCTGATGACCGATGGTTCGGCCTTCGTGCAGCTGGAGGAGGAATTCCGCCAAGCGTTCGAAATGACGATGATCGACCTGCCGCGCAACATGCTGATCAACTTCCCGCACCTGCTGACCGACGTGAACGTGGTCGTGCTGGTGACCGAGATGACGCTGGCCGGCGCACGCGACGCGATCCGCATCCTTTCCTGGCTGAAGGCCAATGCCGCCCATGCCCAGGTGATCGTGGTTGCCAACAAGGTGATGCCGGGGGTCGGTGAAATCAGCAAGGCCGATTTCGAAGCCTCGATCGAGCGCAAGATCAACTTCTCGATCCCCTACGACATCAAGGCGGCGTCCAACGCGGCCAAGCTGGGCCAGACTTTCGCCGACGCCAACCGGTCGAGCAAGGCGGGCAACGTGATGCGCGATATCGGCAAGGCCATCCTCGGTGCCAGCGACGTCGAGGCCGGGGCTCCGGCAGTTGCCGGCGCCAAGAAGTCGCTGCTGGGCAAGCTCGATTTCAAATCGATGATGCCCGCCAAGAAAGACAAGAAGGCGCCCGTCAGCGCCAAGAACTGAACGTGGTCGGGCACTGCCTTGCGGTGGTGCCCGCACCCTGACCCGGAAGGCGCATTACGCCGATGTCGATTGTCCAGATCCTGCTTGTCGCCACCGGTCTCATGGTCATGCTGGTGCTTGGCTGGGCGGCCTTCAATGGCCCCTCCTCGGCCAAGGAAGGCGCTCGCCGGTTGCAGGCGGTGCGGTACCGCCATTCCGAAAGCACGATGGACAAGGTCGAAGCGCAGCTGCGCAAGGCCGTGGCTGCGCGCAAGCCGCAGGCGCACAAGATCGCTGGCTCCGAATCCCGCGTGGCAGCGCTTTCGCTGCGCCTGCACCGTACCGGCAAGACCTGGACTGTCGCCCAGTACCTTTACACCTCGGTGGGTATCGCGCTGTTCCTGACCGTGCTGATCTTCCTCAAGAGCAAGGCGGTGCTGCTGTCGCTGGGCATCGGCTCGGTGATCGGCTTCGGCCTGCCGCACATGGTGGTTGGCCACTTCATCAAGAAGCGCTCGAACCAGTTCGTCATCAAGTTCCCCGATGCCATCGAATTGCTGGTGCGCGGCCTGCGCTCGGGCCTGCCGGTGACCGAAACGCTGGGTGTGGTGGCGCAGGAAGTGGCGGGGCCGGTCGGTGTCGAATTCAAGCAGGTGACCGAACGCATCCGTATCGGCCGCACCATGGAAGATGCGCTGCAGGAAACCGCCGACCGCATGAACATGCCGGAATTCAGCTTTTTCTGCATCACCCTGGCCATCCAGCGCGAAACCGGCGGCAACCTGGCGGAAACCCTGTCCAACCTGGCCGACGTGTTGCGCAAGCGCGCGCAGATGAAGCTGAAGATCCGCGCGATGAGCTCGGAATCGAAGGCCTCGGCCTACATCGTCGGCGCGCTGCCGTTCATCGTCTTCGGCATGATCTACTGGATCAACCCCAACTATCTTGGCGGCTTCTTCAGCGACGAACGCCTGATCGCGGTTGGCCTTGGCGGCCTGACCTGGATGTCGATCGGTGCCTTCATCATGGCCAAGATGGTCAGCTTCGAAATCTGAGCAGAGGAAACCGGCTATCATGATGAACAATCCGCCCGGACCAACGCTCCTCGGCGTGGACGTGATCTTCGCCGGGACGATCCTGGCCTTCGTCGCCGCGATGGCGGTGATGATGGCGATCTATGCCGCCGTGACCGTCCGCGATCCGATGCAGAAGCGCGTCAAGGCGCTGAACGACCGGCGCGAGCAGCTCAAGGCAGGCATCGTTACCCAGACGGTGAAGAAGCGCGCCAGCCTGGTCCGCAAGAACGAAACCGCCGACAAGATGCGCGACACGCTGTCGTCGCTCAAGGTGCTGCAGGAAAGCCAGGTCAAGGACATCCAGCAGAAGCTGGCCCAGGCCGGCATCCGCAAGAAGGAATGGGCCGTCGCGGTCATCTTCGCGCGCATGGTGCTGCCGGTGGTGCTTGGCGGGTTTGCCGCGTTCATGCTCTATTACGTCAACTATTTCCCCGAATGGAGCAGCTTCAAGAAGTTCCTCGGCTTCGCCGCCGCTGTCGGCGCGGGCTACAAGGGGCCGGACGTCTATGTCTCGAACCTCATCGGCAAGCGTACCGACGCGGTCCGCAAGGGCCTGCCTGATGCGCTCGACCTGCTGGTCATCTGCGCCGAGGCGGGTCTGACCGTCGACGCCGCGTTCAACCGCGTGGCGCGCGAGCTGGGCCGGGCCTATCCGGAGCTGGGTGATGAATTCGCCCTGACCGCGATCGAACTCGCGTTCCTCAACGAACGCCGCCAGGCCTTCGAAAACCTGGCCTATCGCGTCAAGCTGGACTCGGTGAAGGGCGTGGTCACCACCATGATCCAGACCGAACGCTACGGCACCCCGCTCGCTTCGGCGCTGCGTGTGCTCTCGGCCGAATTCCGCAACGAACGAATGATGCGCGCCGAAGAAAAGGCAGCCCGACTGCCGGCGATCATGACCGTGCCGCTGATCCTGTTCATTCTGCCGGTGCTGTTCGTCGTCATCCTCGGCCCGGCGGCCTGCTCGATCGCCGACGCCTTCAAGCACACCGGCTGAGGCGGGTTACCGCAAGCGACAAGACAAAGGGCGGCTCGCAAGGGCCGCCCTTTTTCGGTGTGGGGTGGGGTTGGCGCGCGGGCTTCGACAAGTCCAGCTAGGGTGCCGTCACCACCTGCTCGATCGCACCGAAAATGCTCTTGCCCTTGGCATCGCGCATCTCGATCCGCACCGTATCCCCATGGCGAAGGAACGGGGTCTTCGCCTCGCCGCTGGCAATCGTTTCGACCATGCGCTGCTCGGCGATGCACGAATAGCCCCTGCCCCCTTCGCTGACCGGGCGGCCTGGCGAGCCATCGGCATCGCGGTTGGAAACGGTGCCCGAACCGATGATCGATCCTGCCCCCACCCGCCGGGTCTTCGCCAGGTGCGCGATCAGCGTGCCGAAATCGAAGGTGCATTCCTCGCCCGCTTCGGCGCGTCCGAAGGGCTGGCCGTTGAGGTCAACCAGCAGCGGCAGGTGCAATCGTCCGCCGGCCCAGGCATCGCCCAGTTCATCGGGCGTGACGAACACCGGCGAGAAGTGCGAGGCCGGCTTGGACTGGACGAAGCCGAAGCCCTTGGCCAGTTCGCCGGGGATCAGGTTGCGCAAGGACACGTCGTTGACCAGTCCGACCAGCCGCACGCAATCGCGCGCCGCCTCAGGCGAAATGCCCTGCGGCACATCGCCGGTGACGACGCAGATCTCCGCCTCGAAATCGCCGCCCCAGGCTTCGTCGGCCAGCTGGATCGGCTCGCGCGCGCCGCGCAGGTCGTCGCTGCCGCCCTGGTACATCAGCGGATCGTGCCAGAAGCTGTCGGGCAGCTCGGCCCCGCGCGCCTTGCGTACCAGTTCGACGTGGTTGACGTAGGCAGATCCGTCCGCCCACTGGAACGCGCGCGGCAGCGGTGCGGCGGCTTCGCGTTCGTGAAAGCGCTTCTGCGGGATCGCGCCGTGCTCCAGTTCGGTGGACAGCAGCCGCAGGTGCGGTTCCACCCGGTCCCACTGATCGAGCGCGGCCTGCAGGCTGGGCACGATGTGATCGGCGTCGGCGTAGTGCGCCAGATCGTGCGACACGACGATCAACCGACCGTCGCGTCCCTGCGGCAAGGATCCCAGTTTCATGCGCCGAATTCCTCCATGCCGTCATCCGTTCCATGCTCGTTGCCGCCCATCGTCCGCACATGCGCGCGCAGCCGGCCCAGCAACACCTTGAATTGCGCGCGTTCGTCGGCGTCGAGCGCGGCAAACAGCAGTTCTTCCATTTCCAGCGCCAGCGGCATGATCTGGCCATGCATCGTCCGGCCATGCTCGGTCAGTTCGAGGTGGTGCGAGCGCCCGTCACGCGCATTGGGGCTGCGCGTGGCCAGGCCGCGATCCTCCAGCACCTTGCAGGCGCGGTTGACCGCCACCTTGTCCATCAGAGTCGCGCCGACGAGATCACGCTGGGTGCGCGAACCCGCGTCACCCAGCACCGCCATCACCCGCCATTCGGGAATCTTCAGCCCGAAGCGCAGGGCATATTCATCGGCGATCCGGCCGCTCACGGCATTCGACGTCACCGACAGCAGGTAAGGGAGGAAATCGGCGAGGCGGGAAATCTTCTGCGGCATCAAGGTAGTCTCTAATGCAACCAAATCACGACGCCAAGAGCAATTAGACTGCTTACGCTACGGTATGCACGAAATATTTGGTGTCTCGGCTGCCGTTCGCAAGAATTTTCGCAATCCTTGCCGAAACCGGGGAGGATTCAGCGCAGTACCCGCCCCGCCACGGCATCGAGCTTGGCCATCAGCACCCGGTCGCGCTGTGCAGGCGCGGTAACGATCGCACCGTCGAGCGCCGTGTCGATGGGACTGGCGCACCTTGCCGCCGGCAGCGCGGCGGCAAAGGCGCGCAAGGCAGCGCGGGCGCGTTCGGCATTGGCTTTCATCACCGCGAACACTTCGGCCGCTTCCACCCCGGCTTCCTCCGCGCGCCACGAATCGTAATCGGTGACCATACCGAGGATCGCGTAGGGCAGCTCCGCTTCCCGCGCGAGCCGCAATTCCGGCATCGCGGTCATGCCGATCACGTCGGCCCCCCATTGCCGGTACATCAGGCTTTCGGCGCGGGTGGAGAACTGGGGGCCCTCGATGGCGACATAGCAGCCGCCGCGATGGACCGTGGCCCCCGCCGCTTCCGCCGCTCCGGCAAGCAGGCCCGACAGGCGCGGGCAGACCGGATCGGCGAGACCGAGATGGGCGACCAGCCCGGGCCCGAAGAAGCTGCGCACCCGCCCCTCGGTCCGGTCGATGAACTGGTCGGCGCAGACCATGTGCCCCGGTGCCATTTCCTCACGCAGCGAACCGATGGCGGACAGCGAGATGAGGTCGGTCACCCCGCAGCGCTTCAGCACGTCCACGTTGGCGCGATAGTTGACGAAGCTTGGCGGAATGGCATGCCCCGCCCCGTGCCGCGACAGGAAAGTGAAGCGCACGCCGCCCAGAGTGCCGGTGGTCACCGGGCCGGACGGCGCACCGAACGGGCTGCCGACGGCAATCTTCTGCGCGTCCTCCAGCCCGATGCCTTCGGCCATGCCCGACCCGCCGATGACGCCGATGTGCCAGCGTCCTGAGGCACGGTTACCGGGCAAGGATGCCCGCCATGATGATGTCGATGGTATGTTCGCGGTACCGGTCGCGCAGGGCCTCGGTCAGGGTATCGGTATCGAAGCAGTGCTGCAGCACCAGCCGGGCCGAGAAGAAGCGGTCCACCGCGCCGGTGACGGTGAAATAGAACATCTGCGGGTCCACCGGGCGGAACACCCCGGCCTTCACCCCATCACCAATCAGTTGCTCATAGGCGCGGTACATCGGCGAGAGATAGCAATCGGCGATGCGGCGCGCTTCTTCCGGGTTGCTCTCGCGCACCATGCGCATGGTCAGGCGGTTGAGATAGGGTACGGTATAGAAGGTATCGACCACCTTCGAGATGTGCCGCCGCAGCTTGGCTTCCGGGTCCCAGCCGTCCTTCGCCACCAGCGCATCGACGCTGGTGACGATGGCCTGCCAGTCCCGGTCGAGCAGGGCCATCAGCAGCCCCGCCTTGTTGCCGAAGTAATACTTCACCAACGCCGAATTGAGGCCCGAACGCAGCGAAAGCTCGGACAGCGAGATATCGACCACGTCGCCTTCGCGCATGATCGCACTCGCCGTCTCCAGCAGCTTTTCCCGCGCGCCGGGCGGAGCGTTGAGCGCCGTTTCGGCCATGGACCGCTTACTTGGGGCCCATGCGGATCGCGCCGTCCATGCGGACATATTCGGCATTGATGTAGTCATGCTCCAGCAGGAACAGCGCGGTTTTGGCATATTCCTCGGGCCTGCCGAGCCGCTTGGGGAACGGCACCGAAGCGGCCAGCGACTGCTGCGCCTTCTCCGGCAGCGACTTCATCATCGGGGTTTCGAAGATGCCGGGCAAGATGGTGTTCACCCGCACGCCTTCGTTCATCAGGTCGCGGGCGATGGGCAGGGTCATGCCCAGCACGCCAGCCTTGGAGGCAGTGTAGGCGGCCTGGCCCATCTGCCCGTCCTGCGCCGCGACCGAAGCCGTGTTGACGATGGCGCCGCGCTGACCATCAGCGTCCACCGGGTCGAGCGTCAGCATGCCTTCGACCGATTTGGCGATGCAGCGGAAGGTGCCGACCAGGTTGATGGCGATCACCTTCTCGAAATCGCCCATCGGATAGCCCTTCACCGCGCCGGTTTCGCGGTCGCGGCCCACGGTCTTGATGGCGGTGGCGATGCCGGCGCAATTGACCAGCACGCGCTCCTGCCCGTGGGCGGCACGGGCCTTGGCAAAGCCGTCGATCACGCTCTGCTCGTCGGCGACGTTGACCTGGCAGAAGGTACCGCCGATCTCGCCCGCCACTTCCTCGCCGCGCTGGGCGTTCATGTCGAAAATGGCGACCTTGACGCCCTTGGCGGCCAGCGCGCGGGCGGTAGCCTCACCGAGGCCCGAAGCGCCGCCGGTGACGACGGCGGCGATGGAAGAGTCAAGCTGCATGGGAACGCTCCTTGGAAACTGGTTTAACCGGGCGGTTAAGCGCTGCAAGGGGCGCGGTCAAGCGAGGTTGGACTGGCGGAGCAACAAAGCCCCCTCCTCTTCAGAGGAGGGGGTTGGGGGTGGTGGATACTGGGTGAAGTTTGCGCCCGGACCGCACCACCCCCCCGGCCCCCGCCTCTGAAGAGGAGGGGGAGACTTCGCCTCACTCCACGACGAACGCCAGCGCGCCTTCGCCTTCGTCGATCCGCACGGTGCTGCCATCTGGGATTTCCCCGCCCAGCAGCCTCTCCGCCAGCGGGTCCTGCAGATAGCGCTGCACGGCACGCTTGAGCGGCCTGGCACCGTAGACCGGATCGTAGCCCACCCGGCCCAGCCAGCGCTTGGCGGCATCGGTGAGGTCGAGCGTGATCTTGCGGTCCTTGAGCAGCTGCTGCACCCGGCCCACCTGGATTTCGACGATAGGAGCCATGTGCTCCACGCCAAGGCGGTGGAACAGGATGATCTCGTCCAGCCGGTTGAGGAATTCTGGGCGGAAATGGCCGCGCACGACCTCCATCACCTGCGGCTCGACGCTTTCCACGTCCTGCCCTTCTTCCAGGTTGGCTAGGTACTGGCTGCCGAGGTTGCTGGTCAGAATGATCAGCGTGTTGGTGAAGTCCACCACCCGGCCCTGCCCGTCGGTCAGGCGCCCGTCATCGAGCACCTGCAGCAGCACGTTGAACACGTCGCCGTGCGCCTTTTCCACCTCGTCGAACAGCACGACCTGATAGGGCCGCCGCCGCACGGCTTCGGTCAGCACGCCGCCCTCGTCATAGCCAACATAGCCCGGAGGCGCGCCGATCAGGCGGCTGACCGAGTGCTTCTCCATGAATTCGCTCATGTCGATGCGCACCATCGCGCTGTCATCGTCGAACAGGAACCCGGCGAGCGCCTTGGTCAGTTCGGTCTTGCCGACGCCCGTGGGGCCGAGGAACAGGAAGGAGCCCAGCGGCCGGTTCGGGTCCTGCAGGCCTGCACGGGCGCGCCGCACTGCCTTGGACACGGCGAGCACCGCATCCTTCTGGCCGATCACCCGCTTGCCGATGACCTCTTCCATCTTGAGCAGCTTCTCGCGCTCACCCTCCATCATCCGGTCGACCGGCACGCCGGTCCACCTGGAGACGACCGAGGCGATGTCGTCCGCCGTCACTTCCTCGCGCAGCAGCGCGTTTTCGGACATGCCCTGCGCTTCGGCGAGTTGCTTTTCCAGTTCGGGGATGCGCCCGTAGGACAGTTCGCCCGCCTTGCCGAGATCGCCGCTGCGCTGCGCCTGGTCGAGCTCGATCCGGGCAGCATCGAGTGCTTCCTTGATCTTGCCTTCGGCCGCGATCTTGTCACGCTCGCCCTGCCAGCGCGTGGTCAGCGCGGCGGACTGTTCTTCCAGATTGGCCAGTTCTTCCTTGAGCGCGGCCAGCCGGTCCTTGCTCGCCTGGTCGCTTTCCTTGGCAAGCGCCATTTCCTCGATCTTGAGCTGGATGATCCGCCGGTCGAGTACCTCGATTTCCTCTGGCTTGCTCTCCACTTCCATACGGATGCGGCTGGCGGCCTCGTCCATCAGGTCGATGGCCTTGTCGGGCAGGAAGCGGTCGGCGATGTAGCGGTTGCTCAGCGTCGCGGCGGCGACAATCGCGCCGTCAGTGATCCGCACACCATGGTGCAGCTCATACCGGTCCTTGAGCCCGCGCAGGATCGAGATCGTGTCCTCCACGGTCGGCTCACCAACGAATACCGGCTGGAACCGCCGCTGCAGCGCAGGGTCCTTCTCGACATACTTCTGGTACTCATCGAGCGTGGTCGCGCCGATGCAGTGCAGTTCGCCGCGCGCGAGCGCGGGTTTGAGCAGGTTGGAGGCGTCCATCGCCCCCTCGCCCTTGCCCGCGCCGATCAGGGTGTGCATCTCATCGATGAACAGGATGATCTCGCCCTCGGCGCCCTTGACCTCGTCGAGCACGGCCTTGAGCCGCTCCTCGAACTCGCCGCGATACTTGGCCCCCGCGATCAGGCTGCCCATGTCGAGCGACATCAGGCGGCGATCCTTCAGGCTGTCGGGCACGTCACCGTTGGCGATGCGCAGCGCCAGCCCCTCGGCGATGGCGGTCTTGCCGACGCCGGGTTCGCCGATCAGGGCGGGGTTGTTCTTGGTGCGGCGGGCGAGGATCTGCACGGTGCGGCGGATTTCCTCATCACGCCCGATCACCGGATCGAGCTTGCCGTCGCGCGCCGCCTGGGTGAGGTCGCGGGCGTACTTCTTCATCGCCTCATAGGCGTTTTCCGCCCCGGCACTGTCCGCCGCGCGGCCGCCGGTGACTTCCTGGATCGCCTGTTCGAGCGCGCGCGGATCGACATTCGCCGCCTTCAGCGCCTGCCCGGCCGGGTTGGTCAGACCCAGCGCCAGCGCCTGAAGCAGCCGCTGTACCGAAACGAAGCTGTCGCCCGCCTTGGCCGAGAGTTGCTCGGCCTGATCGAGCAACCGCACCGCGTCGTTGTCCAGCCCCGGAGTTTGCTGTGCCCCGCCGCCGGAAACGGCGGGAATCTTGGCGAGCGCCTTGTCGGTTTCGGCCAGCGCCAGGCCGGGATTGCCCCCGGCGCGCTGGATCAGGCCGGGTGCCATGCCTTCGCCGTCTTCCAGCAAGGCCTTCAGAATGTGTTCAGGCGTGATACGCTGATGATTGAGCCTGATCGCGACGGTCTGGGCCGACTGGAGAAAGCCCTTGGCGCGGTCGGTGAATTTTTCGAGGTTCATGTGGGAAGTGCCTCCTGTTGCCCAAGAGATAGTGTTGCGAACATGTCACACAAGGGGTTGTCAGCGGAATTTCGCACAGAGCTTTTCAGGTATCCAGACACGGCGGCTTGCGCCATCCTGCGCGGGCAATGGAGGGGGTGACCATGCGGTTGATCGGATTGGGTATTGCGGCGGGTCTGGCGGCGGTGCCGGCAGGACTTTTCGCACAGAGCGCCGGCGGTGGATCGGCGCAAGGCGATGTCGCCGTCACCATCTACAACAACAATCTCGCGCTGGTGCAGGACGTGCGGCAGGTTACCCTGCCCGCTGGCCGCAGCCGGCAGGAATTTCCCGACGTTTCGGCGGTGATCCGGCCCGAAACCGTGACGCTGGCCGGTGAGGGCTTCGGTATTGTCGAGCAGAATTTCGACTATGACCTGCTGTCACCGCAGGCGCTGATGCAGAAGGCGGTGGGCCAACAGGTCACCTTGCTGCGCACCAACCCCGCCACTGGCGCGGAAACGCGCGAGCGGGCAACCGTGCTGGCAGCCAACGGCGGCGTTGTGCTCAAGATCGGTGAGCGGATCGAGGTGCTGCGCGACGACGGGCTGCCGGTGCGGGTGATCTTCGATAACATCCCGCCCAACCTGCGCGCGCGCCCCACCCTGTCGGTGACGATGGACGCCAGCCGCGCCGGCCCGCGACCGCTGACGCTGAGCTACCTCACCCCCGGAATGGCCTGGAAAAGCGACTATGTCGCGCTGTTCGACGAAAAGGCAGGCAAGATCGACGTGCAGGGCTGGATCACCCTGACCAACAACACCGGTACCACCTTCAGCAATGCCAAGGCCTTGCTGGTGGCGGGCGAGGTCGGCCAGGTGCAGCAGGGCTACAACTACAACCAGTACAACCGCGGTCGCCCGATGCCCGGCGGCAATCGCCCGGGCACCGAGAGCGGCGGCGACCAGCTCGGCGATTTCCACGTCTATCCGATCGAAGGCCGCACCACGATCGCCAATGCCCAGACCAAGCAGGTCAGCTTCCTCGATGCTTCGGGCGTGCCTGCGCGCAGGGGCTATGAATTCCGCAACGGCTGGCTGGGCAATCAGGGCGAACCGCAAAGCGCTGCCGCGATCCTCAAGTTTTCCAATGCCCGCAGCGGCGGGATCGGCGCGGCGCTGCCGGCGGGAACGGTGCGCGTCTACATGCGTGATACCAAGGGCCAGGCGCAGTTCATCGGCGAAAGCGAAATTCCGCACACCCCCGGCGGTTCGGCGCTGGCGCTGCGCACCGGCGATGCCTTCGACGTCAAGGTCCAGCCGACGCTGGTCAAGCGCGAGGCGATCACGCTGGACGAGTGGGAAAAGTTTGCCCGCTGGAAGGTGACCTACAGCGACGGGCGCGTGGTCGAAGCCGTGGCCGAGCGGCCCAAGACCTATTACCGGGTGCAGATGCGCTACATCGTCACCAACGCCCGGCCGATCCCGGTAACGGTTGACGTGGTCCAGGGCGGGCTCAACCAGTGGTGGTGGTGGCGCGATGTTCGCGTGCCCGAGGAATCGATCCCCGGTACCCAGGACAATGCCGACGAACGCCGCTGGGAAGTGCCGGTCGCCGCCAACGGCAAGACCGACCTGACCGTGACCTTCCTGACCCCGTGGTGATGGGGCGCGCAGATCCTCCCCGGCACGGGGAGGGGGACCGCGACGCGCAGCGGCGTGGTGGAGGGGGCCGGCCTGTGGGCGCGCCATCGGGAGAGTGCGCCAGGACGCCAGCCCCCTCCACCATGCTTCGCATGGTCCCCCTCCCCGTACCGGGGAGGATTTTGGCCCTCTTCCTCGCCCTGCTCCCCGCCACGGCCTTCGCCGCGCCGCCGGTGGTCGTCTCCGCCGCGCCCGACAAGGTCGCCGTCACCATCTACCGCGATCCCGGTCGCGGCGACGGGCCGATTGACCGCAGCAGTCCCAACTCCATCGCGCTGATCGCCGAAACCCGCACCGTCACCCTGCCGCCAGGCGAGGTGACCGTGCGGTTTGAGGGCGTCGCCGGCGGCATCGTGCCGCAAACCGCGATCCTGTTCGGTGCGCCTCCGCGCGAGCGCAACCGCGATGCGGCGCTGCTGTCGCAAAAGGGGCTGGTCGATGCCTATACCGGCCAGCAGGTGCTGCTGCGCCGTACCGATCCCGCCACCGGCAAGGTGACGGAAGAGACGGCAACGATCCGCTCTGCTGCCGGGCGCATGGTGATCCAGACCCCGCGCGGGGCGGAGGCGGTCTATTGCACCGGGCTGGCCCAGACGCTGCTTTATCCCGAAGCCCCGGCCACGCTTTCGGCCAAGCCGGTGCTGTCCATGCTGACCAAGGACCAGCCCGGCGGCACGGTGACCATCACCCTTGCCTATGTCGCCACCGGGTTTGACTGGGACGCGACCTATGTCGGCACGCTGTCGGAAGACGGCAAGGCGATGAAGCTGTTCGCCTGGCTGACCATGGCCAGCGGCGACGAGACCAGTTTCCCCGATGCCACCGCCGCCGCCGTGGCGGGCACGATCAACCGCTCCGAAGATACCCGCGACGATACAGGGCAGCAGGCGAAGAACGAGGCCCGCTGGCTCAACCGGTCATCACAGTGCTGGCCGGCCAGAACCACCAGCGACATTCCGCTCACCGGGCTGCCAAGCTTTCCCATGTCCATTCCGCCTCCGCCGCCGCCCGCACCGATGATGTCGATGGCGATGGAGGCGGATAACATCGTCGTCACCGCACAGCGCAGGAGTGAAAAGGCGATGGACGCGCCCATCGCGGTGACCGCCAGGGCAGAAAACCTGGGTGACCTGAAGCTCTACCGCATCCCGCTGCCGGTCACCGTCGCGGCGCAATCGCAGAAGCAGGTGGCTTTCCTCAATACGCCCAAGGTCACCGGGCAACTGGTCTACCGCGCGCGGGTTTTCGGCGGTGGTCCGGCCGACACGCAGATGCTGTTCCGCTTCCGCAACCGCAAGGCCGATGGGCTGGGCGATCCGCTGCCTGCCGGAAAGGCGGTGATCTATCAGGACAGCGCCGCATTCGGGCGACAAGTGGTCGGCGAAAGCACGGTTGCCGACAAGGCGGTGGAAGAGGAGGTCGAATGGGTATTCGGCAGCCCCACCGGCGTGACAGTGGAGCAAGACGAGGACAGCCTGCCCAACGGCAGCCGCCACGCCCTTACCCTGCGCAACGCCAATCCCTTCCCGGTGCGCTTCGAACTGGAATTCGCGCCGGATGGCAACTCGGTGCTGAGCAAGGCACCGGGCCGGATGATCGAGAAGCCGGGCAAGCGCATCTGGGCCACCACCCTGCCCCCGCACGGCGAGGTCAAGGCGGACTATGAGATGCGCGCGGTGGAATAGGCTCGCGAAACGGCAGTGGCAGATCCTCCCCAAAGCAAGTCTTTGGGGAGGATCTGCACCGCTCAGTTCTTCAACAGGCCGCCCAGCACCCCGCTGACCGCACCCACCGGATTGCCGCGCAGGCGGCCCTCTTCGGCACCGATGTACTTGAAGATGCCGTTCAGCGCCTGATCGGTCACCGAAGCGCCCAGCCCCGAGCGCGAGATGCCCGCCTGCGCCAGCAGCGGCGAACGGCGAGACAGGCTGTCGAGCGCGCTGAACGCGTTGACCTTGCCCAGTGCGGCATCGATCAGCGGGCGCAGCTTGCCGGTCAGCTCGGTGCCGGCGCTGCGGCGCAGGTATTGCGAGGCACCATCGTTCTGGCCGACGATGCCGGGCACATCAGTGATCGACAGGCGGCTGATCGCGCTGCGGAAGATCGGCTTGGCTTCCTTCGCCGCCAGCCCCGCCGCATCGTTCAGCTTGCGCACCAGCCCATCGGCGATGCCCAGCCGGCTGGCACCGTTGAGCAGCGAACCGAGCGTGCCCCCGGCCCCGCCGAGCAGCGGCAGGGCAATGCGGATCGCGGCATCATTGTAGAACGCGCCGGGCACCGCCAGCTTGTCGAGCGAGGAATCCGAAGCGCGGCCCAGCAGATCGAGCAACCCGCCGCCCGCGCCGGTGGTGGTGCCTGTGCCGGCTCCGCTGCCGCCCAGCAGCCCGCCAAGCACACCTTGCGCCATGGCCGGCGAAGCGAACGGCGCGGCTGCGGCCAGCGCAGCGATGGCGGCCAGCATGTCTCTGCGGCTGCGCGAAAAATCCCTGTTATCCATCGACCCTGTCTCCATCCCGGTTGAGCGCGGGGCAAGGTTCCACAGGAGAGGCGAAACGGCAAGCGCCCCCTGCTTCCCACTGACCCCCGTGTCAGTTACGAAGCGGCGCATGAACCGCAGATGGATCGTCCGTACCGGCTGGAGCGCACTGGCGCTGCTCTTGCTCGCCCTGATGGCGCTGATGTGCTGGGAGCCGTTCCTGGCCGAGCAGCCGGGCCCGCCGCCGCCGCCCCGCGCTTATGCCGCCGAGATCGTCCGCGACAGCTTCGGCGTGCCACATATCTATGGTCGCAGCGACGCCGACGTGACCTTCGGTGTTGCCATGGCCCATGCCGAGGATGATTTTTCCACCCTGCAGGACGTGCTGGCGATGACGCGTGGGCGCTATGGCGCAATCGCCGGTGAGCCGGGTGCGGGGGTGGACTATGCCTATCACCTGTTTGGCGTCCGGGCGAAGGTGCGGCACCTCTATCCCGCGCTGCCCGCCGATGTCCGCGATCTGCTTGACGGCTATGCCGCCGGCCTCAACCGCTTCGCGTCGCTGCACCCGCGCGAGGTCAAGCTGGCGAACCTGTTCCCGGTGAACGGAGAGGACATCGCCGCCGGCTTTGCGCTGCGTCTGCCGTTCTTCTCGGGCATGGACCGGGTGTTGAAGCCGCTGGTGGACGGTGCCCCGGCCAATCCCGAATTCGGCCCCGCGCTGGACGGCAAGCCGCTGCCGGGCTTCTTCCAGGGCGGCGGCGACATCGAACCACGCCTTGGCCGGCAGGCAAGCTCCATCGCCGTGCCGGGCCGTGATGAGGGCGGTAGCCCGGACGGTTCCAACGCCTTCGCCATCGCGCCAAAGCGTTCGGGCGATGGGGTGACGCGGCTGGTCTCCAACACCCACCAGCCATGGCGCGGGCCGGTTGCATGGTACGAACTGGTGATCGAAAGCGACGCCGGCTGGCATTTCGCCGGAGCCACTTTCCCCGGATCGCCATGGCCGTTCCTCGGCCACAATGACGATCTGGGCTGGACCAACACCATTGACCGGCCCGATCTGGTCGATGTCTACAAGCTGGTGCTGAGCATGGACGCCACGCAGTACCGGCTCGACGGGAAATGGCTGCCGCTGGAACGTCGCCGGGTGTGGCTGCCGGTGAAGCTGGGCCCCTTTGTCCTGCCGGTGCCGCGCACCATTGCCCGTTCCGCCCACGGTCCCGTGGTGGAGAATGCACACGGTGCCTTTGCGCTGCGCTATGCCGGGATCGAGACGATCGACGCACTGATCCAGTACTACCGCCTCACCCGCGCGCGCAGTTTCGCCGAATGGCAGGCGGCGATGGCGATCCAGGGCGTGCCGGCAACCAACTTCGTCTATGCTGATCGCAGCGGCACCATCGCCCACGTCTACAACGGGCGTTTTCCCGTGCGCAAACCGGGGTTCGACTGGCGGCACGTGCTGCCGGGTGACCGCAGCGACCTGATCTGGCAGGCGCATGTGCCGTGGAGCGGCGTGCCACAGAACATCAACCCGGCCTCCGGCTTCCTGTTCAGTGCCAACAACACACCATTCGTGGCCGCCGGGCCAGGCAGCGAGCTGGACCCGGCGCACTTTTCGCCGCTGCTGGGAATCGAGCTGGACATGACCAACCGCGCCCGCCGCGCGGTGAAGCTGCTCGCCGCCAGTCCGCATATCGGGCGGGCAGAGCTGGAACGGATCAAGTATGATACCGGGGTCGAACGCGCCGGCTTCGTCGCCCAGACTTTCGACGCGGTGGCGGCGCTCGATACGCGCGGTGATCCATTGCTGGCGCGGGCGCAGAAGCTGCTGGCGAACTGGGACTACCGGCTCGACGGTCAGGGACCGGGCGATGCGCTGGCGACGATGATGATCAAGCCGATGATGTCCGCCGCCTACAACCACCGCCGCCCGCCCGATGTCCGCCGCCTGCTGCATGACAGCGCCTGGCACCTCCAGCACTGGTTCGGCAGGTTGGACCCGCCGCTGGGCGAAGTGGTGCGGCTGCGGCAGGGCAGCGTCGACCTGCCGATGGATGGCGGCGAAACCCTGCGCGCGGCGAGCGACTGGGACGTCGATCCCCGCGATGGCCGGCTGGTGGTGAAGCATGGCGACAGCTTCCTGATGTTCATGGAATGGCCGGCCGGCGGCGCAGTGCGATCACAGTCCATCGTCCCCTTCGGCGCGGCGACCACCCGGCCCCAGTCACCGCACTATGCCGACCAGTCGCCGCTGTTCGCCGCGCACCGGCTGAAGCCGGTCTATTTCCGCCGGGCCGACGTACTTGCCCACGCGGCAAGCCGGGAAGTGGTGACAGGCGGGCAGTAGCATTTCACACCGTGCCGCAAGCCTCGCCCAATGCGGTCCAAAGTTGCGCGCGGGCTTCGACGGGCTCAGCCTGAGCGGGCTGTGGAGTTGGGGGCTGCGAAGACAGTCCGGCGGTTGGTGCGATACCGGCATGGCGGCCAGACTGATCCTTCCATTTTGCTCTCCGCCCGTGCCAACCTCCGCTCAGGCTGAACCCGTCGAAGCCCAAGCGCAACGCCCGCACCGCCCTTCGGCGTCTGCCATCAGCCCTTCGTCGATTTACCGGGGCGCGGCGACTGGTCCCCCGCGCCAAATTGGCTAGAAGGTGCAATCCCTTGCCGACTGGAATTCGCATGCGCCCCTTCCTTCGTGTTTCCCTGCTCGCCCTAGCCCTTACCGCCCCCGGCGTGGCTGCGCCCGCCCTGGCAAAGCCGCGCCCGGCCTCGCACGTCGCCGCAGCGCCGCGCACGACACCTGCCCTGGCTGCCGCGCCGCTGGCCGATCTGGTCAAGGCCGTGGACATTCCCTTCGAGCGCTTCACCCTGGCCAATGGGCTGACCGTGCTGGTCCATACCGATCGCAAGGCCCCCATCGTCGGGGTGACCACCTACTACCGCGTCGGTTCGAAGAACGAACCACGCGGCAAGACCGGGTTCGCCCATCTTTACGAGCATTTGTTCTTCGGCGGTTCGGAGAACGTGCCCAGCTTCGACGTGCCGCTGGAAGGCGCGGGCTCCACCCCCACCAACGGCTCCACATGGTATGATCGCACCAACTATGTCGAAGTCGTCCCCAAGGGCGCGCTCGATCTGGCGCTGTTCATGGAAAGCGACCGGATGGGCCACCTGCTGGGCGCGGTGACCCAGGACAAGCTCGACAAGCAGCGCGGCGTTGTCCAGAACGAGAAGCGGCAGGGCGACAACGAGCCCTATGGCCTCGTCCAGTATGCCATCGGCGAAGGCCTGCTGCCGGTTGGCCACCCCTATCGCCACGCCACCATCGGATCGATGGCCGACCTCGACGCCGCCACGCTGGGCGATGTGCGGCAGTGGTTCCGTGATAATTACGCCCCCAACAACGTCATCCTGGTCCTCAGCGGCGACATCGATGCCCAGGCGGCGAAGCCACTGGTCGAGAAGTGGTTTGCCGACATTCCGCGCGGCCCGGCAGTGACCGTGCCCACCGCTGGCCCGGTGACGCTGCCGGCCCCGGTCACCCGTCAGATGGCCGATCAGGTGCCGACGGTGCGCATCCTGCGCAACTGGACCGGCCCCGGCATCAACCATCCGGACAGCGCGGCGCTGACCGTGGGCATGCGGGTGCTGGGCGGCTTGGCCAGTTCGCGGCTGGACAACGCGCTGGTGCGCGGCCAGCAGCTTGCCGTGTCGGTGACCGCCGGCAACGAGCAGCACGAGCAGCTCGGCTTCCTCGACGCGACGATGGACATCAAGGCCGGGGTGGACCGCAAGCGGGCGGAAGCCGCCTTCGATGCCGAGATTGCCCGGCTGGTCAATCAGGGCCCGACCGCCGACGAAGTGCGCCGCGCCGCCACCGGGCTGGTCTCCGCCGAGATCGGCAAGCTGGAGCAGGTCGGCAACTTCGGCGGCAAGGGCGCGACCCTGGCCGAGGGCCTGCTCTATTCGGGCGACCCGGCGCAGTTCCGCACCGAACTGGCGCGTTATGCCGCGCTGACCCCGGCGGAGGTGCGCGGTGCCTTGCAGCGCTGGCTGCGCCGCCCCGCCTTCACCCTCACCGTGGTTCCCGGCGAGCGGACCGAGAAGGGCGAGGCCATGGGCGGTTGGGGTGACGAGGCGACCGCGCCCGCCCGCGCGCCCGATGCCAAGGCTCCGGCCCCGGCGCTGGTTACCGGGCCGAAGCGCGAATTGCCCCCGGTTGCACCGGTCGGCGATCTGGCCTTCCCCAAGGTGGAACGTGCGCGCCTGTCCAACGGCATCCCCGTCGCGCTGGCCCGGCGCAGCGCGGTGCCCAAGGTGATGGTCAACCTGAACTTCGATGCCGGCTATTCGGCCGACGTGCTCGATACGCCCGGCACTCAGTCGCTCATGCTGACCATGCTGGACGAAGGCACCACCACCCGCGATTCAATCCGCATCGCCGAGGAGAAGGAGCGGCTTGGTGCCGATCTCGAAGCGGGCGGCAATGTCGATTCCAGCGCGGTATCGCTCACCGCGCTGACCCCCAACCTCGCCCCGTCGCTGGCGCTGATGGCCGATGTGGTGCGCAATCCTGCCTTTGCACCGGGTGAAGTGACGCGGCTGAAGAACCAGCGGCTGGCCGAGATTGCCCAGACGCTCGCCTCGCCCAGCGCGCTGGCCATGCGCTCGCTCTCGCCAGTGCTCTATGGCGCCGGCCATCCCTATGGCCTGCCGGGCGACGGGTTGGGCAATGCCCGCTCGGTCGCCGCGCTGACCCCGGCCAGCCTGCGCGCCGCACACGACAAGTGGCTGCGCCCCGATCTCGCCCGGATCACCGTGGTCGGCGATATTGCCATGGACAAGCTGCTGCCGCTGCTTGAACAGGCCTTCGGGTCGTGGAAGGCCCCGGCAGGGCCCGCGCCGATCAAGCGGCTGGACGTCCCCGCCCCCACCCCGCGCCCGCGCGTGGTGCTGATCGACCGGCCCCATTCGCCGCAATCGTTCATCGCCGCCGGACGGGTCCTGCCGCTGACCGGTCGCCAGCAGGGTACCGAAGCGCTGGAACTGGCCAACGAGGTGCTGGGCAACGGCTTCCTCTCACGCCTCAACGCCGATCTGCGCGAAGAGAAGAGCTGGAGCTATGGCGTGTTCAGCGTGGTGCGCAGCCCGGTGGGCCAGCGCAATTTCATCCTCGCCGCCCCGGTCCAGTCAGACCGCACCGGCGATTCGATCCGGGCAATCCTTGCCGACATGAAGGCTTTTCCGGCGAATCGCCCGGTCGAACCGGTCGAACTGTCGCGGGTGACCGACGGCAATATCCGCGGGCTGCCCAATCGCTATGAAACCAATGCGAAGGTGCTCGGCGCGATCGTGCAGAATGACCGGCTGGGCCGGCCGGACGACTACATCGCCACCCTGCCCACCCGATACCGCGCAATTGACGCTACGGCCATCGACAACGCGGCCAAAACGTACCTCCAGGGCGATGGCCTGACCTTCGTGGTGGTGGGCGACCGCAAGCTGGTGGAACCTCAGCTTGCCGGGCTCGGCCTGCCGGTGGAAGTGGCGGCAGACGTTGACACCGGCGGCAAAGGCGACTGAACTGCCCGGCCAGACCCCCCTGAGGAGAAGAGCATGACCGTCGCCGGAACCTACAACGTCGTCACCAAGACCCCGATGGGCGATCAGGCAGGCACCTTCACCGTCACGGTTGACGGTGACAGCTTCACCGGCGGGGTTTCCAGCCCGATGGGGGCGATGGAAGTGAAGGACGGCAAGGTTGCCGGCAACGTGCTGACCTGGAAGATGGACATGACCGTGCCGATGCCGATGACGCTGGACTGCGAAGCCACGGTGGACGGCGACAGCCTGACCGGCAGCATCAAGGCCGGTGCGTTCGGTGCGATGGGCCTGACCGGTACCCGCGCCTGACACGTCATCCCGGCGCAGGCCGGGACGACGACTCCCCTCAAATCACCAAAAGCCCGGCGATGCTTTCGCATCGCCGGGCAACGCCTGGAAGGGGCAGGCGTGATGGCTGTGCTGGCTTAGCGCAGCAGCGACAGGACGTTCTGCTGGCTCTGGTTCGCCTGGGCCAGCATCGCGGTCGAAGCCTGGCTGAGGATCTGCGACTTGGCCATGGCGGTGGTTTCCGCCGAGTAGTCGGTATCCTCGATCCGCGAACGCGCGTCCGACAGGTTCGTCACGTTGTTGGTCAGGTTGTTGACCGCCGATTCCAGGCGGTTCTGACCAGCACCGAGACCGGCACGCGAGGCGTTGACGTCGGCGAGGGCGAGGTCGACGTTGGTGATGGTCGTCCCGGCCTTGGTCGCGTCGGTTACGTCGAGCGCGGTGGCGCTGATGTTGGTGCCGTCGATCGCCTTCGAGGTCAGCGTGACCACGTCACCTGTGTTGGCGCCGGTCTGGATGTCGAACGTCTTGTCGGTGCCCGCCGTGGTCGAGAACAGGTTGTTGCCGTTGAACTTGCTGTTCGCCAGCACATCGCCGATCTGCTGCGTCAGGTTGGTGACTTCCTGCTGCATCGCATCACGGTCGGACGTCTGGTAGGTGCCCGACTTCGACTGGACCGCCAGTTCGCGCACCCGCTGCAGCATGTTCGACACTTCCGACAGGCCGCCTTCAGCGGTCTGCGCCAGCGCGATGCCGTCATTCGAATTGCGGATGCCCTGGCTCATGCCGCGAACCTGTGCGGTCATGGTGGTGGCGATGGCGAGGCCGGCGGCGTCGTCCTTGGCGCTGTTGATGCGCTTGCCGGTGGAAAGGCGCTCCATCGCGCCGCCCAGGGCCTTGGCAGCAGCGCTCGATGCGTTCGAGGCGCGGATGGCGGAAATGTTGGTGTTGATTACGGTCATGATTAACTCCCGATTGAGTCCCGGTGGAGGAGACCGACCGGACCACCCGGTGCGTCTGCCGAAGCCAAGAGCGGCAAGTTCTGTCCGGTTTTAAGGGCGAACCGGCAAAATGCTGCCGCCTCGTGCAGGCCCCCGCGCGAGTCCATGACCCTGCAGAAAAAATGCAGATTACGCGTTTCTCCGGGGACTTAAATTTCCGAACCCTTTGACGTTCACGCGGCAAAACAGCTTCCGAAGCATGGTTAACACCCAAGGGGCATACGGAACATGGACAGTCTCGAATTCGATGCAAGGACGGCGCGGATGCATGCGCCGCTGGTGCAGCGGGCGAGTGCGATTGCCGCTTCGCTGTGCGGCAGGGACAGCGTGACTCTATGCGAAGCCGGCTCTGCGGCAGCGCGCGAGCGGGCGGCACGGGTCGTGCTGGAACGCACCGATCAACCCGGCGTGATCCGTGAGGGCGGTGCGCGGCGCTACACCCTGCGCTACGCCGACGGTGCTGCCGAGGCCTCTTTGGCGGCGCTGGTCGCCTGCATCACCCCGCCGGGCGCGCCCATCGCCGCCGACCCCGAAAGCCTTTCCGTCCTCGCCCTGGCGGAGCGGCTGGCGCTGAGCGAGATTCCCGTGCTGATCAATGGCCCCACCGGCACCGGCAAGGAAGTGCTCAGCCGCTTCATCCATGATCACAGCCCGCGCGCAGCCGGGCCTTTCGTGGCGGTGAACTGCGCCGCCATGCCCGAAACCATGCTGGAAGCGCTACTGTTCGGCCACCGCAAGGGCGCGTTCACCGGCGCGACCGAAGCGAGCGAGGGCTTCTTCCGCGCCGCCCATGGCGGCACCCTGCTGCTCGACGAGATCGCCGAGATGCCGGTCGGCCTTCAGGCCAAGCTGCTGCGCGCGCTGCAGGAAGGCGAAGTGGTGCCGATCGGCTCAACCCAGGCGATCAAGGTGGACGTGCGGGTCATCGCCGCCGCCAACCGTGACTTGCCGACCGAAGTCGCCGAGGGTCGCTTCCGTGCGGACCTCTATTACCGCCTCAACGTCTTCCCGCTGGCGCTGCGCCCGCTGCGCGAGCGGGCTGACGACATCGCCCCGCTCGCCTTTGCGATGCTGCTGCGCCACGCGCCTCAGGGCCGCGCAGTGCCGTGGATCGGCGATGCCGCGCTGGATCTGCTGCGCGGCCACGGCTGGCCGGGCAACGTGCGCGAGCTGGAAAACGTGATGCGCCGCGCGATCCTGCTGTCCGAAGGTCAAGCGGAAATCGGCGCGGAGCACATCGCCTTCGACCAGCCCGCACGGCTCGTAAGCGACCGCGAAGCGCCCGCCCTGCCCGAAGTGGCGCGCGATGCGAAGCTGTCCAACATCGTCCAGATTTCCGAGGCCAAGGCGATCATGGCCACGCTGGAGGCCTGCGGCGGCAGCCGCATCGCCGCCGCGCGCCAGCTGGGGATTTCGGAACGCACCTTGCGCTACCGCCTCGCCTCCTTCCGTGAGGCCGGGCTCGCCGTGGCCGGAGCCCGGCGATGAGCGGCATCGGCGGCATCGGCGGCGGGATGGGCGGCACGGGTGCCGCCGGCATCCGCGACATCATCGCGCTGCGCCAGCAGATCATCGATCGCAGCCAGGTCCTCCAGCAGATCCATGCGCCGCAGGCCGCTGCCGAACCACAAGCCTCGGCGCCCGGCCCGGCGGGTGGTTTCACCGATGCGCTCAAGACCGCGCTCCACGCGGTCAGCGCGACCCAGGACAAGGCCGAAGCGCTCAGCGCCGGTTACGAACGCGGCGAAGTGACCGACGTCGCCAAGGTGATGCTCGCCCGGCAGGAATCGGGAGTCGCCTTCGAGGCGACGCTGCAGGTGCGGAACCGCCTGCTCTCGGCCTACCAGGATATCATGCGGATGGGAGTGTGATAGATGGCAGACGCCGATCTCGTTCCTGCCAGCGGTGTATCGCCGCCACCGCCCTCGCTGCTCGCGCCACTGACCGATCCGGCGGGCGGGCCGGCGCTGGTTCGCCTCCGCTCGTTCACCGCGCAGTCCGCCGTGCGCAAGGCTCTGCCGCTGTTTGGCAGCGTGGCCGCGCTCGGGCTGGCCGGGATCGCCTGGGCATCGCTCGCCCCTGCGCCGCAGCGGGTGCTTTACACGCAGCTCGACGATGCCGAGCGCGCCAGCGTGGTCGATGCGCTGGGCAAGGCATCGATCGGCTACACCATAGACAGGGACACCGGCGCGCTCAGCGTCGATGAGGACGATCTCTACAAGGCACGGATGCTGGTGGCACAGGACGGCGCGCTGGCCGCGCCCGAGAGCGGCAGCGACATGCTCGACAAGCTGCCGATGGGGGCCAGCCGCACGCTGGAGGGCGAGCGTCTGCGCGCCGCGCGCGAGCATGACCTTATGCTGACGATCCAGCAGATCGACGGGGTAGAAGCCGTGCGGGTCCATCTGGCCGAGGCCGAGAAATCGGTGTTCGTGCGTGACAACGCTCCGCCGACCGCCTCGGTCATGCTGCGGCTCGCGCGCGGGCGGCAGTTGTCTGACAGCCAGGTTTCGGCGGTGGTCAATCTCGTCGCCGGATCGGTTCCCGGACTGACCCCCGACGCGGTGCGCGTGGTCGACCAGCATGGACGTCTGCTGTCCGACAAGACCGGCAAGGGCGACAGCGACCGGCTGGAACTGCAGGCCCGCATGGAAGACAAATTGCGCGAACAGGTTTCGCAGCTGCTCACCCCGATGCTGGGCGATGGCAACTTCTCCAGCGAAATCCAGGTCGAACTCGACATGGATCAGGTTACCTCCGCGCGCGAAAGCTATGACAAGCAGGGTGTGCTGCGCAGCGAAACCCAGGCGCAATCGCAGCAGACCGGTGCCAGCCCAGCCGCCGGGGTTCCCGGCGTGCTCAGCAACACGCCGCCACCGCTGACCACCGCCCAGCCCGGCGCGCCGCAGGGCACGCCCACGCCGGCGGCAACGGCCAGTGGTGCCCCGCCGGTCAACGGCGAAAGCTCCGCCACCCGCCAGTTCGAACTGGGCCGTGAGGTGTCGGTCGCCAATGCCATGCCGGGCAAGATCAAGCGGATCTCGGTCGCCGTCGCGCTCAGCGCCAAGGCGCTCAAGGGCGGCAAGGCCGATGTCGACCAGATCAAGCAGCTGGTCAGCGCCGCGGTGGGCGCGGATTCCACACGGGGCGATCAGGTGGCGGTGGTTTCGCGCAATTTCGATGCCACCCCGCTGGCCGGACTGCCGTTCTACGAGGCGGCGTGGTTCGCCATGGTGCTGCGCTACGGCGTGGCCCTGCTCGCGGTAATCCTGGTGCTGTTCGTCGGCGTGCGCCCACTGATCAAGGCGCTGAAACGCGATCCTGCGGCCTCGCCAGCAGACGGCGAAGCGCAGGCACTGCCCTCCACCGAGGAAGCCCTGACTGAACGGGTGACCAATCCCGCCACCGGCGCGATCGACCGTGATCTGCTGAGCAAGCAGGTCGGTCTGGCGCAGCGACTGGTAGCCGAACAGCCCGAAAGCGCCGTGATCGCGCTGCGCCAGATGCTCGCCGCACACAAGCAGGCGGAGGCCGCGACATGAGCGATGAATCCACCAGCCCTGCCGCCGTGCTGAACGACGCCGAAAGCGCCGCCGTCATGGTCATGCTGCTGGAAGACGATCAGGCTGCCGGTCTGCTCGGCGAACTCGATCCTGCTGAATTGCGGCTGCTGGGTGAAAAGATGTGCGCGCTGGGCGAGATTGGCCCCGAGGCCATCGTCCACGCCATCGCCGGCTTCGTCGAGAAGACCGAGAAGCTGGGGCTCACTGCGCATGATCGGATCGGCCAGGTTCGCAGCCTGATGACCCGCGCGGTCGGTGACGTGAAGGCGGACAGCCTGATGCAGCGCATCCTGCCCGATCAGCCGCCCGCCTCGCCGCTCGAACTGGCGCGCTGGCTCACCCCTGCGGCACTGATCCCGTTGGTGGCGGGCGAGCATCCGCAGGCGCTGGCGGTTCTGCTGGTCCAGCTCGATCCCGAAGTCGCCGCCGCCGTACTCCATTCGCTGCCGCCGGCGCAGCAGCCCGAAGTGGTCCACCGCATCGCCACGCTAGGACCGGTGACCGCCGAGGCACTGGCCATGCTCGAAGACCTGCTCGCGCGCCGCATCGGCGAATGCCACGGCGGCGCGGCGCTGGCGATGGGCGGCCCGCGTGAGGCAGCGGACATCATCAACAACTCGGGCAAGGCCGTGGAAAAGCGCGTCATGCCGGAAATCGCCCGGGCCGACAAAGCGCTGGCCCGGCAGATCGAGAATGAGATGTTCAAGTTCGAACACCTGTTCGTGCTCGACGCCCAATCGATGGGCTCGCTGCTGCGCGAGGTGGAAAGCGATGTGCTGATCGACGCGCTTAAGGGCATCGGCGAGGCCGAGCGCGAGACCTTCTTCCGCGCCATGTCGAGCCGCGCTGCCGACGGGGTGAAGGACGAGATCGCCCAGCGCGGCCGCCTGCGTATGGCCGAAGTGGTCGAGGCGCAGAAGCAGGTAGTCGCCGCCGCGCGCCGACTGGCTGCCGAGGGTACCATCGTGTTCGGTTCGGGCGACGACGAATATGTCTGAATTCATCGCAAGCTATGGCGGCGGGGGTTTCGCGCGCGATCCGCGCTTCAGCCTTGGCGCGCCGATGCTGGAACCTGCCCTCGCGCCGCCCGAGCCCGAACACCCGCCCGATCCGCTGGCGCTCGCCCGTGCCGAGGGCTTCGCTGCTGGCCGCGCGGAAGCCCTGGCCGAGGCCGAGGCACAGCGCCGGGCCGACGATGCCGCGCTGATGCGCATGTCATTCTCGTTCGAGCGGCTCGACGCCGATCTGGCCGAATCGCTGCGCCAGAAACTGCACGAAACCGTGGTGGCACTGTGCGAGGAAACACTGCGTCCGCTCGCGCTCGACAGCGCCGCGCTGGCACTGCGGGTCGAGCGCGCCGTGGCCATGTTCGCCCGCGCTGATGACGAGCGACTGATCCGGCTCAATCCCGCAGACCTTGCCGTGGTTTCCCCGCTGCTGCCCGAAGACTGGCAATTTGCCGCCGATCCGGCGCTCGCCCCCGGCGCGATCCGCGTCGAAAGCGGAAGCGGCGGCGTGGAAGACGGCCCCGAACAATGGCGCGCCGCGATCATCGAGGCGTTGCGGCTGTGCTGAACGCCCCGGACCAAGAGCCCCACCCCTTCAGGGGAGGGGTTGGGGTGGGGTTTGTCGATCCATCCGACGCCAGTCTGGGCGAACATCCCCCACCCCCCTCCCCTTCCGTGCAGGGGAGGGGGGACACATGGTTCACCCCGCTTCTCGCCGACATGCACGCCGATGAGATCGACCTCACCCCGCGCCGCTACGGGCTGGTCGCCGCCTGCGACGGCGGGCTGCTCGAAGTATCGGGCCTGTCAGTGCCGGTCGGCGCGCTGTGCCATGTGTCGCATGGACGCGGCGAGCCGCTGTCTGCCGAAGTGATCGGCTTCCGCAACGGGCGGACGCTGATGATGCTGCTCGGCGATACCGTG
The DNA here is from genome assembly GCA_028869175.1 of Sphingomonadales bacterium. Classification (GTDB taxonomy): domain Bacteria; phylum Pseudomonadota; class Alphaproteobacteria; order Sphingomonadales; family Sphingomonadaceae; genus Novosphingobium. The sequence goes on from JAGWTB010000007.1 coordinate 50,532, forward strand.
CTGCTGCGCCCGGGGGCGAAAGTGCGGCCCGTGGGCAGTCCTGGCCTCCTGCCGGTGGGCGAGGCGTTCCTTGGCCGCGCGGTGGACGGCGAGGGCAAGCCGATCGACGGGCTGGGCCCGATCCATCACCGCAGCGAATGGCCTGCCGGCGGGGTCCGTGCTTCGGCGCTCGATCGCAGCCCGGTGCGGGAAAGTTTCGATGTTGGCCTGCGCGCGCTCAATGCGCTGACGACGTTCGGCGTCGGCCAGCGCATCGGCATCATGGCAGGATCTGGTGTCGGCAAATCGGTGCTGCTCGACATGATTGCACATGGCGCCGAGGCGGAGATTGTCGTGGTCGGCCTGATCGGCGAGCGCGCCCGCGAGGTTTCGGACTTCGTCGAGCGGCACATGAACGGGATCAAGCGCGGGCACACCGTGGTGGTCGCGGTTCCTGCCGACCACGCCCCCAACCTGCGCCTGCGCGGTGCCCTGCTCGCCACCAGCCTGGCCGAGCATTTCCGCGAAGGGGGCAAGCGCGTGCTGCTCATCATGGACAGCCTGACCCGCGTCGCCCACGCGGCGCGCGAGATCGGCTTGCTGCTGGGCGAACCCGGCGCGGCGCGCGGCTATCCCCCTTCCGCACTGGCGACGATCACCAAGCTGGTCGAGCGCGCGGGCAATTCGGCGGCGTCGGGCGGCTCGATCACCGGCATCTACACCGTGCTGGCCGACGGCGACAACCAGGACGACCCGGTGGTCGATACCGCCCGGTCCATCCTTGATGGCCACATCGTCCTGTCGCGCGATCTGGCGCAACGCGGGCAGTATCCGGCAATCGACATCGCTGCCTCGCTCAGCCGGGTGATGAACGACATCGTTCCGCCCGGTCATCAGGCGCTCGCCCGCGAATTCCGCGCCATGGTGGCGAGTTATGAGGCCAATCGCGATCTGGTGCTGATGGGTGCCTACCGTGCCGGGGCCGATCCGGTGCTCGACCGGGCGATACACATGCACGATGCGCTGACCGCGTTCCTCTGCCAGCAACAGGGCGAGATCGTACCCATCGATGACAGCCTCGCCGCGCTGGGTGCGCTGATCGGTCATGCAGGCTGAGCGCAAGCGCCTGGTCCGGCTGCAACGGCTGGAAAAGGTCCGCGCGGTCGCCAAGCAGGCGGCGGCGAGCGAGGCGGCGCGGGCGGAATCGACACTGGCACAACTGGAAGCCCTGGCCGAGCGCACCGGGCGACTGGTAGCGGACTATTCGGGCCGGATCGACGCGGCGGACGGGTTGGCGCTGATGCAGCAGGGGCGCTTCGCCGGCGGGCTGCAAGGCATCCGGGCAGGCACCCTGGCCGATGCCGGGCGCGCCCGCACGGTTGCCGACGCGCGGCAGGCGGAGCTTGCCATGGCCGAGCGCAGCCGCGCAGCGGTGGAAGAGCGCGCGGCGCGCGAAGTGCGCGATCTGGCAGCCAAGGCGCAGAGTCCGGTGCTGGGCACCCGCAAGCCACTTGGCACGCCTCTTGAATAGAGTCCCCCGTGCATCCGCGCGAGGGAGTTCCCCATGGTCGATATTGCCGCATTGCTGATAACCGCTCCGGCGGCGAAACCGGGAGAAGCGGCCATCCCGCCGTCCGGCGAAACGCCCGGAAACACGGAATTTGGCGATCTGCTGGCGGCATTGGCAGCAAGCGTCGCCGCGCCGGCGGCAGAGCCTGCCACCACCGCCGCGCCAGAACCTGTGGCCACCCGGTTCGTTACCCTGCGCCAACTGCCCGGCCTGCGCTTGCCGGCAAGCGGCAAGACCTTGCCGGATGCCTTGCCGGAAGCGGCAATCCCGGAAACGCTCCCCGCACCCGCCGAAGACGAGCACACCGAAGCAGACCGGCCCGAGGCGGCAGAAGCCGATGCGGTTCAGCCACTTGCTGTGCCCAATGCCCTGCTTCCCGCCCCGCTGCTGCCCGGTCCACAGCCGGCCATGCCTCAACCGCAGGCCAATGCCGCTTCGGTTACCCGGTCCCACACTCCCGCCAGTTCGCTCAGCAACGTTACGCTCACCGCCACGGCCACGCCGCTGCCGTTACCGGTGGCTGCACCGCAAGGTGCCGCGGTTCAGGCTGCAGCCGACCAACCTGTCCAGCCTGCCGCGCAAGCACCGCAGGCGCTCCCGGTATTGGTCGTGGAGCCAAGCCTGCCGTCAGCCTCCGTGCAGGCCGCCGTCACCCTTGCCGCGCCGCAGCTGGCACAGCCGCAACCGGGGCCCGCGCTGCCGGGTCTGCGCCTGCGTCCGCTGGTGCGCGCCGCTGCGCCCGGCGCGGGTTCCGCTCCATCACCGCTCGGCGTGGCTCCCCAGTCTGATGCTCCCCGCCCGCTGGTGGCTTCTGCCGAAGCCCAGCCCTTGGCTGCACTGGCGATGCCCGCCACACCGGCACAGCCCGGTCTCGAAGCCGTTCCCGCCACCGCCCCGCGCAGCGAAGCGCCGCAGGACTTCGCTGCCTTGGTCGACCGGCTGGTGCAGGCGCGCGAGGCTGCCGGGCCGCAGGTGGTGCAGGCTTCGGTTACCCATGCCGATTTCGGCCACGTTTCACTGCGGTTCGAACATGATAACGGCGGCCTCTCGGTCGCCATGGCCAGCGCCGATCCGGCCTTTGCCCGTGCCGCCCAGGCGGCCATTCCCAGCGTCGCCCCGCCGCAGACGGCCAGCGATGCGCGCGGTTCCGACAGCGGCTCCTCCTCTGGACGGCAGGATCAGACCGGACAGGGCTCCGCCAACCACGCCGCCACCGGCCAGCAGGCACGCAGCAGCGGCGAGGACCCCCGCCAGTCCGCTGCCAGCCAGCGCATCCGCGCCCAGCCCGCGCGCGCCACCACTGCCGAAAGCGAACGGCAGCGCGGCGGCATCTTCGCCTGAATTCTCTCTCCCTGACCTGACGAAAGACCAGACATGAGCAGCGACAAGAGTGAAACGGAAGCCAAGCCCCGCAAGGGCAAGGGCTTCATGATGAAGGCCCTGATGGGCGTGGCCCTGATTGCCGTCGGTGGCGGCGGCGTGTTCGGCCTGGTGGCTTCGGGCGTGATCGGCGGCGGTCACCACGAAGAGAAGAAGGACAACAACCCCAAGCTGATCAAGAAGGGTGAGGAAGACCCCTATGCCCCCAAGGCAGAAGGCGGCAAGGAAGGCGAAGGGGCGGCTGCAGAGATAGATGGCGATGGCGGCAGTCAATACCGCACCGCCTATTACAGCTTCACCGACGAATTCACCTCCAACCTCAAGAATTCCGAAACGCTGATCCAGGTCAGCCTGGCCTGCTCCACCCGCCGCGACGGGCGTGTGCTGCTGTGGCTCAAGAAGCATGAACTGGCGATCCGCTCTGCACTGCTCACCGTGCTGGCAGATACCCCGGAAGAAGAAGTGGCGGTGCCCGAAGGCAAGGAGCGTCTGCAAAAGCGCCTGACCGCCGCGATCAACAAGGTGCTTACCGACACCGAAGGCTTCGGCGGAGTGGACGCGGTCTACTTCAAATCATTCCTGATCCAGTGACAGGCAGCCGGTGAAGCCCGAACGCAGCCTTGTTGCGGAGCGCGCGCTGGCCCGGCATTGCCCGGAGCTGCTGCGCGGCGAAAGCACCGCCACTGCCACCGACACTGGCCCGGAACTGGCGCGCCTGTCGGTGCGGCTGGCCCGCGCGCTGGCGAAGGGCCTTGGCCCGATGCTGGGTGGCGGCGCGCCTGCCGTCACCTGCGCCGAACCGCGCACGGCCGGAGCCGACGCGCTGGTGTTGGAGATCGCGCCCTTTGCCGCCAATTGCCTGCTGGCCGTTGGCCGGAGCAGCGCTCCGCTGCTTGCCTCGCTCGATGCCGGCGCGGCGCTGCGTATCGTAGACCGTGCCTTTGGCGGACGCGGCGAAGCCCCCGATCCACTGCCCGAGGCCTTCCCGCTTTCCGCCGAACTGATGATCGCGCGGATCGAGGCCCAGATTGCCGCCTGCCTGGCCGAGGCCGCCGGGCTGATCGAGGCCGATGCCGTGCGCCCGCTGCGCCGCGATGCCAGTCTGGCGCAGCTTGCCCCTTTCCCCGATGCCACGCCGCTGACCCTGCTGGTGCTCAACGTCGAAGAGACCGGCCATGATCCGTGGGAAGTGATCCTGGCGCTGCCAGCCGAAACGGTCACTGCGCTGCTCGGTGCGGAGGCTGTTCACGCCACCCCGGCGCAGGCCGCGCGCGGCCCGGCCAGCCCGCAGGCTGAACCCTATGCTGCGATGCCGCTGCCGCTGGCGGCGGTGATCGTCGACATGCGCGTGCCCTTTGCCACGCTCGCCGGGCTAACCCCTGGCATGGTGCTGCCGGTGTCGGTCGCGCGCAACGTGCCGCTGCGGATCGGTGATCGCACCATCGGCCACGGCACCGTCGGCGCGGTGGATGACCGCGTCGCCGTCCAGATCAACCAGATTTTCTGACTTTCGAAGGAACCCCCGATGACCATCAATCCCCGCGGCTATGACTTCCTCAAGGATGTCGATGTCCGCCTTTCGGTCGAACTGGGCCGCACCGAGATGAAGCTGAGGGACGTGCTCTCGCTTACCGAAGACAGCGTCGTCACGCTCGACCGGCTGACCGACGAACTGCTCGATGTGATGGTCAACGGCAAGACCATCGCCAAGGGTGAGATCGTTGCCCAGGGCGGGCGCTTCGGCCTGCGCATCGTCGAACTGGCGGGCGAGCGCGCAGCGGAAGGAGACGCCTGATGCTGTGGTACATCGTCAAGCTGCTGGTCCTGCTGCCGCTGATCGGCGTCATGGCCTGGGGCAGCCTCAAGTTCGCGCAGAAGATGCAGGCGAAGATGGGCGGAAGCACGGGGGGCAAGTCGGCGCGGGTGATCGAGACGATCATGCTTTCGCCCACCCAGAAGCTGGCGGTGATCGAATTCCACGGTCGCGAAATTCTCGTTTCCGCCTCGCGCACCGGACTGGTCCGGCTGGCCGAGGCTCCGGCGCGGGAGCAAGGCGCATGAGCGGGGGGGTGAATTCCCCCCTCCTCTTCAGAGGAGGGGTTGGGGGTGGTGGCGACGCAGTATGCGTCGCTCGCGCCAGCGATAGCTCGCGCCCGGCCTCCAGCACCTCCAAACCCCCTCCTCTGAAGAGGAGAGGGTTTCTGGCCCTCCTCGCCCTCCCCGCCCTCCTCGCCCCCACCCTCGCCCAGGCCCAGACCGCTATCCCCGGCGCGCTCGACCGGGCCTTTGCGCAAGTGAACGGCGGGCAGGGTTCAGGCCTGTCGATGTCGCTGCAACTGCTCTTGATGATGGGGCTGCTGACGATCCTGCCCAGCCTGATCCTGATGATGACCAGCTTCACC
>JAGWTB010000008.1 GCA_028869175.1 Sphingomonadales bacterium
GCAACCTTGACGTCCTTGCCGGTGCCCGAAGGCAGCACGACCATGCCGCGGACCATCTGGTCAGCGTGACGCGGATCGACGCCCAGGTTCAGCGCGACTTCCAGAGTCTCGTCGAACTTGGTGGTCTTGAGGTCCTTCAGCAGCTGGATGGCTTCATCGACGCCATAGAGCTTCTGGTTGTCACCGAGCTTTGCGGTCAGGCTCTTCGCCTTCTTGGTCAGGTTCACCATGGTCTTAGCCCTCCACAACCTGCAGGCCCATCGAACGCGCGGAGCCTTCGATGATCTTGGTCGCCTGTTCGATGCTGTTCGCGTTGAGATCGGCCATCTTGAGCTGGGCGATTTCGGCGAGCTGCGTGCGGGTGATGGTCCCGGCAGAGAGCTTGCCCGGCTCCTTCGAACCGGACTTCAGACCCAGCGCCTTCTTGATGAAGAAGGTTGCCGGCGGCGTCTTGGTGACGAAGCTGAACGAGCGGTCGGCATAGACGGTGATAACCGTCGGCAGCGGGGTGCCCTTTTCAACTTCCTGCGTGGCTGCGTTGAACGCCTTGCAGAATTCCATGATGTTGACGCCGCGCTGACCCAGCGCAGGACCGATCGGCGGCGCGGGCTTCGCGTCACCAGCTGCAACCTGCAGCTTGATATAGCCTTCAATCTTCTTGGCCACGGGGGCCTCCTTTCGTCCTGTTGGACCCGGCACATGCCCGGTCCGCAGAGTGAGCGGTCAAGCGGCGAACCCGAAGGCACGCCTCCCGCACGGAATCGGCCGCCAGCGAATCCCGCCAGCAACCGAAGCGCCGGCCCTTAGCGACTGAGCGCCGGAAAGCAACCGCCTTTTCGCGAAATCTTAAGGGAGAGCGCCCTATTTCCGGCAACGAAACAGCGGGGGTATGTCCATGTTCCAGATCGCCATCCAGGTCCGCGACCTGATTTCCAGCAACGTTTCGGCACTGGTCGATTGCGCTACCGATCCGGCCAGGCTGGTCAAGCAGCTGCGCCGCGAGATCGAGGATTCGATCATCGCGCTGCGCGGCGACGAGGCACAGGCCCGGCGGCGCGTCGCCCATCTGGGCAGCGAGCTGGCGCGGCTCGATCTGGTCGAGGCGGACTGGGAAGACAAGGCCGGCGTGGCCATGGCGGGCGGGCGCGAAGACCTCGCCCGCGCCGCGCTGCTCGAACGCGGCAAGGTGCTGGAACAACTGGCGCAGCGCCGCCAGGAGCTTGAGGCCGGCGAGGCGGAACTGGCCGAACTGGCTGCGGCCATCGGCGCGCTTGAGGCCAAGCTGGAGGAAGTCCGCGCCAAGGTGATCGAGGCCGGTCAAGCCCGGGCTGCTGCTGCTCCGCCGCAATCGCCGCGCGCTCCGGCACCCTCAGCTGCCGAACGCAAGCTGGACCGGATCGCCGCGATGGAGCAGCGCGTTACCTTCGCGGCGCAGGACGACGTCGGTGCGTCCGCTTCGTCGGTGAAGTCAGAGATCGAGGCCATGGCGCGCGAAACGCAGATCCTTGCCGAACTGGACGCGCTGCGCCGCAAGTTCGCCCCCGCGGGCAAGCGCAAGGGCTGACCCCTCTTTTCAGGTGACGGCGGGCGATCCCCGCTGAACCCGGCGCGCATCCCACCACAGGCGCATGCGGCGGCGGGCAGGTTGCTCAATCCAGCGGAACGACAGCTCGGCAAGCAGCAGCGTGATCCCGGTGGCCAGCGTGATCGCCAGCAGCGGCTCGGCGAGCCCTGCCGGTGAGGAATCGAAGCGGCGCAGCAGCAGGTTTATCACCGGCAGGTGGATCAGGTAGATCGCGTAGGAGCGGTCGCCCAGCCACAGCATCGTGCGGCTTTCCAGCAGCGGCAGGCGCAGCGCCAGCAGCAGTGCGGCAGGCCAGGCGAGCAGCGAAAGCGGCAGCACCGAGCTCATCGCCCCCATGTCGATCATCAGTCCGAGGATCAGGATGCCGGCCAGCACCGGCCAGGGCAGCCGGGCAAGCGCGCTGCGCTGGCGCCACAGCGCCACCCCGAGGAAGAAGCCAAGGAACCCGCGCGGGAAGTCGTCGCCGCTCCACGGGCCGCCGGGCTGGCCATGGACCAGCAACGTCGCCAGTGCCCAGGCCATGGCCAGGCCGCCGGCCAGGGCCAGCGAGCGATTGCCCGCCGCAGCGGTCCGGGCGAACAGGGCATAGCAGAACACTTCGACCGAGATCGACCAGGTCGGCCCGACGAAGCTCTGCGCCACCGGCGGCCACAACGCCTGCACCATCAACAGGTGGGCGACAAAGGCCCCCAGCGTGTTGTTGGGGTTGGCTGTCTCGATCATTGCCACCGCGAACAGCAACAGCAGGTGCAGCGGGTAGAGCCGAGCAAGCCGCGCCATGGCGAAGTCCCCCAGCGCGCCGGGTCGCCGCAAGGCGTCTGCCGTTAGATAGACGTGGGCGAAAATGAAGCCCGAGAGCACGAAGAACAGGTCCACCATGGTCCAGCCCCATTGCTGCAGCCAGGCGAAGGGCAGCAGCAGCGGCGTCCGGGCTATCGGGCCGGGCAGGAAATGATTGGCCGCGTGATAACCGAAGGCGACACCGCAGGCCGCCAGCCCGCGCAGTCCGTCCAGCCGGGCAAGCCGTGGCACGCCAGCGGCTGGCGCAATGCTGGAAACGGTCGGAGGCACGGTTTGACCCATGCCGCCGTTTCTAGGGCCTGCTGCTTAGGGATTGGTAAACCACGTTGAAGCCGGGGGAAACACGTCCCCCAGACGCCATGGGCAGACTTACTTCGACAGTTCGACCTGATCGAAGTCCAGCTCGACCGGCGTCGCGCGGCCAAAGATCGACACCGCAACCTTGACCCGGTTCTTGTCGAAATCGAGTTCCTCGACCAGCCCGTTGAAGCTGGCGAAGGGACCGTCGAGCACCTTGACCGAATCGCCGATCTCGTAATCGACCGAAACGTGCTGGCGCGGAGCGGCGGCGGCCTGTTCGCGCGCACCGAAATAGCGGGCGGCCTCCCGCTCCGAAATCGATTGCGGTTTGCCGTTGGGGCCGAGGAAGCCGGTCACCTTGGCGGTGTTCTTGACGAGGTGGTAGACATCGTCGTTGAGGATCAGCTTCGCCAGCACGTAGCCGGGCATGGTCTTGCGTTCGACCTGAACCTTCTTGCCGCGCTTGACTTCGTAGATCGTCTCGGTCGGCACTTCGACCGCTTCGACGAGCTGCGACAGCCCCTTGCGTTCGGCTTCGGCAAGGATCGATTCGCGAACCTTGCTCTCGAAGCCGGAATAGGCGTGGATGATGTACCAGCGGGCCATGTCAGTTGTTCCGTAATGCCGTTCGATCAGGCCAGCTTGAGCAGCCAGCGCACGATCTCGCCAAAAAGCGTGTCGATGCCAAGGAAGAAGAAGGCCAGGATCACCATCATGATGCCGACGAAGATCGCCGTGGTCACGGTTTCCTGCCGTGTCGGCCAGACCACCTTGCGTGCTTCGGCCTGAACCTGACGCATGAATTCACCCGGTGAGACGCGGGGCTTGGCAGGTTCGGTCTTGGCAGAACGATCGTCCATGAGATTTCCTTCCCGTCAGCCGCCAAGGGTACAGCGCCGCCCCGGAGCCTCAACAGCGAGGCATCCGGGAGGGGCAGTGTAACTCCGATGTCGGAAGACACCGGCGCACTTAGCGAGCGCCGCCGCCATTTGCAAGACGGGCGAGCAGCGAACCTTCGCCGCGCCACACCACCACCGCGCCGGGCGGCAGCCGCACCGGTGCCTTCGCACCGACGTACCACAGCCAGTCGGCACTGCGCGCCGGGGCAAAATCGGCCAGGTCAGGGCCCGTCCCCGGGGTGACGAACACGCGCTGCGACGGGTCGACAAAGCCCGCAGGGGCGTTCTTCAGCCGGATCATGTGAACCTTGGGCAGGGCAAAATGCATGTTCACAAGTGCATCGCGCCGGACCACGGCATAGCCGCCGATGTGCTCGAACGGATCGAACGCCCAGTCGCTGCGCGGCACGGCGACGGCGCTGGCGATCCGCGCGCCCTGCGGAACATGGTCAAGCGCGGCGAGCATCGCCTCTGCCCGCTGCGAATCGGCGCGCCAGTCCGCCGTGGTCAGCCCCAACCGCCCGAGGAAGAGCATCGCGGCCAGCGCCAGCACGGCGCGCGGCACCTGCCAGTCGATCGCCAGGCAGGCCAGCATCAGTCCGGTCGAGATCATCCGGTAGTCGGCGTAGTCACCCCCGGCGATATGGCGCGGCATGGCCAGGGAGCCCAGCAGGACGATCACCGCCCCCCAGCCGATCCGCCAGTCGATCCGCCGCCGCCACAGCGCCAGCAGCAACACCGCGACGACGACGACCAGGCTGCCCCGGTCCAGCCACTCGATGTGGTCGCGCATCGCCTTGCCCCAGATCGCCAGCTTGTAGATCTGCACATAGGCGCCGTAGCCCACCACGCCCTTCGTGCCGCCGCCGAACAGCAGCGGGATGACCGGCAGGGTCAGCGGCCAGGGCGCGAGGAAGGCGGCGAGGCTCTTGCTGCGGCTCCATTCATAGCCGAACACCATCAGGCCAAGGATGCCCCAACCCGAGACGTGGCACAGCCAGACGACCAGAGCGGCGGGCAGGAACATCAGCGCCCGCCAGCGCCTGCCCTCCAGCAGCACCCACCCGGCGAAGGCAAACAGCGCCAGCGCCAGCGACAGGGTGAAATTGACGAAGCCAAGCAGCAAGGCCGGTGACCAGATGAAGGCAAAGGCCAGCACCGATCCCAGCCCAAGTCGCCGCCGCAGCGCCCATTCGACGGCGATGATGCCCAGCCCCGTCAGCGGCGGGATCGCGCCGGCAACGATACGTCCGGCCAGTTCCAGCCCGAACAGGCGCGCCAGCGGGCCGATGACGAGGTCCACCCCGACATTGCCCGACCACCACCAATCGAAAGCGTAAAACCGCTCCAGCGTGGCATTGCGGCCGATTTCCAGCATGACGTGATAACGCGCCAGATGCGCCGGATAGTCGCCCATCTGCGGCAGGGTTGCGGCCAGCACCGGCAGGCATGACAGCAGCGCCAGCGCCACCACGAACCACGCGGTACCAGGCGCGCCGGGCGCGGCAGCTATCTGGGCAGACAGCGGGGCAGGGCGCTTGGCCGGCATGGGTTCCACGATGGTGCGGGAAAGGGGTTCGGAAAAATGCTGGCAGGAGTGGGGGGACTCGAACCCACGGCCCTCGGTTTTGGAGACCGATGCTCTACCAACTGAGCTACACTCCTGCGGGCGGACCGGCCTCTAGTCAACGCGGACAGCGATGGCAACGGTTTTCATCCGACCCCGATTTCGTTCGACCCCTGCACGGTGATTTTGGCCGCCGCCGCGAAGCCTGCTATGACCACCGCCGTGCATTCACCCTGGCAAGCCCCGATCATCGAACCGGCGATGCTGCTGCTGGCCTACCGCAGCGGCATTTTCCCGATGTCCGACAACCGCGACGATCCCGAGATTTTCTGGGTCGAGCCGCGTCGGCGGGCGATCCTGCCGCTGGACGGCTTCACCTGCTCGCGATCACTGGCCCGCACGCTGCGGCGCGGGCGCTTCGCGGTGACCTGCAACCGCGCCTTCGACGCCGTGATCGACGCCTGCGCCGCACCGCGCGCCGAGAGCGACGAAACCTGGATCAGCGAACGCATCGCCGCCACTTATCGCCGGATGCACGGCGAAGGGCTGGCCCATTCGATCGAATGCTGGAAAGCGGACGGGGCGGGCGGTTTCGCGCTGGTTGGCGGGCTTTACGGGGTGGGTTTTGACCGGGTGTTCTGCGGCGAATCGATGTTCAGCCAGGTGCCCGATGCCTCCAAGGTCGCGCTGGCCTGGCTGGTTGCGGCGCTGCGGCAGGCGCGCGCGACACTGCTCGATTGCCAGTTCATGACCGATCACCTCGCCTCGCTCGGCGCGGTCGAGATCGATCAGGCACATTACGTGGAATTGCTGCAGGCGGCGCAGTTGCCCGCCGGTCAGTCAGGCTCGGCGGGGCCAGCGGCTGGCGCGGGAGCTGCGGCGGCGCTGGCGCTACCCGAAGGCTTTGCCGCATTGCTGGCGGCGGCGAGATCCGCCGGATTCTCTTCCTCGCCCGGGAATTTCATCGCACAGTCCTTGACCCAGACATCATAGACCGGGTGCTCGACCACGTTGAGCGACGGCGAGTTCTTGAACAGCCAGCCAGAAAACACCTTGCGCCATGCCAGCGGGTCGCTCGTCTTGGCGCGTTCTTCGACGAAGACCTGCACGAAAGCGCCGGTTTCGGGCGGACGCTCCCACGGCAGGCTGCGTTCGCAGGTGGCCAGCTTGACGATGACATTGCCCACGCGGCGCGATTCGCCGGGCTTCATCTGCAGGTCCTGCGTCAGGTTGTTGCGCTTGTTGAGCAGGCCGATGGTGGCGACACGGTCCTTGACCGGGGTGCCGTACTTGTTCTCGATCGCCACCGCCGGCCCGGTGCCCGCGCTGGCGACCACCTTGGGAACGTCGGTCGCCTTCGCTTCGGTCATTTCATCGGGCTCGCCCTTGCAGGCAGCCAGCGAAAGCGCCGCGAGGGCTGCCAGGGCGAGAGCCCGCCTCATCGCGGCTAGGCCTCCGGCGCGGCCGCTGGACTGTCGCCCTCCGGCGACCAGGCTTCGTAATCGCCGGTGGCCGGTGCCCGCTTGCCGCCGCGCTCCAGCGCACCTTGCGGGCGGTAGGCGGCGGCGGTGCCGGTGGCGTTGGGGGTATAGTCCGCCTCCCAGATCCGTGCGGGCGGCAGGAAACTCTCGGGAACGCCGTCAAGCGTGCCATGCAGCCAGCCATGCCATTCGGCCGGCACCCGGCTGGCATCGTTGGCCCCGTTGTAGATCACCCAGCGCCGTTCGCGGCCATCCGGATGCGGCTTCTTGCCGCGAAAATAGCGGTTGCCCTGCGCATCGGTGCCGACACGCTCGCCGGACAGCATCGAGTTGAACGCGGTGCCGATGGTGGCACCGTCCCACCAGGTGAAGATCTTGCCGAGGATTCCCATGGGCGCGCGCCTAGCGGAAGAAGGGGGTTGTCGGCAAGGGCATAGCGCTTACCACGAAACCGTATCCCCGGGCACGATGCCCAGTTCCGCCGTGCGGCCGCCGTTGAGTTCCAGCACACCCTTGACCATGCCGGTGGAAGGCAGCGCCTCTTCCGAATAGGGCACGGCATTGGCGGCAATGTTGCTGATCCGGCCATCGGTGCCGACAAAGATGATGTCGAGCGGGATGACGGTGTTCTTCATCCAGAAGGCCGCCTGACGCGGCGGATCGGTGGGGAAGATCATGCCTTCGTCTGCACCCATGGCCGTGCGGAACATCAGGCCCTTGGCCTGTTCCTGCGAGCTGCGGGCAACCTCCACCCGGAAGACGTGCGGCTTGCCCTGGTGCGTCACGGTGAGCGGGATCACCGGCAGCCCCGATTCGGGATGCACCGCGGTGGCCGCGCCGGTTGCGCTCTGGGTGCCGTCGGCCCCGTGCGGCGAGCAGGCCGCGAGCAAGGCGGCAAGAACCGGGACTAGGTAGGTCAATCGCATGGTTCGTTTCCCTCCGCAGCAGCGACCCATTCCTCCGCCGCTTCGATCGTTGCGGCATTGACCAATTCGCGCGCGCTGTCGAGGGGGTGACCGGCGCGCAGCATCGCGGCGATCTGCTTTTCGCGCGCCGCCCGGTCTGGCGCAGCCTTGCCGAACGGGCCGAAACCGCGCTTGCCGGCCAGCACCAGTGCCGCCCGCCGCTGCGCGCCCGCGCCGGGGCGGACCGCGCCGCGCACCGCTTCATCGATGCCGGCGGCTCCCAGCGTCTGGTCCACCCGCCGCCGGCCATAGCCGCGCCGCAACAGGCTGGCGCTGCGACTGCGCGCGAAGGCGGCATCGTCGACATAGCCCAGGGCAACGAAACGGGCGACGGTGGCCGCCACCGGTGGATCGCCCTCCCCTTCCCAGCCGCGTTCGCGCAGCTTGCGGGCGAGGTACTGCTGCAGCTTGGCCGCAGAGGTGGCAAAACGCGCGACATAGGCCAGCGCCAGCTCTTCCAGACGGGCCGAATCGAGCGGCTTGGGCACGCGCCGGGCTGGGGATTGAAAGGCCATGGCCTTATTCGTGCCACAGTCCGGACAGAGAGGGAATGCCCGCGCAATCGGCACTCCGGGGGGAGTGGCAGCCATGTCGGGTTAAGGTTGCACTGTCGATGGGCGTGGCTAAAGGGCATTCGCAATCGAAATGACCACAGAAAAGACGGGTTTTCGCACATGACCGACGCCGCCACGCTCGAGCCGAAGGACAAGGCTGCCATGCTGGTATCGACGCCGAACGAAGACAGCCTGCCGCGCCGGTTCGCCGATTTCGCCACGTTCGGAGAAGCGCTGGACTATGCCGCCCAGGGCCAGCGCGGGTTCAATTTCCACGATCCTCGCGGCACGCTGACCCGCGTCTATCCCTATGCCGAACTGCGCAGCGACGCCCTGGCCATGGCCTACCGGCTGATCGCGCGCGGGGTGAAACCGGGTGACCGCATCGCCCTGATCGCCGAAACCGGCCCTGATTTTGCCGCCCTGTTCTGCGGGGTGATCTATGCCGGGGCCTGGCCGGTGCCGCTGCCGCTGCCCACCAGCTTCGGCGGCAAGGACAATTACATCGACCAGATTTCGGTCCAGATGCAAAGCGCCGAGCCAAGCATCCTGTTCTTCCCGGAAGAAATCGCCGCCATGGCGCTGGCCGCCGCCGAGCGGCAGGGCTGCCTGGGCGTGAGCTGGCAGGACTTCGCCGCAGAACCCGCCGCAGCTGCCGCCTTGCCCGCCGTTTCGCCGGACAACATCTGCTTCCTGCAATATTCCAGTGGTTCCACCCGCTTTCCCCACGGCGTTGCGGTAACCCACCGCTCGCTACTGTCCAACCTGGCCGCGCACGGCCACGGCATGAAGCTGCAGCAGTCTGACCGCTGCATCAGCTGGCTGCCGTGGTATCACGACATGGGGCTGGTCGGCTGCATGCTGTCGCTGATCGCCAACCAGATTTCGGCGGACTACCTCAAGACCGAAGATTTCGCCCGCCGTCCGCTGGCATGGCTTGACCTGATCAGCCGCAATCCCGGCACATCGTGCTCCTATTCGCCCACCTTCGGCTATGACATCTGCGCCCGCCGCATCTCCAGCCAGAGCCATGTGGCTGAACGGTTCGACCTCTCGCGCTGGCGGCTTGCCGGCAACGGAGCCGACATGATCCGCCCCGACGTGATGCAGGGCTTCGTCAACGCCTTTGCCGAAGCCGGCTTCAAGGCCAGCGCCTTCCTGCCGTCCTATGGCCTGGCCGAAGCGACACTGGCGGTCACGCTGATGCCGCCGGGCGAAGGCATCCGGGTGGAACTGGTGGAGGAAGAACGCCTCTCCGGCACCCCGCGCGATCTCAGCCGCCCGGCGCGCTATCGCGCCATCGTCAACTGCGGCAAGGCCGTGCGCGACATGGAGCTGGCGATCCGGGGCGAGGACAATCGCCCGCTTGCCGATCACCGCATCGGCAAGGTGTGGTGCCGCGGCCCCAGCGTGATGCATTCGTACTACCGCGATCCGGAAGCGACGGCTGCCTGCATGGTCGATGGCTGGCTCGATACCGGCGACATGGGCTACATGGTCGATGGCTACCTGTTCATCGTCGGGCGGGCGAAGGACATGATCATCATCAACGGCAAGAACCACTGGCCGCAAGACATCGAATGGGCGGTGGAACAGCTGCCCGGCTTCAACCACGGCGACATTGCCGCCTTCTCGGTCGAAACCGAAAGCGGCGAGGAAGCCCCCGCCGTGCTGGTCCACTGCCGGGTGTCCGATCCTGCCGCGCGCATCGAACTGCGCGAACAGATCCGCGACAAGGTTCGCTCGATCACCGGCATGAACTGCGTGGTCGAACTGGTCCCCCCGCGCACCCTACCGCGTACCAGCTCGGGCAAGCTCAGCCGCGCCAAGGCGAAGAAGCTGTATCTGTCGGGTGAAATAGAGCCGTTCGACCTGGCGGCCTGAAAGCTGCCCGTCAGGTCAGCCCCAGTACCAGGCCACCCAGCGCCGCCACTGCGAGCACGCGGATGATGTTCCAGCGGGCGCGGAACAGCAGCAGTGCCGCCAGAATAGCCAGCGCAGCGGCGCGCCAGTCAAGGCTTGCCGGATCGGGAAGGTTCAGGTGCAGCGGCCCGAAAGTCGCCGGCTCGACCCGGGCGAACAGCACGTGCAGTGCGAACCATACCGCGAGGTTTGCCACTACCCCGACCACCGCTGCCGTCACGCAGGCCAGCCCGCCTTTCAGCCCTTGCGAGCGCTCCAGCCGGTCCACCCACGGTGCCAGCGCGAAGATCCACAGGAAGCACGGGACGAAGGTTACCCAAGTGGTCAGCAGCGCCCCCAGCAGGCCGGCGACCAGCGGGGTGAAGGGCGCAGGGGCGCGGAAGGCAGCCAGATAGCCGACGAACTGCGTCACCAGGATCAGCGGCCCTGGCGTGGTTTCCGCCAGCCCCAGCCCGTCCGCCATCTCGCCCGCGCCCAGCCAGCCGTGACCCTGCACCGCCTGCTGCGCCATATAGGCCAGTACGGCATAGGCCCCGCCAAAGGTCACCACCGCCAGCTTGGAGAAGAACAGCCCGATCTGCCACAAGACATGCCCGCTCCCCAGCGTGAGCAGGATCGCCGACATCGGCACAGCCCAGGCAATGCCGCCCACGACTACCGCACGCGCGCTTTGCCCCCAGGGCCGGGGCGAACCGTCAGCCGGCGCAACCGGCTTTAGCGCCAGCCATCCCGGCCGGGCGCGCGCCACCAGCGAACCGGTCAGCAAGGCCGCCAGCACCACCAGCGGGAACGGCAGATTGAGCAGAAACAGCGCGGCAAAGGCGACCGCCGCCACTCCGCGCTTGAAGGTGGTATCCAGCGCGCGCCCGGCCAGCCGCAGCAAGGCCTGCGCCACCAGCGCCAGCACCGCCGCCTTGATACCCAGAAACAGTGCGGCAAACCAGTCCAGCCGGGCGGCGAAGCCGTAGAGCACCGACAGTGCCAGGATAACCAGCGCGCCTGGCACGACGAACAGCAGGCCTGCCGCCAGACCGCCCTTCACCCCATGCAGCTTCCAGCCGATCCAGATCGCCAGTTGTTGCGCTTCCGGTCCCGGCAGCAGGTGGCAGAGGTTGAGCGCATGGAGAAACTGCTCCTCGCTCACCCAGCCGCGCTCCTCGACAATCTCGCGGTGCATCAGGGCAATCTGCCCGGCTGGACCGCCAAAGCTGAGGCAGCCGATCCGCGTCGATACGCGCACCAGCTCGGCGAAATCGGGTTGGGATGGAGCCGTCATGCCAGTCCTTTGCATACCTCCGGCTCCGCCTTGGCGCGGATGCCGCAAGGCAACGCTTGGGCTGACGCCTGACCGGGAGGTTGCTCTGCCCCGGTACGACAGAGCGTAGAATGCCGTTCAAAAGGGCGCAAGGGGCGCAGAGAGCCGGTCAGTCGTCAAAGCCGGCCCAGCCGGGGAGGTAGGCAGCATCCTTGCTGCGCGCGGCATCCAGCGCCTTGGCTCGCGCGCGTTCGGGCCGCTTGTCAAGCAGCTTGGGCGAGACGCGGCTGCGCAGGAAATCGGCCCAGAGGAACTCGGCATAGGGCGTCGCGCTCTTGGCAAAGCCGCCCATGCGGCGGACCTCTCCCGCCAGCGAACGCCAGCGATCATCGCGCAGCTTGTCGAGCCTGCGGGGCAGTTCCTTGTGCGAACAGCGCTGGCCGTGCTCGTCATAGGGATGCAGCCAGTTGCGATTGTCCATGAAGGTCAGGAACTGCTCGCGCGACAGGTGATCGAGCTGGGCCTGAACCGAGATCAGCACATGTTCCACCCCTTCATCAAGCAGCGCCCGTGCCAGATGGTGGTGGTCGATCATCCAGAATTCGCCCTTCGGCCCGATCACCGCCGGGATCATGTGCCGCCCCAGCCACTCGCCCTCGCGCTCGATGGCGCGCTCTCGCCAGCCGTGCCGCTTGCGCGCGACCTCCGCCATGCCGACGGTCATCTGCGTCGGGCGCAGGTGGGCCAGTTTCACCGGATGAAGCACGGGTTCGATGCGCTGGGCCATGGCCATGTCTAAGGATCCTTGTTCTAAGAGGATTTTGCCGGTGCGAGCGGGAGCACCGCCCGGGCGCGGTCTACGGCGTCGGCGACACTGAAGGTGCCCTCGCCAGCGTCCTCGGCAAGCCCGCTCACCGCCATGACCGACCGGGCAGCATCGTGCAGCCGGGCGAAAACCACCGGACGTCCTGAGCGGGCCTGAACGGCGGCAAACTCGCCGATGGCCTCGAGCGAGGTGCTGTCGAGATCGCTGCTCTGCTCAAGGCTGAGCACGACGACGCGCGCGCCATCGGCAGCGGCGCGGCGGGCAACTTCGCCCAGGGCGGCTTCGGCGTTGGCGAAGAACAGCGGGGCATTGGGGCGGTAGATGCCGATGCCGGGATCCCGCTGCGCCTCGGCATGGCGATCGATGTCAACATAGTCGTGCGCGTCGTCACCGATGCAGCCCAGCGTGCTGACCCGCGGGCGAGCATAAGTGCGCAGCAACGCCGCCACCGACAATACCACCGCCGCCAGCATGCCGTTGAGCACGCCCAGCAACAGCACCCCGCCGGTCGCCGCCAGTGCGATCCATTGGTCGCGGTCGATACGGAACAACTGGACAATCGGCTGCGGCGACAAGGCGTGGGCCAGCGCGGCGATGACGATAGCGGCCAGCACCGGCTCGGGAATGCGCGCGATCAGCCCGCCGGCAAACAGCGCCAGCAGCAGCACCGCCAGCGCGGCGGTGAGCGCGGCGGCGCGCGACTGCGCTCCGGCGGCTTCGCAGGCCGATCCGGCGGAAAAGCCTGCCCCCGCCGGCATGCCATGAGCCAGTGCGGAGCACAGGTTCGCCGCACCCAGCGCCACCAGTTCCCGGTCTGACGAGATGGCATCACCATGGCGCAGCGCCAGTCCGCGCACGGTTCCCCAGGATTCGGCGAACAGGATCAGGGTGATCGGCACCGCCAGTTGCCCCAGCCGGGCCCAGTCGGCCGGGCTCAACGCAGGCAGCGTCAGGCGCGGCATCTTGAGAAGAATCTGCCCGGCAACGGCCACCCCATGTGCGGGCAGATCCAGCAGTGCGGAAGCGGCAATGCCCAGCAGCAGCACGATCAGCGTTCCCGGCAGGCGCGGCCAGCGCTTGAGCAGGAACAGCAGTGCCAATGCAGCCATCCCCGTCACCACCGAGGCGGCATTGGCGGAGCCGGCCCGGGCAGCAAGCCCGCCCAGCGTCGCGGCAATGGTCGCGGAAGAGACACCGGTCACGCCCAGCAGCTTGGGCAACTGGCGCACGACGATGGTCAGCGCCAGCCCCAGCGCGAAGCCGTGCAGCACCGGCCGCGAGACGAAGGCGGAGAGGCTGCCGAGCCGGAACGCCGCCGCAGTCAGGAATACCAGCCCGCCGATCGCCACCAGCATCGTCGCCAGCGCATCACGCATGCCCGCCTCCGCCGGCAGGCTGCCAAGCGCGGCGGCAAGGATCGCGGCGGAGGAAGACGTCGGCGCGATCACCGCGAACCGGCTGCGGCCGATCAGCGCATAGGCCAGGCCGCCGGCAATCCCCGTCGCCAGCGCGCGCGCCGGATCGAACCCGGCAATCCCGGCATAGGCCACGCCTTCGGGAATGATCAGCCCGGCAACGGCAAGGCCGGCAACAATGTCGCGCGGAGAGGGCTGCATCGCGGCCTTTCGGGCGGTGAGGAGAACCGCGCCCGATCCTGCCGCAATTTGCGTGCTTTGCAAATGGGCGATGCCAACATGCCTGCCTTGCACCACGGCAGCCACCTGTTCATCGGCAACCGGCATGGTCGATCCGCAATGGACCGGAAAGACGTATGTCAACCGCAGGAAATCTGCTTTTCTAGCGACGTTGTTTCCTTTGGCGACAGAACTGACCGGCTCCCTGCCAGACGCTCTGCCCGATCACAGTTTGCCCGCCTGCCCCGAACGCGGCCTGTTTAGTGGAGTTGACCCCATGCCCAAGGTATTGCGCTGGTTGTGCGCCTGTTTGGCTGCAGTTGCGTTTGCGGTTCCGGCTCACGCTGCCGTACCCGCCCAATTCATCGCCAAGCTCTATACCGAAGCGCTCGGCCGCGCGCCGGAAGCGGGGGGCTGGGCTTCGCGGGTCAATGACTTCTCGGTCAACGGTTGCACTGGTGCCCGGCTTGCTTCCCACGGTATCGGTGTTTTCAATTCCGATGAGTTCAACGCGAAGGGCTACAGTAACGCGGCAAAACTGCTGCTGCTTTACCGGACTGCACTTGACCGCGAACCCGATAGTGGCGGATTCAACGCCTATCTCAACATGTTGAACAGCGGCACACCGTTCAGCAGCGTCGTCAACTCATTCTACGCCAGCGGCGAATTCAATCAGCTGGTCGCCAGGATGTGCAGCGGAGCGCCGTATTATTTCAACACGCTTGGTTACGGTGGCTATGCCATCCAGATTCCGGGAGTCGCGGCCGTTACCCAGGCAGACTTGCAGGCCTCGTTGAATGCCACCCCGGCAGGCGGCACGGTCGCGCTGCCCGCCATGACGGTCGTCTACCTCAACTCGACGTTGAACATACCGGCAAACGTCACCCTGGCAACCGCGGGCAATCCGGATCCGGGATCGCATGGGATGATGGCGCGGCTGGTCCGCGCGCCCGGGTACGCGTCTCCCGGCTCGGCACTGGGCGAAGCGCTGGTAAAGCTGAATTCGGGTTCGCGCCTGACGAACATGTGGATCGATGGCCAGCGCGGTGCCGGCGTTTCCGTGGGCGGCGTGCCGCGTCCCTACGTCAAGGGTGAGATCAATATCCAGTCGCTGTCCGGTGCCAACACGCAGATCGTCTCGAACTTCATCGCCAATACTGCAGGCTGGTCCAGCATGCAGGTGCTGGGCATGGGCGAGGTCGGCGTGCCATGCGTGGCAAATGCCGTGATGGGTAACGTGATCACTGCCTATGCCAGCAGCAATGCCGATACTGCCGGACAGACATGGGCAGATGGAATCAGCGATTCCTGCGAAGACTCGCAGGTCGTCAACAATCATATCGTCGATGCGACAGACGGGGGCATCGTGCTGTTCCGGTCGCAGATCAACGGCAACGAACCGCCCCAGCATTCACAAGTGACGGATAACATCATTCTGAACGCGGGCAATTCGGCCTTTATCGCCATTGCCGTCGATCCGCTCTATGGCACGCCGGTTTGCCCGGTCAGCCCGAATTTTGCCGGCAGCTACGTAGGCCGCAATGCCTTCTGGACGGGGCCGAACGCCATTATCGAGATCGGCCTTGCCGTCGGCACCAGCGAGTGGTTCTTCAACCACGGCGGTTGCCTGGGATCGGGCGCCAATGTGTCCGACAATACCTCCAACGGCTTCCGGGTCAGGGTCAACGATGGCATTGCCATCCAGGGCATGCTGAATGCGACGGTGCAATCGAACAACTTGCTGACAACCCGTGTGCGCAAGGGTAGTTGCGGTTCGTATGATGTGTCGGCTGGCATTTCGGCGGGCATCGCTTCGGGATCGCTCCAACCCTATACCGACGTTGCCTTGAAGAGCTGTATTTAGATGTGGAGCCTCTCCTGAGCGGATCGTGGTCAGGCTCCTGAAGTTGCCCCGCCGGAAGAGCTGCCCCACACCGGGTACTTCGGCAGGCTGAGGATCAGCAGGCCGCAGAAGGCCGAGCCGATAGTGCCGATCAGCAGGAACGGGCCGTAACCGCCAGCGGAATCGTATATCTTACCGGCGAACACCGGCCCCAGCCCCGATCCCGCCGCGATTGCCGCCGCCATTACGCCGAAGATCGTGCCGAAGTACTTCAACCCGCCATAGCGCGTGGTGAGATAGCCCGCGATCTGGATCTTCGTCCCCGCCGAATAGCCGTTGACGATCATCGCGCAGGCAATGATCCAGGGCGAACGGATGCCGTCCATCAGGAAAGCGAAGGCCAGCGCGGTGGCCCCCAGCGTCAGCCCGCCGACCCAGTTGGGCCGGAACCGGTCGAGCAGCCAGCCGGTCACCAGCTTGCCGACGATGCCGAAGAAGCCGCTGAGGCTGGAAAGCCAGGCCGCGTTTTCGCGGCTGACCCCGGCTTCGCGCAGAATCTGGAAGACATGGACCATCAGCCCGATGGTCAGCACCATCATGATGAAGGTGCTGATGCCAATCCGCCACAGCGCCGTATCGCGCAGCGCCTGCGCCAGGGTCAGCCCAGGCAGCAGGGTGGAATCGTGCGCCTTCCCGCCCTGTTCGACCCGTGCCTTGCCGCGGTCATGCGCGTCGAACAGGAACAGCCAGCACAGCAACAACGCCAATCCGCCCCAGCCAAGTCCCAGCCAGACATAGGCCATGCGCCAGCCTTGCGTGGCGATCAGCCAGTTGGCCAGAGGCGGGGTGACCATCTGGGCGAAAGCCGTGCCCGAAAGGGTGATCCCCAGCGCCAGGCCGCGCCCCCTGTCGAACACCCCGGCCACCGCGGTGGTCCAGACGGTGGACTTCACCGAAACCGATATGACGCCATAGATCAGCCACAACGCGGTCCACTGCCACGGCGATCCGGTCAGCCAGGCGAAGCCGCACATTGCCAGCATGGTCAGTGCCAGCCCCGGCAGGGCGAACAGGCGGGTGCCCTTGCGATCAATCACCAAGCCGTAGAACGGCGAGAGGATCGCCGAAATCAACGCCGAAATCGACATGCCGGAGGAAACCAGCGTGCGGCTCCAGCCAAACTCCTTGCTCAGCGGCTCGATGAAAATGCCGCTGGCCGCCGCCATGATCGAGAAGAACGAGAAGCCGAACGAGGCCGCCAGCACCAGTTTCCAACCGTCGCGCCATTCCTGTCGGGAATCCGCCCCAATGCCTTGCATCCCGCGCTCTCCCGCCGTTTCTGACGGGGAGACTAAGGCATCGCGCGGCCTTGTCCACCGCCGCCGCGATGCCTGCCCGGCAGCTTTGCCCGGCCCATTGTGTGTTATCGATGCAAGACAGCTTGCGGAACGGGCGGAAACATCCCATCTTCGCAGGCGCAACGGCAACCAAGGGAAAGCCTTTCAGCAATGGCCAGCACGCCTGTCGATACCGCCACCGTCACCACCCCGCTCACGTTGACCCCGCCCGATCCGGTGCCGGTCGTCGCGCCTGCGCAGGCGGTGGGGCTGGTTCCGGTTTCGGACGAGAACAAGACCCGCCTGCAGCAGAAGGTGGATAGTTTTGTCGAGGACCTGATCTCGGTCGATGCCAATTCGCCCGAATTCGGCCAGAAGGTCGATCAGCTGACCAACATGGGGCGCAAGGAAATCGCCGCCGCCTCGGCCATGTCAAACCGCTTCCTTGACCGGCCGATCCGGGCGATGGACAAGGACAGCGGCGTCGGCTCCAACCTCGCCGAGCTGCGCCGCACGATTGAGGATCTGGACCCCGGCAAGCAGGGCAATCTCTCCACCGGCCGCAAGTTCCTGGGGATCATTCCCTTCGGCAATACGCTGAAGAACTATTTCGACAGCTACACCTCTGCCCAGGGGCACATCCAGGAGATTCTGGGCCACCTTGCCTCGGGCAAGGACGAACTGCTGATGGACAATGCCGCGATCGACGTCGAGCGGCAGAAGCTGTGGGAAGCCATGGGCAACCTCGAGCAGATGATCCACATCTCGCAGACGCTGGATACCCGGCTGGAAGAGAAAGCCGCCGATCTGGACGCGACCGATCCGGCCAAGGCCAAGGCGGTGCGCGAATCTGCCTTGTTCTACGTCCGCCAGCGCACGCAGGATCTGCTGACCCAGATGGCGGTGACGGTGCAGGGCTATCTCGCGCTCGATCTGGTCAAGAAGAACAACGTCGAACTGGTCAAGGGCGTGGACCGGGCCAGCACCACTACGGTCGGCGCGCTGCGCACGGCAGTGACCGTGGCCCAGGCCATGGCCAATCAGCGGCTGGTGCTCAGCCAGATCACCGCGCTCAACGAAACCACGGCCAACATGATCGATTCCACCGGCAAATTGCTGCGCGAGCAGACCGGCAAGATCCACGAACAGGCCGCCGCCAGCACCATCCCGCTGGAAACGCTGCAGCGCGCCTTCCAGAATATCTATGACACGATGGACAACATCGACACGTTCAAGCTGAAGGCGCTCGATTCGATGAAGCAGACAGTCACCACATTGACGTCCGAGGTCGAGAAATCCAAGGGCTACATCGCCCGGGCCGAAGGAGCGGCGCAGGCGCAACTGGCGCATGATGCCCCCTCAGTGCTGAGCATCGACTGAGGATCGCCGCGCCATGGCCAATGACCTCGTGACCAAGAGCCCGGCGAGCGACGCCGACCGTATCCTTGCCGAAGCACGTTCCTCGCTGGTGCGCCAGCAGGCGGGTGGACGGCGCGGCAACGTGTCGATCGGGCAACGTTCGGCGGAAATGAAGCGCCAGCATCAGGCACGCAAGGCGATGCTGATGGCGGGGGCCGTCGCCGCCATCGTCGTGGTCGCCATGGGCACCGGTATCCTGATCAATGGCATCGGCTTTGGCGGGCTGTTCCTGACCGTGCTGGCGATTGTCGCGGCGCTGGGGGTGTTGAGCCAGTTTCCCCGGCTGCGGGTGCCCGAACTGGGTTCGATCAACCGCGGATCGGTGCGTGCCCTGGTGGGCAATACCGAGCTGTGGCTGGAGAACCAGCGCCGCGCCCTGCCGCCGCCGGCGGTGGACGTGGTCGACCGGCTGGGCGTGCAGCTTGACGCGCTGGGGCTCCAGCTTGAAGGGCTGGACGAGAGCCTGCCGGCGGTAGGCGAAGTGCGCAAGCTGGTGGGCGAACACCTGCCCGAACTGGTCTCCACCTATACCTCGATCCCGGCGCAACTGCGCGGCGAGGCTCATGGCGGCCAGTCGCCCGACCAGCAGATCGCCGAAAGCCTCGGGCGGATCAGCAACGAGATTGACAGCGTCACCCGCCAGCTTGCCGAAGGCCAGATCGACAAGCTGGCGATCCGCACCAAGTTCCTCGACTACAAGTACGGCGACGGTCCGGAGGCCGGCTGATGCGGGTGGCTGTTCCCCATACCGTCGGGCGTGCGGAAGCGCGACGCCGGTTGCAGGCGCGGGCGCACGAAGTGGCAGGCTTCATCCCCGGCGGCATGGCCGACGTGGCGGTGACGTGGCCGGGTGAAGATCGCATGGCCATGCGCATCGCGGCGCTGGGGCAGGAAGTGACCGGCATGATCGAAGTGGAAGACGCGCAAGTGGTGTTCAACGTCACCCTGCCGCCAGCGCTGTCTTTCGTCGAACCGGCAATCCGCAGCGCTGTGGAGGCCAACGGGCGCAAGCTGCTGGGGTAGAGCCTTTCCGCTCAGATCTTGCGCTCGAGCTCCAGATAGCTGCGCGGAATGCGCAGTTGTGCGGCTGCCAGCTGGGTTTCGCGCAGCAGCAGCACCATGGCCCACATCAGCAGCGCAATCGCCGCGAGGAACGTGGCTGCGGCCACCCGCTGCAGGCTCAGCCCGGCGAGTTCCTCCAGAAACAGCACCGCCACCGTCGCGCCGATGGCGAGGCCGGAAATCACCAGCAGGCGGATCGCGCGGGTAATCAGCGACATCCGCCCGTCGATCGCACGCATTTCGGCAACGACCTCGTCATGGTCCGGCCCGCTGGTGGCGACATGGCGATCCTGCAGCGCCCGAGCCCGGTCGACGACCCGGCCCAGACGGGTGGACAGCAGGTTGAGCAGGTTGCCCATGGCCACCAGCACGAAGACCGGGGCAAGGGCGAGTTGGATGGTCTGGGCGATCATGCGCGGCAAGGTAGGGTCGCCAGGCCCGGACTTGAAGGTGGAATAGCTATGCAGGCAAAAATCAGGCAGGGGAACTTCACCGCCCCTGCAACGTTGGAAGCCGCATGAAACATCCATCACGATTTGCCGCACTGGCCGCCTTGGCCGGAACCGCCTTGCTGCTGGGCGGCTGCGCTGCGGTCATGGCGCGTCACCCGATTGGCAACAGCGCTGTTCCGCAGCCTGCCAAGCCGGTGGAATTAAGCCGCTATCTGGGGCGCTGGTATGAAATCGCCCGCTATGAGCAGGGCTTCCAGAAGGACTGCGATGGCGTCACCGCCGACTACGCCCTCCGCGCGGATGGCAAGATTTCGGTGCTCAACCGCTGCCGCAAGCCCGATGGCAAGGCAACCGACGCCAAGGGCGTGGCCTACATTGCCAACACCGCCAGCAACGCCAAGCTCAAGGTCAGCTTCTTCGGCCCGTTTTATGGCGATTACTGGGTGCTCGATCATGCCGATGACTATAGCTGGTCCATCGTGGGTGAAGGCTCGGGCCGCTACCTGTGGCTCCTCTCGCGCGAGGCCGTGCCGGAACCGGCCCAAGTCGAAGCGCTGATCGGCCGCGCCGCTGCGCTGGGTTATGATACCTCTATGCTGCGCCGCACCCGGCAACCCTAGTTGAAGTACTTCTGCTGCCAGTAGAACGTCGATGTCACCGGATCGCCCGACGCATTGGTGGCGGGGCGGAAGCGCAGGTTCGATTGCGCCAGCCGGCACACCGCGTCGTCGGTTTCGGGAAAGCCGCTGGAGCGGTAGACGCGGCAGGCACTGACCCGGCCTTCGGGGCTTATGCTGAAGGCCAGGATGGTCGATTTGCCGATCCGCGCTTCGCGCCCGCCGGGCGGCACCGGCAGGTCACGGGCATTGCTGATCTGGCCGGAAATGTGCACCGCCTTGGTCACCACGCCGCCGCCCTGGCCGTTGCCGCCACTGCCGCTACCGGTTCCGTTACCCTGCCCGCCCGCACCGGTCCCGGTGCCGGCATCGCGCGCGCCAGAGGTGACGGCACGGCCAGTGGAAGCGGCAGCGGGGGCGACGGTCTTGGCGATGACCACCTTGGGCTTGGGCGCGACCACTTCCTTCGGCTTTGCCTTCTTGCCGACATTGCCCGCCGCGCCAGGATCGGGCTCATGCCGGGGCGCGGGCGGTGGCGGCGGTGTCGGGCTGGGTTCGGGCGTGGTCACCGTGACGGTGAAGGCCGAGACGACGCTTTCCACCGCCTTGGCGGTGAAGTCCGGCGCAAAGGCGCGGACGAGCGCGAGGATGGCGACCAGATGCAGCAGCGCGACACCGACAAACACCCCCGCCTTGGTGCGCGGTGTGCTGCCCAGATCGACTGCGGTTTCAGCCTCGCTCATGATGCGGCTATGCCATGGTGGCGCGCGCATGGGAAGACGAGTGGCTTCAGGGTGATAGCCGAGCCAATGCGGCGGGTGTATCGACATCGATCACTACGCCTTCGTCCTCACACGGCATGCGCAACACATCGGAGCGCCCGCGCAGGACAGTGCCAAGCCCCCGGTCGCCGTCGAGCCCTGCCGCCAGGGCAAAGCCGCGCCGGCTGAGCAGCACGGGATGCCCCGGCTGCCCCTGCCAGGTCGGCAGAGCCGCGATATTATCTCCCAAGGCGGCGGCAAGGCTGGCCGCAATGCCGTGCGGCACCAGCGGCATGTCGCCAAGGAACACGAAGGTGCCGTCAGCCCCGTCCAGCGCCGCAAGCCCGGCCTTGAGCGACACGGAGAGCGCCGGGCTTTCTACCGTAAGAATGCCAAGACGCGGATCGTTTGCGGGCATCGCCTGCCCGGCGCGCGTCACCAGCAGCACGCGGTCCACCGGCGCGGCGCAAGCGGCGCGCAGGGCGTGGGCCAGCAGCGGCTCGCCAAGGAACAGGGCATCGAGCTTGCACCCGCCAAACCGCTCGCCCCGGCCTGCGGCGAGGACAAGCGCGGCGAGGGCCATGGGTCAGCGCTTGGTGGCGAGGAAGCTCAGGATCGCGGCGCGTTCCTGCGGGTTGGCGACGGTAATCACCATGCGCGTGCCCGGAACCATCGCGCCGGGGCCCTGCAGGAAGCGATCAAGGTTGGCGCGCGTCCAGGTGACATTGCTTGCCTTGAGCGCAGGCGAATAGTTGAACTGCGCCACGCTGGCCGCCTTGCGCCCGGTAACCCCGGCGAGGTTGGGGGCAAGCACGCCGCGCTGGCCGGCGACCACGGTATGGCAAGCCTGACAACGCTGGGCGAACAGCGCCTGGCCATTGGGTGCGGGATCGGCTGCCGCGACCTGGGTCAACGGCGCAATCATGGCACCGGCAGCGAGAACGAGTGCGGAAGGGAGGAGAAATTTCATCGGGCCTGCTTCGCTTGAATGCCATGAACATGGCATGACCCGGCGCACGCTTGCGACCGGGTCATGCCAAAGGTGATCGGGGTTCTACTTTGCAGCCGGAATCGCGGCAAGATCGGCATCGATCTTGGCGAGCGTTTCATCGCTCAGCGCGTCGGCGGCATAGCCCTGCACCTGCTTGAGCGTCATCGCGCGGGCCATGTCGATCTGCGGATTGGCGATCAGCGCGGCAACATACTTCTGCAGCACGGCCTTGGTGGCGGGATTGTCCAGCAGGGTGCCGATATCGGTCTCTGCGGTCGAGAAAGCGGGCTTGGCAGGGGCGGCAGCCGGCGCGGCGGCTTCGGCGGCCATGGCCGGCAGCGCGGGTACCAGCGCGAGCGCGGCGGCAACGATCAGCTTCTTCATCAAATCACGTCCTTTCGAGCAATACCCCTGCGGCCCGCCAATATAGTTCAAAACTTGGCGGGTCCACCCTCTTTTGCAGTTGATTCGCGTTTGCCGAGTGCCTCGCGAGCGGAAGCGCGGATAGCCGCCTGCAGATTGCGCACTTGTGAACGGGTGAGCGAGGGGAACACCGGCATCCCGCGCGGCGCCAGTGCGCCATCGTGCAGTACGGTCCACAGCGCGTCTTCAGACAAGGCCACCTGCGATTCGCGCAGGTCCGGCGCAGGCGAACCCGCGCCGCGGAAGCCGATGCCATGGCAGGCAATGCACATGATCGACAGCATCCTGCCGTTCGTCACCATCTTCTCGTCAAGCACCAGCGAAGGATCATCGACAGCATGGACCTTCATGTCCGGCCCCGGCGAGGCGGGCAACTTCTGGTGTCCGCCAATCGCAAAGGTCAGCAGGCGGCGCGGCTGCGCGCCGTATTTCCAGCCGACGTTCATCACGTCGCTCATCGCTGCCGTGGTACCGCCGTAACCGACCAGCACCGAAACGTACTGCTTGCCGCCCGCCCCATAGGCAATCGGCGCGCCGATGATGCCCAGTCCGGCGTTGAAACGCCAAAGCCGCCGGCCGTTCTCGGCATTGTAGGCCGTGAACCAGCCGTCGCCCGAACCCTGGAACACCAGGTTGCCCGCCGTGGTCAGCGTGCCGCCGTTCCACAGCGTCGGCACCGGCGCGCGCCAGCGCTCTTTCTGCGCGACCGGGTCCCAGGCGAGCACCGCGCCGGTACCGTCACCGGGCCGGGTCTTTTCTGCCTTCACCGTCATGCCGTTGAAGGCAAAGCCATCGGCATGGGTACCAGTGCGGTAGCGGCCGGAGAGCATCTGGTAGGGGATATAGACCAGTCCGGTGCCGGGGTTGTACGACATGTCCTGCCAGTTGTGCGTGCCGATCATGCTCGGCCACATCGTCGTATCACCGTTTTCATAACGGATATTCGATTTTTCCACCGGACGCCCGGTGGCAAGATCGATCCGGTCCGCCCACGAAACCGGCCCGGTCTTCTCGGCAGAGATCAGCTTGCCGCTTTCGCGGTCGATCACGTAGAAAAAGCCATTGGTCGGCTGGTGCATGATCACCTTGCGCGGATGACCATCGAGATTGAGCGTCGCCAGCACCATGTTGGCGACCGACTTGTAGT
This sequence comes from Sphingomonadales bacterium, assembly GCA_028869175.1. GTDB lineage: Bacteria > Pseudomonadota > Alphaproteobacteria > Sphingomonadales > Sphingomonadaceae > Novosphingobium. The sequence continues at coordinate 23,843 of JAGWTB010000008.1, forward strand.
CCCAGCTTTCCCCCGGGTTTTCCTGGTAGTGCCAGACATATTTGCCGGTATCGGCATCGAGCGCGACGACCGAGGCGAGGAACAGGTTGTCTCCACCCCCCGGCGAACGCAGACGCGGGTTGTAGGGGCCGCCGTTGCCCGTACCGATATAGATGCGGTTGAATTCGGGATCGAAGGTGATGCCGTTCCACACCGTGCCGCCACCGCCGCCGACCTTCCAGTATTCGCCGCCCCAGGTCCTTGCCGCCATTTCCATCGCCGGGTCGCCGGCATTGTCCTCGGGCTTGCCGGGGGTAGTGTAGAACCGCCAGACCAGTTTGCCAGTTGTCTGATCATAGGCCGAAACGAAACCGCGCATGTTGGCATCGGCCCCGGCATTGCCGATGATGACCTTGTCCTTGAAGGTGCGCGGTGCGCCGGTGATGGTGTGGAGCGTGCCCTGCGGCAAGGTCTGGGTGGACCACACTTCCTGCCCGGTCTTCGCATCGAGCGCTACCAGCCGCCCGTCGAGCACGCCGACAAATATCTTGCCGCCAGCATAGGCGACGCCGCGGTTTGCCCCGAAGTTCTGCGCATGCTTGGCCGGGCTGACCCGCCAGACCTGCGGATCGTATTTCCACAACAGCCGCCCGGTTACGCCGTCAACGGCATAGACCGTGGCATAGGAACCCGAGAAGTAGAGTACCCCGTCCACCGCCAGCGGCGTCGCTTCCAGCGTTACTTCGCCATCGAGATCGAGCGACCATTCGAGCCCCAGCTTGCGAGCGTTCGACGCATCGATCTGATCGAGCCGGCTGTACCCGGCCTCATCGGTGCCGCCGCCATGGCTCGCCCAGTTATCGCCCGCGCCCAGCCCCTCCGCCGGCTGACGCGGCATCGGCCCGCCCGCGCCAAGCAAGGCAGCACCGGCGAGGAGGGCAAGCAGGATGCGGCTGTTCATGGCAAGGGCTCCCGATCCGATTTTATGCAACAGTGTGTATCATAGTCTTGCGTCTGCTACTCGGTCAACCGGCACTGTGCCGTAAAGTGGAGGGTTGATCCAGATCAACGCGAAAGCGATCCGGCTCTCTATCATCATAACAAATGTTATAAAATGGAGAAGCCCGCATGGCGCATTACCCTGATACCACCGGCTTCACCGGCGTACTGCGCCCGCTGCGGATCGAAGGCGACATCCTCGACATGGAAGTGGAAGGCGAAATTCCCGCCGGGCTCAACGGCACCTTCCACCGGGTCCACCCCGATGCCCAGTTCCCACCGAAGTTCGAAAGCGACCAGTTCTTCAACGGCGACGGCATGGTCAGCCTGTTCCACTTCCGCGACGGCAAGGTCGATTTCCGCCAGCGTTATGCGCAGACCGACAAGTGGAAGGTGGAGCGCGCGGCAGGCAAGTCGCTGTTCGGGGCATACCGCAACCCGCTGACCGATGACGACAGCGTCAAGGGCATGGTCCGCGGCACGGCCAACACCAATGTCATGGTCCACGCCGGCAAGCTCTACGCGATGAAGGAAGACAGCCCGGTCCTGCTGATGGACCCGCTGACGCTGGAAACGCACGGCTACAACGATTTCGGCGGAAAGTTGAAGAACCAGACCTTCAACGCCCATGCCAAGATCGATCCGGGCACCGGCAACATGTGCACCTTCGGCTATGCCGCCAAGGGCCTGCTGACGCGCGATTGCTCGTATTACGAGATCAGCCCCACCGGCGAGCTGCTGTTCGAGACCGAGTTCGAGGTGCCCTACTACTGCATGATGCACGACTACGGCCTGACCGAGGACTACGCCGTGTTCCACATCGTGCCGTCCACCTCGAACTGGCCGCGCCTTGAGGCCGGGCTACCGCACTTCGGCTTCGACACCACCCTGCCGGTCTGGCTGGGCGTGCTGCCGCGCGGTTCGGGGGTAAGCGCCAAGGACATGCGCTGGTTCAAGGCACCGAAGACTGTCTTCGCCAGCCACGTGATGAACGCCTTCCAGGACGGGACGAAGATCATTTTCGACATCCCGCAGGCAGAGAACAATTCGTTCCCCTTCTTCCCCGACATCCACGGCGCGCCCTTCGATCCGGTGGCGGCGCGGCCCTTCCTGCACCGCTGGATGGTGGACATGGGATCAAACAGCGAGGAGTTTACCTCGGTCGAGAAGCTGTCCGACTGGGTCGATGAATTCCCCCGGCTCGACGAGCGCTACCTCGGCCGTCCCTATCGCCACGGCTGGATGCTGGTGATGGACACCGGCATGCCCTATGACTTCCCGGGCAGCCGCGCTTCCGGCTTCAAGATGAACCGGATCGGTCATATCGACCATGCCAACGGCCAGCAGGATTCGTGGTGGTGCGGCGAACAGTCGATGATTCAGGAGCCCTGCTTCGTGCCCCGCAGCCCGGACAGCCCCGAAGGCGATGGCTGGATCATCGCCCTGGTCGACAATCTGGTGACCAACTACACCGATCTCGTCGTGCTCGACGCGCTGCGGCTGGAGGAAGGCCCGGTGGGCCGCGCCAAGCTACCTATCCGGTTGCGCTCGGGCCTGCACGGCAACTGGTGCGCGGAGAGCAAGCTGCGGGGATAGCCGGCCTGTGGCGGGTGGCTGACTGGCGTGCCATAACTGAATTCGCTCCAAGGCGCTTGCCCGGCACTGCTGGCGTTGCACTTCCCCTGCGATCCCGTCTGGGGCATCCGCTTCGGATCAAGGGCCTGCGCCGCGAACGGCGTTACTGCTCTGAAAGCCCCTCAGTCCAGCAGCCGCCGCATGATCGCCCGCACCTCGTCGGCCATGTCATCGCGCTCCAGCGCCAGGGTCAGCGTCGCCTCGACAAAGCCCGCTTTCGAACCGCAATCGAACCGTCGCCCGGCGAAGGTGACTGCGTGGAACGGCTGGTTGCCGATCATACGCGCCATCGCGTCGGTCAACTGGATTTCGCCGCCCGCGCCCTTCTCCTGCCCTTCCAGCACCCGCATCACGTCGGGCTGGAGGATGTAGCGGCCCGAGATGATCAGGTTCGACGGGGCATCTTCCGCCTTGGGCTTTTCGACCAGCCCCAGCACCTCGGTCAGCGCGCCATGGCTCTTGCCGGGAGCGATCACCCCGTAGCTTGAAACTTCCTCATGCGGGACTTCCAGCACCGAGATCAGGTTACCGCCGACTTCGTTGTAGGCTTCCACCATCTGCTTCATGCAGCCCGGCTCGCCGATCATCAGTTCGTCGGGCAGGAATATGGCGAATGGTTCGTCGCCAACGATGGCGCGGGCGCACCAGATCGCGTGGCCCAGCCCCATCGGGACCTGCTGGCGCACGGTAACGAGGTTGCCCGGCTGAAGCCGCGTCGGCTCCAGCACCGAAAGATCCTTGTCGCGGCCCTTCAGCGTCGTTTCCAGTTCGAAGGCCATGTCGAAATGGTCGATCAGCGCCGACTTGCCCCGCCCGGTAACGAAGATCATCTGTTCGATCCCCGCTTCGCGTGCTTCGTCCACCGCGTACTGGATCAGCGGCCGGTCGATCACCGGCAGCATTTCCTTGGGGATGGCCTTGGTCGCGGGGAGGAAGCGGGTGCCCAGGCCGGCGACGGGAAACACGGCCTTGCGGATCGGCTTCTTCTGCTGGGATACGGTCATGCGGCGGCATTAATCCTGCGATGTTTCGTCCAGGTTAAAGCCGTTTGTGCGGCGCGGCGCAACTGGCTTGCGCATAGCCGGGTGCATACGATCCCGCCTCTCTTGCCGCCCGCGCGAATCGCGCTAAACGAATTGGCCATGGACAAGATCATCATTCAGGGCGGCAAGCGCCTTTCGGGTACCATTCCCATCTCCGGCGCCAAGAACGCGGCGCTGACCCTGCTGCCTTGCGCACTGCTGACCGAAGAGCCGCTGACGCTGCGCAACCTGCCGCGACTGGCGGACATCGACGGGTTCCAGCACCTGATGAACCAGTTCGGCATTTCCACCACCATCGCCGGCTCGCGCCCCGAGGATTTCGGCCGGGTGATGACCCTGGCGGCGACCCGGATCACGTCCTCGGTCGCGCCTTACGAACTGGTGCGCAAGATGCGCGCCTCGATCCTCGTGCTCGGACCGATGCTGGCGCGCATGGGCGAGGCGACGGTGTCGCTGCCCGGCGGCTGCGCCATTGGCAATCGCCCGATCGATCTGCACCTGAAGGCGCTGGAAGCGCTGGGCGCGACGATCGAAATGGCGGCGGGCTACGTCAAGGCGATTGCTCCCGACGGCGGCCTGCCCGGCGGGCGCTATTCCTTCCCGGTGGTCTCGGTCGGCGCGACCGAGAACGCGCTGATGGCCGCCGTGCTCTGCACCGGCAAGAGCACCCTGCACAATGCCGCGCGCGAGCCGGAAATTGTCGATCTGTGCAACCTGCTGGTGGCGATGGGCGCGCAGATCGAGGGCATCGGCACGTCCGACGTCACCATCCACGGCGTACCCCGGCTGCACGGCGCGACCTACCGGGTGATGTCAGACCGGATCGAGGCCGGCTCCTATGCCTGCGCGGCGGCGATCACCGGGGGCGAGGTGTTCCTCAAGGACGCGGTGGTTGAGGAAATGGAAGCCACTGTCCAGGCACTGCGCGATGCGGGGGTCCATGTCGAACCGCGCGCCGGGGGCATCTACTTTGCCGCCGACGGCCCGCTGAAGCCGGTCACCCTGTCCACGGCCCCTTATCCCGGCTTCGCCACCGACATGCAGGCCCAGCTGATGGCGATGCTGTGCCTGGCGCAAGGCTCCAGCGTGCTGACCGAGACGATCTTCGAGAATCGTTACATGCACGTGCCCGAACTCAACCGCATGGGCGCGCATATCGAGACCAAGGGCCGCACCGCCGTGGTTCACGGGGTGGAGAAGCTGACCGGGGCCGAAGTCATGGCCACCGACCTGCGCGCCTCGATGAGCCTGGTGATCGCCGGGCTGGCGGCGGAAGGCGAAACCCAGGTTCATCGGCTCTATCATCTCGACCGGGGCTACGAGCGGCTCGAAGAGAAGCTGGCGCTGGTCGGCGCGCAGATCGAGCGCGTCGGCGGGGATTGAGGCCCAAACCGTTACTGAACTTTGATTTCAACCATCGTCATTCCCGCGTCGGCGGGAATCCATCTCCCAGGCTCACCCCAACCAACCAGCGCTGCGCAGTGGCGCAACGCCCGGAGATGGATTCCCGCCTACGCGGGAATGACGAGGTAGCGGTGGATTGCATTGAACAATCGGCATGGGGCCTTGCGACCCCACGAAAAAGGGGCGGGAGTGACCCCGCCCCTGTTCCTGATCATCTCGGGATGAACCCGATCAGCTCACCGTCGCCTTGACGATCTTGCCGGGTTCGCGCGGCGGTTCGCCCTTGGGCAGGGCATCGATGTGTTCCATGCCTTCCTCGACCACACCCCAGACGGTGTACTGCTTGTCGAGGAACCGGGCATCGTCGAAGCAGATGAAGAACTGGCTGTTGGCCGAATGCGGAAAGGAGGTGCGGGCCATCGAGCAGACGCCGCGCACGTGCGGTTCATCGCTGAACTCGGCCTGCAGATCAGGCTTGGACGATCCGCCCATGCCGGTACCGTCGGGGCAGCCGCCCTGCGCCATGAAGCCGGGGATCACGCGGTGGAACTTGACCCCGTCATAGAAGCCTTCGCCGACCAGTTCGGTAATCCGCTCGACATGGCCGGGGGCGAGGTCGGGACGCAGCTTGATCTTCACGTCACCGCTGTCGAGCGTAAGGGTAAGGTATTCGGCCATGGGATGGATCTCCTGAAGTTCGCGCGCCGATATAAGGCGGTTTGGAAATAAGTCACCCACCCCCGCCTTGCCCGGTTGCTTTTGCCGCCCGCGCGCCTATCCCCTCGCGCCATGATGTCCGAGGAATTCGATCCCGCGCTGCGTGACGAATCCGCCCTGGAGGCGGTGGAGCCGGCGCGCGCGAGCGAAAGCCTGGACGAGGACAACCAGCTCAAGCGCCAGTTCGTCCGCCGCGTGCGCGAGGCGCTGGACGCTGGCGAGACCGATACTGTCTATGATCTGGTCGAACCGCTTCACCCCGCCGATATTGCCGACCTGTTCGAGCTGATCGACGCCGATGACCGCCCGGCGCTGGCCCGCGCGATCAGCGACCAGATGGGCGGCGAGGTGTTCGCCGAGCTCAACGACCACGTCCGCGAACTGCTGGTCGAATCGCTCCCCGCCGAAACCGTCGCCGAAATCGCCGAGGAACTGGAGACCGACGACGCGGTCGCCATGCTCGAAGACCTTGACGAGGAAGACCGCCAGGCCGTCCTCGCCGAGATGGAGCCGGAAGACCGCGCGGCGATCGAAACCGCTCTGTCCTACCCCGAGGAAACCGCTGGCCGCCTGATGAGCCGCGATCTGATCGCGGTTCCCGAGCACATGACGGTGGGCGACCTGATCGACTACCTGCGCGATGACATCGACCTGCCCACCGAGTTCTGGGAAGTGTTCATCGTCGATGCCCGCCACCACCCCGTGGGCACCTGCCAGCTGTCATGGATCATGCGCACCCCGCGCTCCATCGCCCTGACCGACGTGATGAAGCGCGACCAGACGCTGATCCCGGTGACGATGGATCAGGAGGAAGTGGCGCTGCGCTTCCAGAAATACGCGCTGATTTCCGCCGCCGTGGTGGACGAGGATGGGCGACTGGTCGGCCAGATCACCGTCGACGACGTGGTCCACATCATCCAGGAAGAAGCTGGCGAAGACGTGCTGCTGCTGTCCGGCGCGGGCGACGGCGACATCAATGAGCCGATCCGGCTGACCATCCGCACCCGGCTGACCTGGCTGGTGGTCAACTTGGGTACGGCGATCCTCGCTTCCAGCGTGGTCGGGCTGTTCCAGGGGGCGATCACCCGCTTCGCCCTGCTGGCGGTGCTGATGCCGATCGTATCGGGCATGGGCGGCAACGCCGGCACCCAGACCCTGGCGGTGGTGGTCCGTGCGCTGGCCACGAACCAGCTTACCAGCACCAACACCTGGCGAATGATCGTTCGCGAATTCTCCATTGCCCTGGCCAACGGCCTGGCACTGGGGGTGCTGATTGGCGGCGGCGTGGGGCTGGTCTTCGGCAATCCTCACCTGGGCGCGGTGATGGCGGCGGCGATGCTGATCAACAACCTGATGGCGGGGCTGGCGGGCATTCTCGTCCCCGTCGCGCTCGACCGGCTGCGGATCGATCCGGCGGTGTCCTCCGCCGTCTTCGTCACCACCTTCACCGATACCTGCGGCTTTTTCAGCTTCCTCGGCCTCGCGGTAGCGACCGGGCTGGCCTGATGTCATGCCGCTGCACCTGACCAAGGTCGCCTACGGGGCGCAGTCGCTGGAGGAACTGCACGGCTGGTTCGCCGAGCGGGGCGATGAAGCGCGGTTGACTACCCGCTACCTTCCCAAGCGCCACGCCGAAATCCTCGACGACGGGCCGGGCTCCAGCTCGCTGTTCTGGATCTACAAGCACCAGCTCGTCGCGCGATCACCGATCCTGCGTTTCGAGGAAGCCGAAGGCGGGCGAACCCACATCGTCATCGCCCCGCGCCTGATCAGCGTCCTGCCGATCCCCCGCCGCGCCCATCAGGGCTGGCGCTACATGGAAGCCAAGGACGCCCCGCAGGACCTCGGCGGCGATGCAGACGGCGGCGAAGTTCTGCCCGGCAAGCTGGCGAGCGAACTGGCCCGGCTGGGGCTGGTATAGGGCGGCTGCGCTTCGAATCGCACAAGGGGTTTGCCCTGTCGCAGTCTACCCCCGCGCCAGCCACCAGCGCAGCAGATGGTTGGCAATCGCGAAGCGCGGCGGCGCGCCGAAGGCCTGGCCGCGACCGCCGGTATCGGCAGAGGCGACCGCATCGGCAACCTCATCGCGCGTGAACCAGCGGGCGTCTTCCAGCTCGTGCGTGTCGATGGTCAAGGCCCGGTCGTCAGCATGGGCGTGGCAACCCATCATCAGCGACGAGGGAAACGGCCAGGGCTGGCTGGCGACATAGGTCACGTCGCGGGCACGCAAGCCAGCCTCCTCGAACACCTCGCGCGCCACTGCTTCCTCGATGGTTTCGCCCGGTTCGACGAAGCCCGCCAGCGCCGAGTAATTGCCCGCCGGAAAGCGCGGCTGGCGACCGAGCAGCAGGCACCCGTCGTGCTCGACCAGCATGATGGTAACCGGATCGACCCGGGGGAAGTGTTCGGCAGCGCAGGTCTCGCTGGTGCAATTGCGCTGCCAGCCGCCCTTGGCGAGGCGGGTGGGCGCGCCGCAGCGGGCGCAGAAGCGGTGACGGGCGTGCCAGTCCACCAGGCTGCGCGCACCGCCGAAGGTCGCCAGTTCATCGGCGCGCAGCGCGGCCATTTCCTGCCACAGGCGCGGATTGGCCGGAGCGGTGGACCCCATGAGTTGCGGCGAAACGGCAGCAAAACAGCCGCGCCCGTCCTCGCCCAGGCCAAGGAAAACCAGCTCGCTGCCCTCCGTAACATCGGCAAGCGAACCCCAGCCCAACCCGCCTTCGGGCGTGATCTGCGGGCTCAACCCGTCCATCAGCAGCAGGCGTGCCCGCCAGTCGGTCAGGGCCTCCAGCGCGACGGCATCGGAGCGGACGTGATCAGCGCGGTCGATCCGCGAGCCCGAAAAGGCGATGGCAGCGGCAAAATTCATGGATGCAGTTTCCCCAGGGCATCTTCGCGCGCCGCTTCACGGAACTCGCGCTGGATCGGATAGGTATCGGGCGGCATGAACTGGACGTAAAGCCCGGCGCGCAGGCCGATGCGGGTATTGACGAAGCCGACCGTTCCCGCCGCGCCCGACCAGCCAAAGGTACCTGCATCCTCCCCCAGCCCGACCAGCCCGCCCGCGCCGAAACCCGCGCCGCTGGCCATGGTGCCGCGCGTGTCAGCCCCCGGCGGCAGCAGGTTGGAAAGCGCCATGGCCACGGCGGCGGCGGGCAGGACTTGCCGCCCGCCCCGCTTGCCGCCGCCGACCAGCAATTGCAGGAAGCGGTCATAGTCCGCCGGCGTCGTCACCAGCCCGGCCCCGCCGAACGCGAAGGCGGGCGGATCGCGGTAGGCAGAGGTTTTGGGCTTGTCGATCGGCACCGGCACCCCGCCCACCACACCGTAATTGGTGGTCAGGTGCGCTTCCTCGAAAGCCGGCACCTGGAAGAAGCTGTCCTTCATCCCCGCCGGATCGAACAGCCGCTCCTGCAGATAGGCGGCCAGGCTCTTCGCACCGGACACCCGCTGGATCACCAGACCGAGAATATCGAGCCCCATCGAATAGCGCCATTTCGTCCCCGGTTCCGCCACCAGCGGCACCGAGGCGGCGCGGCGCAGGAATTCCTCCGGGCCCGGCGTCGGCACCGGCGGCGAAAGGCCGGGAACCTGCATCCGCGAGATCACCGCCGGGGCCACGCCCAGCCGCAGAAGTTCCTGCCCCACCGCGTTGCGGCTGATCGCGGCATAGCCGAAGCCCGATGTGTGGGTCAGCAGGTGCCGCATGGTGATCCGGGTAAGCGCGGGGCGCGATTCGAGGCCTTTGGCGGGATCAAGCGCGACACGCATGTCGCGAAACACCGGAAACACCTCGGCCAGTTCCTGATCGAGGTGCAGCTTGCCCTCGTCCACCAGCAGCATCGCCGCCATGCCGGTTACCGGCTTGGTCATCGAATAGACGCGGAACAGGCTGTTCGGTCCAACCGCATCGGCATCATCGAACCCCTCGGTGCCGCGCGCCACCGAGCCCATGGGCCCGTCACCCCAGCCGAATGCCGCGATCATTCCAGGCACTTTGCGCGCCGTAACGTAGCGATCAAGCAGCCCGGTAACCTTGGGCCACTGCGCCTCGAACAGCGCGGCACTGTCCGCCGCGAAGGCCAGGCGCGGCCCGCCCAGCGCCAGTGTGCCGCCCAGCAGCGCGGCCCCGCGCAGCAGCGCACGGCGAGGCAGGGCGCGATCAAGGCTGGGCATTGCCGGCATCATTCTCCCCGCTGGCGCGACAGACCCAGCCGCGCGGCCTTGGCGAACAAGGTAGGCAGGCCGGCTGCTTCCAGCTGGTCCAGTGACCACCATTCGCCCTCGTCCGGATCGAGCCTAGCCCAATCGTCGCCGTCGTAAAGGGACAGCGAGAGGGTAAGCGCGAAGTGGGTGAAAACATGCTGCACCGTGCCGAGCGGGGTCCATGGCCCGACGAGCGGTGCCGGCCGCGCCCCGTCACTGCGCGCCGACCAGTCATCGTCCGGCAGCGCGCGCATCCCGCCCAGCATCCCGCGCCCCTCGCGCCGGACCAGCCACACCGCGCCCTCGCGCTCGATCCAGTAAGCGCGGCCATGCCGTTCGGGGCGCGGCTTTTTCGCCGCCTTGACCGGAAAGCGCTCAGCCTCGCCGCGCGCACGCGCCTGACAGGCAGCGGCCAGCGGACACAACAGGCAGCGCGGGGCGCGGCTGGTACAGATCGTCGCGCCAAGGTCCATCATCGCCTGGGCAAAGTCGCCCGAATGCCGCTCTGGCGTGATCGCCTCCGCCGCTCGGCGGATCGCCGTCCGGCCACCGGGGAGCGGCTCGTCCAGCGCGAATAGCCGCGCGGTCACCCGCTCGACATTGGCATCGACCACCACCGCGCGCCGCCCGAAGGCAATCGCGGCCACCGCCGCTGCGGTATAGGCCCCCAGCCCGGGCAGTTCGCGCAGTGCCTCCTCGGTATCGGGAAACGCGCCGCCCCGCGCCGCCACCGCCCGCGCACAGGCGAGCAGGTTGCGGGCACGGGCGTAGTAACCCAGCCCCGCCCAGGCGGCCATCACCTCGGCATCCTCCGCCGCCGCCAGATCGCGCGCCGTTGGCCAGCGTGCGGTGAACTTCACGAAATAGGGTGCCACGGCAGCCACGGTGGTCTGCTGCAACATCACTTCGGACAGCCACACCCGATAGGGATCGGGCGGCGGTGCGCCAGGCGGTGCGCGCCACGGCAGGCGGCGCGCATGGCCCTGGTACCAGGCGAGCAGCACCTCTGCGACAGTCTGGGTACTGGCGTCCATCGCCCCGCTATGGCAAAGCCTGCCGCGCAAGGAAACGGGCCGCATGAGCGAAACCAGGGACAAATCGGGAAAGGCCCCGCGCCGCTTCGAGCGGCCACGCGGCGGACAGGCGCGCGCCATTGCCGAACTGATGCCCGAAGTCGGTCGCACCGCGTTCCGCCGCTTCGGCTTCGTCCAGTCGAGCGTGGTCAGCCGCTGGCCCGAGATCGTCGGCGAGAGCCACGCCCGCGTCTGCATGCCCGAGGCGATCCGCTTCCCCCCCGGAGCGAAGGCGGACGGCATCCTCCAGCTCGTCGTCGTCCCCGCCCATGCGCCGCTGATCCAGCACGTGATCCCCGAGATCATCGAGCGGGTGAACCGCTTTTTCGGCTACAAGGCCGTGGCGAAAGTGAAGATACGGCAAGGCGAGGTAAAACCCCCAGCCGCCAGCCCCAAGCGCACCGCGCCGCCCTCGCTCAAGCCGGTGCCGGTGGAGCTGGGCGATTCGCTGCGCGACATCGGCGATCCGGAACTGCGCACCGTGCTCGAGTCGCTGGCCCGCTCGATGGGGCTCGACGGCCCCGACGCACCAGACCTCGACACTTCACGCAAAGACGGGAACTGACACCGCCATGATCCGCCGCCTCATCACGCTTGCCCTTGCCGCATCGCTGTCCATCGCCGCCGGACCACCGGCGGGGCGGATCAACTGGAACACCACGGTCGCGGTCACCCCGGCGGGCAGCCATGTAGTCGGCAATCCGGCGGCCAAGGCGAAGCTGACCGAATGGGTCAGCTATACCTGCCCGCATTGCTCGCGCTTCGAGATCGAGGGCGATGCCCCGATCCGGCTGGCCTATGTGATGCCGGGCAAGCTGCAGGTCGAAGTGCGCCATCTGGTGCGCGATCCGGTGGACATGACCGTGGCGATGTTGACCAATTGCGGCCCGGTTTCGCGATTCTTCCTCAACCACACCGCCTTCATGCGCAGCCAGTCGACCTGGATCCAGACCATGGCCACGGCAGGCGACGCCCAGCGCCAGCGCTGGAGCAGCGGCGAGATGACCGCGCGGATGCGTGCCATCGCCAATGACTTCCACTTCTATGATATCATGGAAACCCGAGGGTACGGACGGGTAGCGGTGGATCGCTGCCTCGCCGATCAGGCCATGCTCCGCCGTCTGACCGCGATGACCGAGGATGCGGCAAACGCCGGTGTCGCCAGCACGCCCAGTTTCGCCATCGACGGGGTGGTGCTGGCCGGCACGCACAACTGGCAGGCACTCGATCTGCAACTGCGCGCGCGGCTGAACCCATAAATTGTGGACATTCCCGGGGGTTTCTGCCCCTTTTCCCTTCCCGCCCCGGCTGGCCTCGGCTAGCCCCGAGACACTTTCAGAATCGGAGGAATCCCAACCGATGTCGCGTCCCGCCTATCGCACGCTCGCCCTTGCTCTCGTTGCCCTGCCGCTGGCGCTGACCGCCTGCAAGAAGGATGGTGCCGATGCCACCGCCCCCAGCGGCGCGCCGATCGCCAAGATTGCGCCGCCCGCCGGCAAGGCATGGAGTGACGTGGTCAGCGCCACGCCCGAGGGCGGTTTCGTGATGGGCAATCCCAACGCGCCGATCAAGCTGGTCGAATATGGCTCGCTCACCTGCCCGCACTGCGCCGAATTCGCCGAAAAGAGCGCCGCTCCGCTGCGCGACAACTTCGTCGCCAGCGGCCGGGTCAGCTTCGAATTCCGCAATTTCGTGCGCGACGCCATCGACATCACCGCCGCGCAGCTCACCCATTGCGGCACGCCGGAGAGCTTCTTCCCGCTGACCGAGCAGGTCTTTGCCAACCAGAAGGACATGTTCGCCAAGGCGCAGGCCGCCGGCCAGCCTGCCTACGAAGCGGCGATGAACCAGACCGACGGCAAGCGCGGGCTGGCCCTGGGCCAGTTGACCGGGCTGGTTGATTTCTTCGCCGCGCGCGGCATTTCCAAGGATCAGGCCGCCGCCTGCCTGTCCGACACCGCCAAGGCGCAGAAGCTGGCCAAGGACACCCAGGACCAGGGCGCACAGTTTGATATCCAGGGCACCCCCACCCTGTTGATCAACGGTGCCAAGATCGACACCGTTTCCTGGGATGAAGTGAAGGCGCGGCTCGAAACCATGGGCGCGCGCTGACGGCGGAGCAATAGGCCAGCGGGCAGCTCCGATGCGGATCAAGCGGCTCAAGCTCTCGGGATTCAAGAGCTTCGTCGAGCCGGCTGAACTGCGCATCGAATCGGGGCTGACCGGGGTCGTCGGCCCAAACGGCTGCGGCAAATCCAACCTGCTCGAAGCGATCCGCTGGGTCATGGGCGAAAGCTCGGCCAAGTCGATGCGCGGCGGCGGGATGGAAGACGTGATCTTCGCCGGCACCGCGCAGCGCCCGGCGCGCGATTTCGCCGAAGTCGTGCTCCACGCCGAAAATGCCGACCGCGAGGAACTGGAAGTCGTCCGGCGGATCGAACGCGGGGCAGGCAGCGCCTACCGCGTGAACGGGCGTGATGTCCGCGCCAAGGACGTTGCGCTGGTGTTTGCTGATGCCGCTACCGGGGCACACTCGCCGGCGCTGGTCTCACAGGGGCGGATTGCGGCGGTGATCGCCGCCAAGCCCGCCGAGCGACGCATGATGCTGGAAGAGGCTGCGGGCATTGCCGGGCTCCACGTGCGCCGCAAGGACGCCGAGCAGAAGCTGCGCGCCACCGAGGCCAACCTCGCCCGGCTGGAAGACCTGATGGCCGGGCTCGACCAGCAGATTGCCTCGCTGCGGCGGCAGGCACGCGCAGCGGAACGCTACCGCGCGCTGTCAGACCGGATTCGCGTGGCCGAGGCGCGGCTGGTCTTCGCCCGGTGGCGCGATGCCGCCGCGGCCGCCGAGGCCGCTCGTGCCGAAGCACAGGTGGCCGAACAGCGAGTCACCGCGCTGCAGGCCGAAACCCAGGCCACCCAGAAGGCCCAGCACGCGGGTGCCGAAGCCCTTGCCGAAGCCCGCGACACGCTGGCTGACCGGCGCGACGATGCCAGCGCCCACGGCCACCGCATGGCCGCGTTGACCAGCCAGCTCGAAAGCGCCGGACAGCGCCTCGCCGATCTCGACCGCCAGCGGCAGCGGCTGGAGGAAGACAAGGGCGATGCCGACCGGCTGACCACCGATGCCGCCGAGGCGCTCGCCCGGCTGGAAAAGGACCTGGCCGAAAGCGAGGCGCGGCTGGCTGCCGACGAGGCCGCGCGCCCCGGTCTGGTCGCCGCGCTGGACGATGCCGACCGGGCGCTGCGCGGGGCCGAACTGGCGCAGGCCCAGGCCACCGCCGAGCAGGCCGGGGTCGAAGCCGAATGGCGGGTTGCCGAAGCCGCGCTCGCCGCCGCCGTCCAGCGGCTGGCCCGACTCGATGCCGAACAGGCGCGGCACGGTGAAGCGCTGGCCGCTTTGGCGCGCGAAGGCGATCCCGATGTCGCGGTGGCCGAGGCCGAGGCGCGCCGTGATGCTGCCGCCGCTGCGCTCGCCGCAGCGCGGGCCGCGCTGGAAGGCCAGCAGGTGCGCAAGGGCGAACTCCAGGGCGCGCGCGACGCTGCGCAGTCCGCGCTCGCTTCTTCCCGGGCCGACCTTGCCGGGATCGAGCGCGAGTGGCAGGCCCTGTCGCGCGATCGCGATGCGCGGGCGAAGCAGGCCAGCGGCAAGCACGGCCTGCCGGTCGCGCTCGACAAGCTGCGCGCCGAACCGGGCTACGAGCGCGCGCTCGCCGCCGTACTGGGCCGCGATGCCAGGTCACCGCTCGGCCCTGCGCCGCAGGACGGCGATGGACGGTTCTGGACCGGGGCGAAGGCACCCGCGCCGGTGCAGGATTGCCTGGCCGATCATGTCCCGCTGTGTCCGCCCGAATTGGCCGCGCGGCTGGCGCTGGTCGCCGTGGCCGAGGAGGACGATGGTCGCGCGCTGGCGCCCGGCGCATGGCTGGTGACCCGCGCCGGACGCATCCGCCGCTGGGACGGCTTTGTCGCGCGGGGCGAAGGCGCGGCGGAAGCCGCGCGGCTGGAGGCGGAGAACCGCTTCGCCGCGCTCGATGCCGAACTGCCCGCCCGCCGCGCGGCTGTGGTCGAAGCCGAGACGGTGCAGGCAACCGTCCAGGCGGAACTGAGCGAATTGCAGATCGGCGTAGTCGCTGCCGAACGCAGCATCGTTGCCGCCGCCGATGCCGAACGCGCTGCGCTGCGCGCTCTCGATACCGCCGAAGGTCGGCGCGCCCGGCTGGCAACGCGCCGCGCCGAACTGGATATCAGCGCCAGCGACCTTGCCGAGCAGCACCGCATCGCCCTGGCCGAACACGCCGCAGCCGAGGCGAAGAAGCAGGCCCTGCCCGATCCCGCCGCCGGCCGCGCCGCGCTGGCCGCTGCGCAGGCGAAGCACGACGCCGCCCGCTCGGCCATGCAGGCCGCCACCGCCACGCTGGCGGCGCAGGATCAGGCGCTCGCCGTCGGACGCGAACGCACAGCCGCCCAGCGGTCGGACATCAAGGGCTGGCAGGCCCGCGCCGGCGACGCAGCCCGCCGTCTTGCCGAAATGGGGCGCCGCTTCGAAGAGATCGAGCAGGAACGCGCGGTGGTTGCCGCCAAGCCCGCATCGCTGATGCGCGAGATCGAGGCTGGCGACGCGGTGCGCGCGCGCCTGACTGCCGAACTCGCAGAGGCCGAGGCCGCCGTGACCCGGGCAGGCGAAGCCGCTCGCGCGGCCGATGCCGCCTTCGCCCAGGCCAACGAGGCGCTCGCCTCCGCTCGCGAGCTGCGCGCCGGTGCCGCCGCGCGAGCAGAGAACGAGGAAAACCGCCGCGCCGAGATGGCCGGCATTTCCGGCGAACGCTTCCAGTGCCCGCCGCCGCTGCTGCCCGAACGCTTTACCTTCGCCTCCGCCGAAGTTGCCGCCGCCGCGCAGGAAAGCACCGAACATGACCGGCTGATCGCCGACCGCGAACGCATCGGCCCGGTCAACCTCGTCGCCGCCGATGAACTGGCCGAGGCAGAAGCGCGGCACGGCACCAGCGCGGCCGAGCAGGCCGAATTGCACGAAGCGGTCAACCGCTTGCGCGGTTCGATCGGCAATCTCAACCGCGAAGGCCGCGAACGCCTGCGCGCCGCTTTCGAGGCGGTCGACGGCCATTTCCGCGTGCTGTTCTCCCGCTTGTTCCAGGGCGGGCAGGCGCACCTCGCGCTGGTCGATTCGGACGATCCGCTGGAGGCGGGCCTCGAAATCTTCGCCCAGCCGCCGGGCAAGCGGCTGCAATCGCTCACCCTGCTGTCAGGCGGCGAGCAGGCGCTGACTGCGGTAGCGCTGATCTTCGCCCTGTTCCTCACCAACCCCGCGCCGATCTGCGTGCTCGACGAGGTCGATGCCCCGCTGGACGACGCCAATATCGAACGCTTCTGCGACCTGCTCGACGCGATGGCGCAGGACACCGACACCCGCTACCTGATCGTCACCCACAACGCCGTGACCATGAGCCGCATGCACCGCCTGTTCGGCGTGACCATGGTGGAGCAAGGCGTCTCGCGGCTGGTCAGCGTTGACCTGGGCGCGGCGGAAAAGCTGCTGGCGGCGGAGTAGGGTTGCCTTCCGACCCGCTCCGAACTTTTTCGAGTAGAGATATGCCCCCAAAAAGGAATGACCCGCCGCGCTGGTCCAGCGCGGCGGGTCAACCTTCCTCCCCAGGAACTTGGCTACGCTCAGCGCGGGGCGGCGCTGCCGAGGCGGTGGTAGAGGTGGACGAACTTGTTGGCCTCGGGGCTGTCTTCGTTCGCCTTGATGTAGAACAGCACGGCTTCCTGCAGCAGCTTGAAATCGGCGTTCGACAGGACGGCGCGGGCGCGGGCGGGTTCACTCATGGCTCGTCTCCTCTTTCAAAATCTGCGGATCAGGCCGCGAACTGGTTCATCGTGTTGGCAGCGCCGCCGGCTTTCAGCGCGGCTTCGCCGGCGAAGTATTCCTTGTGGTCATCGCCGATATCGCTGCCTGACATGTTCTGGTGCTTCACGCAGGCGATCCCCTGGCGGATTTCCGCGCGCTGGACATTCTTGACATAGCCCAGCATGCCCTGCTCGCCGAAGTATTCGCGCGCGAGATTGTCGGTGCTGAGCGCCGCCGTGTGGTAGGTCGGCAGGGTGATCAGGTGGTGGAAGATGCCCGCCTGCGCCGCTGAATCGCGCTGGAAGGTGCGGATGCGCTCATCGGCTTCGGCGGCGAGATCGGTGCCGTCGTAATCGACGCTCATCAGCTTGGCGCGGTCATAGGCCGCAACGTCCTTGCCCTCCGCGCTCCAGGCATCGAACACCTGCTGGCGGAAGTTGAGCGTCCAGTTGAAGCTGGGCGAATTGTTGTAGACCAGCTTGGCATTGGGGATGACTTCGCGGATGCGGTTCACCATGCCGCCGATCTGGCCGATGTGCGGCTTTTCGGTTTCGATCCACAGCAGGTCCGCGCCGTTCTGCAAGGACGTGATGCAATCAAGCACGCAGCGATCTTCGCCAGTGCCGCTGCGGAACTGGAACAGGTTGCTGGGCAGGCGCTTGGGACGCACCAGCTTGCCATCACGGGCGATCAGGACATCGCCGTGGCCCAGGCTGGCGGGATCGACATCCTCGACATCAAGGAAGCTGTTGTACTGGTCGGCAATGTCACCCTTTTCGCGGACAAAGGCGATCTGCTTGGTCAGGCCGGCACCCAGCGAATCGGTGCGGGCAACGATCACCCCGTCATCGACGCCCAGTTCCATGAAGGCGTAACGGACGGCGCGGATCTTCGCGAGGAAATCCTCGTGTGGCACGGTGACCTTGCCGTCCTGATGGCCGCACTGCTTCTCGTCCGAGACCTGGTTTTCGATCTGGATGCAGCAGGCACCGGCTTCGATGAACTTCCTGGCGAGCAGGTAGGTCGCCTCGGCATTGCCGAAGCCGGCATCGATATCGGCGATGATCGGCACCACGTGGGTCTGGAATTCGTCGATCTTGTGCAGCAGGCGGTGCGTATTCACCGCGTCACCGGCTGCCTTGGCGGCATCCAGTTCGCGGAACAGACCGCCCAGCTCGCGCGCATCGGCTTGCTTGAGGAAGGTGTAGAGTTCCGCGATCAGATCGGAGACCGAGGTCTTTTCGTGCATCGACTGGTCAGGCAGCGGACCGAATTCGCTGCGCAGCGCGGCGACCATCCAGCCCGACAGATAGAGGTAGCGGCCCTTGGTGGTGCCGAAATGCTTCTTGATCGCGATCAGCTTCTGCTGGCCGATGAAGCCGTGCCAGCAACCGAGCGACTGGGTGTAGTTCGCCGGATCGGCGTCATAGGCGGCCATATCGGCGCGCATGATCTTCGCGGTGTAGCGAGCAATATCAAGCCCGGTGCGGAAGCGGTTCTGCAAGCGCATGCGGGCGACCGAGGCAGCGTCGATCCCGTCCCAGGTTCCGGGGTTCTGCGCGATGGTTGCGCCGGCTTCCTTGATGGTCTGCGAATAGGTCATGGGGAGATGCTCCGGATTCGGTCAATGGCGTTGCCCCCTGCCTATGCCGCAGTGCACAAGGCGGAAAGTGGCGGTGAAGTGCCGTTGTCAAGCTTTACAGGTTTTGCTTGTAAAGTTGTGCATACTTGACAAGAATGGTTGTATGGCTGTCACTCGCCCACTCTACCTCGGCCCGCGCCTCAAGCGCCTGCGCCGCGAACTTGGCCTTACCCAGCAGGCCATGGCCGACGATCTGGAAATTTCGCCCAGCTATGTCGCCCTGCTCGAACGCAACCAGCGCCCGGTTACCGCCGAACTGCTGCTGCGGCTGGCGCGCAGCTACCAGCTCGACATGGCCGACCTCGCCACCGACGAGGGCGCGGACTATGCCCGGCGAGTGGGCGATATCCTGCGCGATCCGATCTTCGCGGATATCGACCTGCCGCCGCTGGAAGTGGCCGATCTTGCCGGATCATTCCCCGGCGTCACCGAAGCCCTGCTGCGGCTTTATGGCGCCTGGACGCGCGAGCAGGCGGCGCTGGCCGACCGCGCGGACAGTGGCGGCGAAGGCCCGGACCCGGTGGCCGAAGCGCGGCGCTTCGTTGCCTCACGGCGCAACTGGTTCCCCTCGCTCGATGCGCGCGGCGAAACGCTTGCCACCACGATTGCCGAGGCCGGCGGGGGGGCCGCGTGGCTGGGCAAGGTCCATGCGGTGCGGGTGCGCTCGCTGCCGCGCGAAGTGCTGATGGGGTCGCTCCGCCGGTTTGACCGGCACAACCAGCAATTGCTGCTCGACGATACCCTGTCTGCGCCCAGCCGCGCCTTCCAGATCGCCTTGCAGATCGCCTACATCGAATGCCGCGCCGAACTGGGTGCCATGGTGCGCGAGGCCGGGCTGGCGAGCAAGACTGCCGAAACCCTCGTCCGCCGGGCGCTGGCAGGCTATGTCGCTGCCGCGATCCTGATGCCGTACGAGCGGTTTGCGCGCGCGGTGGAGGAGCGGCGCTATGACATCGAGGCGCTGGCCCGCCAGTTCGGCACCAGCTTCGAACAGACCGCGCACCGCCTCACCACGCTGAACAAGCCCGGATCCGAGCGGGTGCCGTTCTTCTTCATCCGCGTCGATCCCGCCGGCAATGTCTCCAAGCGGCTCGACGGCGCGGGCTTTCCCTTCGCCGCACACGGCGGCGGCTGCCCGTTGTGGTCGATCCACGGGGTGTTCCGCCGTCCGGGTGAAGTGACGACCCAGTGGCTGGAACTGCCCGACGGCCAGCGCTTCTTTTCCATCGCCCGCACGGTCCATACCGGCGGCGGCGGTTACGCCCGGCCCCGGGTGGAGCGCGCCGTGGCCCTTGCCTGCGCCGCCGAGCACGCGCCGAAGCTGATCTATGCCCAGGGCCTCGATCCGCGCCGGGTGGAGGCCACGCCCATCGGCATTACCTGCCGGCTTTGTCACCGCCCGGACTGCCCGGCCCGCGCGGTTCCGCCCATCGGCCGCGAGATCGTCGGCGACGATTACCGCCGCACCGAAGCACCCTTCGGCTTCGGCGAGGGATAGGGACGGCAAGAAGCCCCGCCGCATTTGTTATTGCGAGCACAATCCGCTGTGCGGCACCTGCGCCGCTTACCGCGTTCTTAACCTTTTTTCCCTAGGGCTGCGGGGCATGAGCACTCCGCAAGCCGCCGATGGGCGTCCCGAAAGCGATGTCAGTTCCACGGTCGGCCTGGTCGGCCTGGTCGGCCTGTTCGTCTGGCTGCTTGTTTGCCGCAACTGGGCCGGGATCGGCGAGGCGCTGAACCTGCCAGGCCCACGCGCGCCCTTGTCGGGGCCGAATGCCGCGCTGCTCTCGGTTTTCGTGGCCGCCGTACCGATGGTGTTGTGGTCGATCTTCCATGACAAGGTGCATTTGCGCGCCTCTACCGGGATTGACTGGAAAAACCCGCGCCCGCTGCGCTCGATCATCGACATCTCGATCACCAAGCTGGCCGGCCTCTGGGCGACCTGGGCGCTGATCGGCTTCTTCTACTGCGTGTGCCGCTGGTACTGGAAGGACAGCTTCCTCTTCGCCATGCATGTCATCGCCACGTTCGCCGTGCCGATGTTCATCCTGTCGGTCCCCTATGTCCTGTGGCTTGACCGCCGACTGAACAACCCGCGCGACGGGGCGTGGCATTTCGGGGCCATGCTGATCGGGCGCGAGGCCTATGAACTGGACGAGGTGTGGCACCATCTGCGCGCCTGGGCGGTGAAGGGCTTCTTCACGGCCTTCATGGTCTCGATCCTGCCCGGCGGTTTCCAGATCATGACCACCATCAACTTCCGCGATGCCCTGGCAAGCCCTGCCTCGGCAACGGGTACGCTCAACGGTCTGTTCTTCTTCATCGACGTGCAGATCGGCACCGTCGGCTACCTGCTGACGTTGAAGCCGTTCGACGCGCAGATCCGCAGCGCCAATCCCTACCTTGCCGGCTGGGTCGCGGCATTGCTGTGCTATCCGCCCTTCGTCATGATGGGCATGGGCAATATCCTGACATACCAGACCAACACCGCCGAATGGGACGTGTGGATGCAGGGTCATCCCGCGCTGATGTGGATCTGGGGCACCTGGCTGGTCACCCTGACGGCGATCTACGCCTGGGCGACTTTCGCCTTCGGCATCCGCTTTTCCAACCTAACCTATCGCGGCGTCGTCACCAACGGACCCTACAAATATACCCGCCACCCTGCCTATCTGGCCAAGAACACCTACTGGTGGTGCTCCACCCTGCCGTTCCTCGTCACCAGCGGATCGGTGGTGGACATGGTACGCAACGTCACATTCATCTGCGTGACCAACGCCATCTACTATTGGCGCGCGCGGACCGAGGAAAAGCACCTGCTGGCAGAAGACCCCAAATACCGGGCCTATTACGAATGGATGGCGGAACATGGCCCGATAACCCGGGCGCTGCGCCGCCTTACCGGCCTTCTGCGTCCCTCGGGTCCGCGCCTGCAACCGGCGGAGTGAACTCCGCGCCGCTCAGCCCCTACAGTTCGGCCGGGTTGCCAGCATCGTAGCGGGTAATGCGCCGCCCGGTCAGGCCCAGCCCGGTGCGCTCCGTCGCCCAAACGGCCATGTGCGGTGTCTGGAGATGCGCAGCCAGCTGCTCCGCCGATTCCCACGCCTCGCTCACCCGGATCAACCCTGGATCAAGCACGTCTTCGGCATAGACATAGGACAGGCAGCCCGCTTCGGCGCGGGTGGCGGCGATCACCGTGGCCATCATCGCGCGGGCTTCGTCCATGCGCTCTGCCGGCAGGCGGAACTCACCCAGCACGATCACCATCAGAAGCGCTCCTCATAGACCCGCGACAGATCGCCGCCCCATTCCCCGTGGAACTTGTCGAGCAGGCGCTGGGCGGGAACCTTGCCGCTTTCGACGATGTCATAGAGTGGGCCAAGGAAGCCGCTTTCGTTATCGCCAGCCGCGTTGAGCTGGGCACGGGCGCTCAGCCCCGCACGCGCAATGTCGAGCACTTCGCGGGCAATATCCTTCAACGTGCCGCCACCGGGCAAGGGGGCATCCAGCGCCAGTTTCGGCACCGCGCTGCGCAGCGCTTCGCGTTCTGCCATGCCCCAGTCCTTGACCAGATCCCAGGCAGCGTCGAGCGCAGTCTGATCGTAGAGCAGGCCCACCCAGAACGCGGGCAAGGCGCAGATGCGGTCCCACGGCCCGCCGTCGGCACCGCGCATCTCGAGGAAGCTCTTCAACCGCACTTCGGGGAATGCGGTGGAGAGGTGATCCTCCCAGTCGCCGAAAGTCGGCCGCTCGCCCGGCAGCGCGGGCAGCTTTCCGGCTAGGAAATCGCGGAAGCTCTGCCCGGCGGCGTCGATGTACCTGCCGTCGCGGAAGACGAAGTACATCGGCACGTCGAGCATGTAATCGACATAGCGCTGGTAGCCGAAACCCTCTTCGAACACGAAGGGCAGCATGCCGGTGCGCGCCGGGTCGGTGTCCGACCAGATGTGGCTGCGATAGGAAAGGAAGCCGTTGGGCTTGCCCTCGGTAAACGGCGAATTGGCGAACAGCGCGGTGGCGAGCGGTTGCAGCGCCAGCGAAACGCGGAACTTCTGCACCATGTCCGCTTCGCTGGCATAGTCGAGATTGACCTGGATGGTGCAGGTGCGCAGCATCATGTCGAGGCCCATCGTGCCGACGCGCGGCATGTGGCGCAGCATGATGTCATAACGGCCCTTGGGCATCACCGGCAGCTCGTCGCGCCGCTTGTCGGGCCACATGCCCAGCCCGAGAAAACCCGTGCCGGTACGTTCGCCGATGGCCTTCACCTGTTGCAGGTGACGCCCGGTTTCGGCGCAGGTCTGGTGCAGGTTGACCAGCGGCGCGCCGGAGAGTTCCAGCTGGCCCGCCGGCTCCAGGCTGACGGTTCCATCGGACCCGCCCATGGCGATGACCTTGCCGCCTTCCTCGATCGGCTCCCAGCCGAATTCGCCAAGCGCCAGCAGCAGGTCACGGATGCCGCCGGGTTCCTCATAGGACGGTGCGTGATGATCGCTGACCGCGTAGACCAGCTTTTCATGCTCGGTTCCGATCCGCCAGCGCTCGCGCGGCTTTTCACCCGCTGCCATCGGCTCGGCAAGTTGCCCCAAATGCTCGATCACCGGATCGTCTCGATCCGAAATTTGCCGCGTAGACATGGCGCGGGAATTAGTGCGTGACCAGCGCTTGCGCCAGCGAATTGTTTGCTCCGCTTACTAATCGCTTTTCCAGTCGCCCGACACCGCCATCCACAGCGCCACAGCCGCGATCGTTGCGGTTTCGCCGCGCAGGATGCGGGGGCCAAGGCTGATGGGGCGAGCCTGCGGCAACGCGCGGATCGCTGCGCGTTCGGCCTCATCAAAGCCGCCTTCGGGGCCAACCAGCAACGCAGCGGGGCCGCTATGCGCGGCAAAGGCAGCGGCGGCCGGCTCGCCGCCGTTCTCATCGGCGAAGAACAGGGCGCGGTCCGCCAGCCAGCCTTTCAGCAGCGCCTCAAGCTTCACCGGCGCGGCCAGCACGGGCAGCGCGGTGCGGGCACATTGTTCCGCCGCCTCGGTCACCAGTGCAGCGGCGCGTTCCGGGTTGAGCTTGTCGGCCACACAGCGCCGGGTAAGCACCGGCTGGATCGCCGCCACGCCCAGTTCGGTGGCCTTTTCCAGCACCAGATCAAAGCGATCCTTCTTGAGCAGCGCGGGGATCAGGGTAAAATCGGGCACGGCCTCGCGCGGTCGGGTCTGGCGCTCTGCGATCAGATCGACGTCGCGCTTGCCCGCCGCAGTCACCCGGCCCAGCCATTCGCCGGTCACATCGTCGCAGAGCATCACCGCATCGCCGGGCGCGACGCGCATGACCCGCGCCAGATAGTGCGCCTGCGCCCCGTCGATTCGCACTGCCGCGCCCTCGGCCAAGGGGCCGGGAACGAACAGGCGCGGGGCGCTTTTTGGCGGCCAGGCGGGGGTAGCGGACATGGCAGGGCCATAGCCTGCACACATCGTTTGGGCTAGATCGCTGGCGATGACGTCCCAAGTGGTCCCCGACAGCCAGCATCGCGGGCTGGTTTCCGCCCTGCCGCAGCCGCTGCGCGACTATGCGCAGCTCGCGCGGTTCGACCGGCCGATTGGCTGGTGGCTGCTGTACTGGCCCTGCGCCTGGGGCGTGTTGCTGGCCGGCGGCCAAGGCCAGTGGGCGCTGCTCGCCTGGCTGTTGCTGGGCGCTGTTGCGATGCGCGGGGCGGGCTGCGTCTATAACGACATCGTCGATGCCGATCTTGACCGGCAAGTCGCCCGCACCGCCGCGCGGCCCGTGGCGAGCGGCGCGGTGAGCCCGCGCGCGGCATGGCTGTGGCTGGGCGCACTGTGCCTGATCGGCCTGATCGTGCTGTTGCAGTTGCGCTGGCAGGCGCAGCTGGTGGCGCTGGGCAGCCTGGCACTGGTGGCGCTCTATCCCTTCATGAAGCGCTGGACACCGTTCCCGCAGGCCTGGCTGGGCCTGGTCTTCACCTGGGGCGTGCCGGTCGGCTGGACGGCGCTGCGCGGCGACGGCATGGCGGTGATGGCCTGGCTCTATGCCGGAGCGGTGTTCTGGTGCGTGGGTTATGACACGATCTATGCCTGCCAGGACCGCGAGGACGATGCGCTGGTGGGCATAGGCTCGTCGGCGCGAGCGCTGGGCCGGCACGTGCGCGGCGGCGTGCTCGCCTTCTACGTGGCGGCGCTTGGTTGCTGGTCAGTGTCATTCTGGCTGCTGCGCCATGACCTGCTGGCGCTGCTCGCGCTGGCACCCGTGGCATTGCACCTGATCTGGCAAGCGCTGACGCTGGACCCGGACGACGGCGAAGGCGCCCTCACCCGCTTCCGCGCCAACCGCACGGCGGGCCTGCTGTTGGCGCTGGCCTGCTGGGTGGCGGGCAACGCGGGGATCGGCTGATGTGCAACCTCTACCGCATGCGCCAATCGCCGCCAGAGATGACGGTCGCCTCGCTCATGCCGCGCATTGCACGTGAACCTTGGTCTCTTGGTTCGGCTCGCGCAGACGCGCGAAGGTGGCGGGCAAGTCTGCGAGCGCGATGTTCGCGGTGACCAGCGCCTTGGGATCGACATGCCCGCCGCCGTGGATGCGATCACGGTCGAGCTGATCGGCGATGTAGAGGAATTCCTTCATCGAATAGCCAACGGCGAACTGCATCGAGACGCATTTGTAAGCGGCCATGGCCGGCATAAGTGGATCGGGCGCGGTGCAGAACCCCAGCGAAACGATCCGGGCGAACTGCGCGGCGTGGCTCACCGCCTTGCCCAGCATGCCCTCCGCCCCGACACATTCGAGCACCACCTGCGGTGCGCCGCCCAATGCGTCCTTCGCTTCGGCGACTTCGTTGGCCCCGAAAGGAACGAAGGCATCGGCCCCCATGGCCAGCGACAGGTCGCGTCGGCGCTCCGAGCGCGACATGGCGACGATCCGTCCAGCTCCCAGCCGCCGCGCCCAGTACATGGCATAGAGCGCCACCGTGCCGCCGCCGAGCACCAGCACCCGGTCGCCCGGCTGGATACGGGCGAAGTTCACCCCATAGAGGCTGATCGCCATCGGCTCGATCAAGGCACCGTCGGCCATGGAAAGCGTGGACGGTAGCCGCGTCGCCACCGAGACCGGGATGCGCGCCAACTCTGCAAAGCCGACCGAGGCCTGCGGTACGGGTTCATGGCACAGCACGTTGTTGCCGTGGCTGCGGCAGCTGTCACACTGCCCGCAGGCGACCGAGGGCAGCACGGCCAGACGGTCACCCGGCTTCCAGCCTTCCACGCCCTTGCCCAGACCAATCACCTCGCCAGCGAATTCGTGGCCGAACTGCACGCCCTTGCCGAAATCCCACATCGCCCCGCGCGTCATGGCAAGGTCGGTGCCGCAGATGCCGCAGCGGTCGATGCGGATCAGCAGCTCGCCGGGGCAGGGTTCGGGATCGGGCAAAGTCTCGATGACGATGGGCTTGCCCTCGCCGGGGTAGATCGCGGCTTTCATGGGTGCGGGGTTCCTTGCGCAAGGCCAAAGCCCCTCCCCTTCAGGGGAGGGGTTGGGGTGGGGCGTCTCGGTCGATTGCAACGCCGTGTCCGGCGGACAGGCC
The DNA here is from genome assembly GCA_028869175.1 of Sphingomonadales bacterium. Classification (GTDB taxonomy): domain Bacteria; phylum Pseudomonadota; class Alphaproteobacteria; order Sphingomonadales; family Sphingomonadaceae; genus Novosphingobium. The sequence continues at coordinate 50,004 of JAGWTB010000008.1, forward strand.
CCACCCCCAACCCCTCCCCTGAAGGCGAGGGGAGAACGCAGCCCCTCACCGCCCGCCCTCCACCAGATCGAAGCGCTGGACATAGTCACCAAACGGCTCGCGCGCCTCTGCTTCGCTCATGCCGAAATCGGCGATGGCATAGCGGTGGGCGCCGTGTTGCATTTCGGGTTTTTCGGCGATTCGCTTGGCCAGAGCGGCGCGGGTGGTGTCGGGGATGTCCATGCCGATGAAGGCATAGATCGCCTCGACCACCTGCATCGGGCGCGCGTGGAAATCGGCGTGGACCACGTCGAGCACCCGGCCCGGATGGCTTTCGCGCACCTTGTCGGCCTTGCGCACCGCATTGGCCCACTTGGCCACTTCGCGCCGCAGCAGGATTTCGGCGCGTTGCTGCGGGCGATCGCCTTCCATGACATTGTTGAGGTTCATCAGCAGCGAAACAAGGCTGGGCACGGCCTTGGCCGGATCGCGGTGGGTCTGGATCACCCGGGCGTCGGGGAACACGGCGAACAGCAGGTCGAGGTGCTCGATATGCCCGGGGTTCTTGAGCAGCCAGCGCTTGTCGGGCTCGTTCAGCCCGATCAGCCGCACGCAGCGGGAGAGGTGGCGATAGGCCGGTTCCTCGCTCTGGCACTGCCACCACGCGTCATAGCTTGCCGCTGACCAGCCGCAGGACCACAGGTTGGAAACGAACGACTGGCGCATGATCATGCAGCATTCGTGGACCTCCTCGGCGGCGCGGAAATGCGCCGCCTTGGAATTGGGCGCAGCGGCATATTGCGCGTCGAGCGCGGCAACTGTCCGGCGATACTGCGGGTAGTCTCCCCAGGTATCGATCGGCGGGCGCGGCATCGGGCTGTCGAGCAGCCAGGTCTGCAGGCCCTGGAAACGCGGGTCGACGGCCAGCAGCCGGTGCAGCGCGGTGGTGCCGGTGCGCGGCACCCCGGTGATGACCACGGGCGAGACCAGCGCCGCGCCTTCCCAGCCCGGGTTGTCCTTCATCGACCGGTAGGCGTGGGCGCGCCCGCGCAGCACTTCCACCAGCATCCCCCAGGCCGCGCGGCGGCCCGTTTCCGAGAAATGCGGATCGTAATCCATCGACTGCAGCAGGGTCTTCAGCCCCGGCAGGTAATCGTCAGGCCCGAAGTCGCCCAGCCCCGAGGCAGTGGTGACCGTCTCGTGCAGGCGGTCCAGCGCGTGGCGAAAGCTTTCGGGCGGGTCGAAGCCGAGTTCCATCGCCTACCACCGCCGCCGGCGCTGGCAGGCGCGCACCCGGCGGCGCAGCTCTTCGGCGCGCTCCTCCGGCGTCACCACGGGGGTATCGGCGGGCAAGTGGTCGCGCAGCTCAGCCAGCTTGACGCGCTTGATCGTCGGCACCGGCTCGTCGCTGCATTCGTACCAGCGGCCATAGATGCCGCCTTCGGTGTAGCCCGCCGGGTCAAGCCAGTTGGGCACCCCCGGATCGGTCAGCGCGATCACCGCACGGAACCTTCCGTCGCTGCTCACCCGCGCCATGTGGCCGTTGGTGCTGGACAGGCGGTAGACATATTCCAGCGCGTTGAAATAGGGGTCGTTGAGCTGCACGTTCCAGTAGGGCGCGTGAGCCGGCAGGTCGGTCTCGATGATCAGCGCCTCGTCCTCGGCGAACTGGAAGCAGGCGGGCCAGTAGGTCTGCTTCACCAGCGCCCCGGCATAGCGCACCGGCTGGAACACGTTGAAGCCCACGGCATCCTTCACCGCGTTCTGCATGCCGAAATAGAGGTTGGTCTTGCGGCGCGGCAGCTTGGCCATTTCGCGGATGCGGTCGAGGATCTGCCCGGGCGTCAGGCGCGGCTTGGGGCCGACCGGGCTGAGGCATTCGATCGACAGCACCGGATCGACCTCCTTCTCCCAGTCATAGGAGCGGAAGCGGGTGTACATCGCGCCCGCCTGCGGGTGGATCGGTGCCCAGTGGCCGGTATGGCCCTCGGGCCGCTCGGCGCTGAAGATAATCTCGAAGTCCTCGCCAAGGCCGATGCCGAGGTCGTTGGTGTCGACCTCGTTGTGTCCGCTGCCGTCGCGCGGCATCTCGTCCACCGTGCCGGAAAGGAACTTCTGGGTGGTGAAGGACAGGATCTTGCAGGTCCCCCGGTTGCCCGAGACGCGGTAGACCAGATCGCCGCGGATCGGTGACTGGGTATAGATGTCGTCCGGGTTGGGCTGCAGCGTGTAGACCGGGTTCCACAGCGGTGCCCAGTCCGGGTGTTCGGCATCGGCGTGGAAGTACATGAAATAGGCGTAGGACAGGCTGGTCATCGTCTGGCGGTAGACGTCGGCGCGATAGGCCGGATCGTCGGGCCGCCATGTGTTCTTGAGGTTGCCGACCGCGCCTTCGAGGTCGGCAAGGTAGGTAAGGATCTTCGGATCGATCTCGGTCATCGTGCCCTCCCGCTCAGGCCTTCTTCGCGCCCATCATGAACGCCATGTCGATCGCACCGACCATGGCCCCGCTGGCGAAGCCCTGATCGGTGTAGAGAAAGGCCCCGGTCACCGCGCCGTTGAGCGGGCTGTTCAGCAGGACCAGCGGCCAGGCCTGCTCCTCCGCCGTCGCCATGCGGCCGAGCGAGGGATAGGGCCAGGCGTCGAGGAATTCCTCGGTCACCGCCCCGGTGGCCAGCGATTGCTCCATGAAGGCGGTTTTCGTCGGGCAGGGGCCGATGGCGTTGAAGCGGATGCGGCGTTCGTTGCCATAGCGCACGGCGGCATGGCTCACCCAGACCACCAGCATTTCCTTCGAGGTGGTATAACCGTCGCGCACGCGCTTTTCCGGATCGGCCTCGCACCAGGCATAGGCTTCGTCGGGGTCGGTGATCGCCAGCATTTCCAGGCTTTGGGCCAGGTTCTTCTGCCAGCCCATCGCCGCGTCGGAAGAAATCAGCGCGATGCCGGCACCATCTGCCAGCGCGGGCAGCAGGCTTTCGACCAGCAGGCGGGTGCCGATGTAGTTCACCCGCATGCAATACAATGCCCCCTTGAGGTGCGGCGGCAGGCCAGCGCAGGGGAACAGGAAGTGGATCGGCGCGACGGCCTTGAGCACCTGCGCCGTGGCGCGGACCTGGGCGAAGTCGGACAGGTCGCAGGCGTGGAATGCGGCGCAGGGCACCTTGGGCGGCTGGATGTCGACGATGTGGACCAAGGCCCCCAGTTCGCCGAGGATGCGGGCGACCTGCTCGCCCATCCCCGAAGCACCGCCGGTGACCACCACCGTCTTGCCGCGATAGCCCAGCCCATCGAGTTGCAGCATGTCTCTCTCCCGTGCGCGGCCCCACTTCAGGGGGAATCGCCTGCCGGAAGAAAGATAGTACACACTATCAACCTGCGCCAGTGCCACTTTGCCCGCCCGCGCGATGTCGGCTAGGCTGCCCTGCATGAGCAATGCCGCGATCCTGACCGATGCCGCCGAGGGTGTTTTCACCATCACCATCAACCGACCGGAAAAGCTCAACGCGCTGACCGGCGCGATGCACGAGGCGCTGGAGACGGCGTTCAACCGCTTTGCCGCCGATCCGGCACTCGAGGTCTGCGTGCTGACCGGTGGGGGAGAACGGGCTTTCTGCGCGGGAAGTGACCTGTCGGGCGATCCGGTAGGCCGCACCTATCCGCCGCACGGCTATGGCGGGATCGCCGCACGCTTCGATCTAGACAAGCCGGTGATCGCCAAGGTGCGCGGACTGGCGCTGGGTGGCGGCTTTGAACTCGCGTTGGCCTGCGACATGATCGTCGCCGCCGACACCGCGCGGTTCGGCCTGCCCGAACCCAAAGTGGGGCTGATCGCGCTGGGCGGCGGCATCCACCGGTTGGTACGGCAGTCGGGGATCAAGCAGGCGATGATCCCGCTGCTGACCGGACGGCAGATCGCCGCGCCAGAGGGCGTGGCCATGGGCTTCGTCAGCGCCGTGGTGGCGGAAGCAAAGCTCGATGACACCGTCGCCGCGCTCTGCGCCGAAATCCGCGCCAACGCGCCGCTGGCCGTGCATCTGACCAAGCAGCTCGCCGCCTGGGGGCTTGACCAGTCCTGCCTGGCCGATGCCTTATCCGGACAGGCGGACCTTCCCGCCTACCGCCACTGGCAGGCGGCGGAAGACACGCACGAAGGCCCGCGCGCCTTCCTCGACAAGCGAGTGCCGGTGTGGAAAGGACGATAGAGATTCCGGACAATTGGCTGAGGAACGTGCAAGCCCATGACAATCCATAACCCCGTGCCGCCGGTGCCCTTTGCTGGTGCGGCAACCCTGGTAATCGGCGGCGGTCGCAATATCGGACGCGAAGTGGCGCGCGAATTCGCCCGGCGCGGTGCAAGGCTGGCCGTCGCGGACCTGGACCTTGAAGGCGCGGAGGAAGCCGCCGCGCTGATCCGCGAGGCCGGGGGTGAGGCCGTTGCCCTCCCATGCGACGTTTCGAGCGACGCCTCGGTCAAGGCCACGGTTGCGAGCGCCGAGGCGGCTCTGGGCCCGCTCGCCATCCTGATGAACAACGCGGGCATCCTCTCTGGCGGCAATCCGGAAGACATTCCGGTAGCCGCTTGGCAGCAGATGATGGACATCAACTTCTTCGGCATGGTCCGCGCGATCGAGGCGGTGCTGCCGGGGATGATCGCGCGGCGGCGCGGGCATGTGGTGAATACTGCCAGCTTCGCCGGGCTCTATCCCTTCGCCACCAGCCGGATGCACTATGCCGCCTCGAAGGCGGCGGTGGTTTCGCTGTCCGAGAACCTGGCGGTCTACGGCATGGACCACGGCGTCCGGGTATCGTGCCTGTGCCCCGGCCCGGTGATGACCACATCGGTGCTGGGCATGAAGCACTGGTCGGAAAACTACACCATGCGCGCGCCGGGCAGCCACCTGACAGTGAAATCGCAGGAAGAGACCGCCCGCATCCTGGCCGATGGCATGGAAGCGGGGCGGATCATCGTGCCGACGCATGACGAGGTCTGGGACACCCTGCGCGAACGCGCCGCCTCGCCCGATGCCTATGTGATAAAGAAGCACGGCGAGTTCGCCAGCGGTGACAGCGGCAAGCCTGCCGTGCCAGCGGAATTCCTTGCGAACAAGCCTTAGGCGGTGTTTACATTCATAGGCAACATTTGAGTGCCGCCACGAGATTGAGGAAGCCGGCGTAGTTTCTGGCGAGTTTGTCGTATCGGGTTGCGATGCGTCTGAAGTGTTTGATCT
>JAGWTB010000074.1 GCA_028869175.1 Sphingomonadales bacterium
AAGATCCGGGTCAACACCGTCCACCCCGGCATGATCCTGACCAACATGCAGGGCGTTGCCGCCGAAGACAACGCCGACAACTATGATGCCACCCTGGCACTGGTGCCGATGGGCTACATGGGTGATCCGATGGACATCGCCAACATGAACCTGTTCCTCGCCTCGGACGAAGCGCGCTACATCACCGGCGCGGAGTTCGTCGTCGATGGCGGCATGATGGCGCACTGAAGGCGGGCGGTTAGCAGGGCAAATCCTCCCCGCGCGCGGGGAGGATCATGGTCGATCCGCCACCCAGCGCACCGCGTTCTCCACCAGCGCGCGGTAATGCGGGTTGTCATAGGCCGAGGGGCCGTCGCCCGGTTGCAGATAGACCAGCCGGCTGGCCAGCACCTGTTTCGCCCAGCCGATCACGTCCGACCCTTCGGGATGCTCCCAGCCCTCGCGGTCATGCAGCCGACCGCGCACCGCGAGGTCGGCGGACCAGAAGTGATCGCGGGTGAAGCGCGCGGTAGAGCGCAGCAGTGGCACCGCGCCTTCGGGGAACTGCGGGCAGAGGTAAAGCTCATCGGTCATGGCGAAGCGCGGCGGCAGGCCCCGGGTGACCGGATGGTCGCCCAGCACTTCGACCTCGTAGGCAACGTCATGGGCATAGCCGCTGTCTGGCCCGTCCGGACCGGGGTGGTAGTGGAACTGGCCGCCCAGCCATTGGTGGTATTCACCCCATCTCGGCCAGCCAGCCAGCGCGTGGTGCAGCGCGACCACACCCTTCCCCTGCTCCAGCAGCGCGCGGAAGCCAGCCTTCAGCGCAGGCTCCGGCTCCAGATAGAGCGGCGCGCCCTCGCCCGCCTCGAAATCCAGCCCCGGCATGTCGTACAGCACCAGCACGTCGAACCCGCGCATGCCATCAGGGTTCATCAGCCGCGCGGCGGCGGGCTGATCGACCATGGTGGCCGAAATGCCAGCCATGCCCTGAAACACCGAGTCAAAGGCCGTGCGGTCAAACGGATGACCGCGCACGGCGACAAGGCATTGCAGTTCCGCGCGGTGATGGATGATCGGCATCAGGCGTCCAGCCTGACGATGACCTTGCCGGTGCTCTTGCCGCTGAGCATCCGGTCATAGGCGACGAGCACGTTCTCCAGCCCCGCCGTCTCGTCAAAGCGCGTGGTGAGCTTGCCCTCGTCGAGCCAGCGGCGCAGCTGCGGCAGGAATTCCGCGCCCCGGTGGAGGAAATCGGGGATGAAGAAACCCTCGATACGCAGCCGCCGCATCAGCACCTGATCGAACCGGGCAGGCCCGGGCAGCGGCACGTCGCTGTCATAGGCAGCAACCATGCCGCAGACCGCGACGCGTCCGTAATGCGCCATGTTGGGCAGCACCGCATCGAGCAGTGGGCCGCCAACGTTGTCGAAATAGGCATGCACCCCGCCTTCCACCCTGGCCAGTTCCGCCGCCACGTCCTGCCCGCGATAGTCGATGGCAATCTCTGCGCCGAGCTGTTCGGTCAGGAAACGGCATTTGTCCGGCCCACCGGCGATGCCGATTACCCTGGCACCCAGGTTGCGGCCAATCTGGCAGGCCAGGCTGCCGGTCGCCCCGGCGGCGGCGGAGACCACCAGCCATTCGCCCGGCTGCACCCTGGCGATTTCCTGCACGCCCACCAGCGCGGTCCAGGCATTCATGCCCAGCGCGCCGAAATGCTGGCGGATGTCAGCGACGCTTTCGTCGAGCAGTTCGAGCCCGGCCATGTCCGGCAGCACGGTCGAATAGTCAGCCCATTGCCCGAAGCCGCGCACGAGCGCGCCTTCGGCAAATCGCGGATCGCGGCTCTCGCTCACCCGGCCCATGGCCACCCCGATCATCGGTGAGCCGAGCGGCAGCGGCGGCTGGTAGCCATCGGTGCGCGGGGTCATCCACATGCGGGTGCCGGCATCCATCGACAGATACTGCGCCCTCACCCGAACCTCCCCCTCACCCAGCGGCGCCAGCGGCGCGGCTTGCAGGCTGAGCGCGGCGGCGAAGTCATGCCCCTGCGGATGGGCATCCAGCCGCCAGAACCGGTTTTGCGTCATGGATCATTCCTCTCAAGCCCGGCAGACTGCACCAGCGGAGCCGATGCTCCACCTAGCGAATTGACGGGGGGCATCCTCCCCCGAACACCAAAGCGCCCGCCTCCCCATGGGAAGACGGGCGCCTTTGCGATCACGCGGAATTTGCGGATCAGAAGCCGAGCTGCAGTTCCACGCCCCAGGTCCGGTTGGGCACGCGATCGCCGAACCAGAACGGACCAGCATAGCTGGAACGCACGATCCGCCCACCGCCGTGGAAGGCGTCGGCGATGAAGGCGGAAAGCTTGAACTCCTTCATCCCGGTAAAGTGGCCGGTATAGGTGATCGAACCATCGACCGAGGTGTGCGATGGAATGATCTCGCGGCTGAGGCCAGCCCAGTCGACGCTCGACTCGGTGGCGTAGCGATCAACGTACTTCACGTTCGAACCGATCATCAGCGTGTTATCGCCATCCAGATCGATGGTGTAATCACCGCCGAAGCTGGCGTTCCACTTGGGCGCGTAGCGCAGCTGCTTGCTGGCGCTGACGTCCTTGCCGGTGCCGTCGATGAACTGCAGGTACTTGGCGTCGAGATAGCCCATCGAACCGAAGAAGTGCAGCGGCGGGATCGGCCGGTACTGCATTTCCGCTTCCACGCCCTGGAACCGCGCCTTGCCCGCGTTTTCGACGAAGGTGATCGTCGAGGCCGGGTTGAGCGGGTTGGTGCGGATCTGGTCTTCCTGCTTGTTCTTGTAGTCGGTCTGGAACACCGTCAGGTTGAACAAGGCCTTGCTGTCATCGAACTTGGTGCGCAGGCCGATTTCGTAGCTATCGACGGTTTCAGGCTGGTACGGCCCGATCGTCTGCGGCAGCGAGCCGGGACGGCCGTTCCACCCGCCCGAACGGAACCCGCGCGACCACGAGGCATAGGCCATCACGTCGGGTGTGAAGTTGTGATCGATCGACACGCGCGGGGTGAAGCGGTTGAACGCGAGATGCGGATTGGCACAGGGCGCGTAGGTGGACTTCGGATCGGGGCAGCTGAACGCCGGAACGGTATAGGGCGCCGGCTTGTTGACGTGGAAGTCCTTGGTTTCGTGGGTATAGCGCCCGCCCAGCGTCAGACGGGTGGTTTCGCCCAGCTTCCAATAGGTTTCGGCAAAAGCGGCGTAGGACTTGGCGGTCTGCCCGGCGTCGAAGGTATCGACCAGATTGGCAGGGTTCTGGTTGGCATCGGCGACGTAGACGCTCTGGTTGTCGAGCGCATAGGTCGACTGGAAGTAGTACAACCCCGCCACCACGTTGAACATGCCGTCGAAGCTGGTATCGACCCGCAGTTCCTGGCTGAACTGGTTGCCATGCAGGTGACGGACCGGGTGGAAGAACGGCGTGCCGGGGGCGATCGCATCGCCCATGTTGTCGATGTCGAGGCTGTCCTTGTTCTTCATGTATCCGGTAACCGAGACCACATCGAAGTGGTCGCCCGAATACTTCATGTTGAGCGTGACGTTGTCCCCATCAAGCGGGGCAGAGAAGGGAATGCCGCCGAACGAGGCGCGGAAGCCGCTCGATTCATAGGCTGCCTTGTGGTTGGCGTAACACAGCCCGACGACGCAGGCGAGTTCGTCCAGCGGTGAACCCTTGGCGAGCGACATGTTGACCGGGTTGGGATAGTGCGAACGGTCGCGCAGATGCTCGTAGCTGAGCAGCGCTTCGAAGTTGGGCGCGGGCGTGAACAGCAGGCTGCCCTGAACGTCAAGGCGGCTGAGGCCAGGTTCGGCCTTCTTGGTCGCCGCGTCATAGGTGAAGCTGTGGCTGTTGATCGAGAACACGCCGACCTTCAGCGCCAGCACGTCCTGCACCAGCGGCGCATTGAACACGCCCTTGAAATCGTGGCGGCCATAGGAACCGACCGTGGCGGAAAGCTTGGCACCCAGTTCGCCGGTGGGCCGGCTGCGCTTGATGTTGATGATGCCGCCCACGGTGTTGCGGCCGAACAGCGTGCCCTGGGGGCCGCGCAGCACTTCGATCGATTCAACGTCGAACATGTCAACCAGCGCACCGGTGTTCGAGGCGAGGAAGATGCCATCGACCGAGGTGGCGACCGCCGGTTCGAACGAACGCTCGATGTCGGCGAAGCTGATGCCGCGGATCGAGGCCGAAAGCGTCGCGCCCGAATACTGGACCTGGCCGAGCTGGACGTTGGGAATGTACTTGGCGACCGAGCGCACGTCCGGCACGAAGCGGTTCTCCAGCGCCGCGCCGCTCAGCGCGCTGACCGCGACCGGCACCGACTGCACGTCTTCCACACGCTTGCGGGCGGTGACGGTGATCGTGTCGAGTCCGTTATCGGACTGTTCCTCGGCGGCAGGGGCGCTTTGCGCGAAGGCCGGCATGGCGACCAGGCAGCTTGCCGCCAGCGCCGCAATGCGCATCGAATTGGCAAACCTTGAACGCAGGACCATGCGGCCTGCCACTGCTTCTACAGCCATAGCTCTCCCCTGTATTGACCGTCCGTCGCCAGATCCGGCGCGTCGGCAGAGGAGTGAAGTAGGCGGGCAGAAAAAGGGGCAGTACTGCCTTTTATGACAGGACCGCCCCCTTCCTATCCCTTTTGTCAGGTAGCGTTACCTTGGACAGCCACTGCCCGATCAGCAGCCTTTGGCAGCGTGCTGGCGGTGGATGTTGCGGAAGGTGCGGCTGGCAAAACGCCACTGGCCGTCCACCTTGACGCAGCTGTCTTCATAGACCCCGCGATCACGCTTGGTCAGGCCGTCCTGGTCATAGATCTCGGACGTGTAGCTGCGCACCGTGGCGCGGTTCCCGGTCACTTCGATCGAACCCGGCCAGGCTTCGAACATGATCCCGGGAAACTGTTTCATCGCCTCTACCCACAAGCCGACGATGGCGGCCTTGCCGTGCTGGGTGGGAAATTCGGGATAGTCAGGCATCGACCAGACCCCATCCTCCGCCCAGGTCTCACCCCAGGCCGCCGCATCGCAGCGCGTCACCGCATCGGCATAGGTTTCCAGCAATTCGCGAATGGCGAGGCGATCTTCGAAGGGGCCGGTGAAGGGCATGGCGTCAGTCTCTCCCGTATGGTCTTGCCGGGAAGACTAGCCCGGCATCGCGGGCAGCGAACCTGTGACTGGTGCGAGGGGGGCGATGCAACAGAGCCGGTTCTGCACGCCGCCAATTCGCTCACCCGGCGACGGGCAGTTCCTCCATCCCCGGCGGTTCGTCGGGGACGGCCACTTCGATCATGCCGTCCACCACCCGCACCGCGAACGTGCGCAGATCGCGATAGGCGCCGCCGATGCAGCGGCCGCTGGCCATGTCGAAACGCGCGCCGTGCAGCGGGCACATGATCGCCCCGCGCCGCACCCGCCCGGTAGAAATCAGCGCCGCCTGGTGGGTGCAGCGATCATTGACCGCGTGGAACCCGCTGTCGGTCCTGGCCACCAGCACGTGCCAGCCGCCCAGCTTGCCGGTGGCCTTGCCCTCTTCGGGAAAATCGCGCTCGGCGATGAAGGAAAGCCAGTTTTCGCTCACGGTAGTCCTATTCGAATGCAACGGTGGTGATCAGGTCCCCGCCACGAAAGCTGCGCGCGGCCTCGCTGACCATGGCGTAGAAACCGGTCAGGGCAGGCAGCGGGGAATAGAGTTCGGTCATGTGGCCATAGGCGGACACGGTGTCGGCAAAAGCGAAGACGAAACCATCGGCCATCACCGAGCGCTGCGCCGTGGGAAAGCCTTCCGCCGCGAGCTGCGCCGCTGCCGCATCGACATCATCGACGAACAGCGCCACATGATGCAGCCCCCACCGACCCGAACCCTCCGGATACATGTCGCGCATGGCCGAGGGGCCGGGATTGTTCTGCTGGACGAATTCGATCATCACCTCGCCCCATTGCCCATAGGCCGAACTGTGATCGAAAGGCCGCACTTCCCCGCGATGGATCGAGGCAGCGAGCGGGATGTTGTCTGCGACGAAATACGGTCCTGAACCGAAGCGCCGGTGATGCGCCGTGGCCGCCGCGCGAATGTCCTCGCAGAAATAGGCGACCTGGCGGATCGGCACGCTCACAACGTGGAGCCCCCGTCGATGCGGAACTCCGCACCGGTGGCGAAGGCGGATTCGTCGCTGGCGAGGTAGACCGCGATGGCGGCGATTTCCTCGGGCTTGCCCAGCCGCCCGATGGGGTGGGTGGCGACGAACGAGGCGTAGAGCGCCTCGGGATCGCTCGACTGGGCCAGCACCTTGTCGATGATCGGGGTATGGATCGCGCCCGGATGCACCGAGTTGCAGCGGATCGGATAGCCCTGCTCGGCAAAATGCAGCGCGCAGCTCTTGGTCATGTGGGTGACTGCTGCCTTGGCGGCGTTGTAGGCGAACAGGTTGCCCTGCGCGCGCACCCCGGTCATCGAAGACATGTTGATCACCGATCCACCCGCCTCGCGCATCAGCCGGATCACATGCTTGCAGCCGAGGAACACGCCGACCACGTCGATATCGATCTCGTGCATGAACTGCGCGAGGGTAACCTCCTCGATCGAGCCGAGCGTGGTGATGCCGGCGTTGTTGACCAGCACATCCAGCCGCTCGCAGGTGCCGAGTGCCGCCAGCCAGCTGGCTTCGTCCGACACGTCAAGCCGCACGAAGCGCGCGGCTGCGCCCAGTTGTGCCACCAGCGCTTCGCCTCCGGCCACGTCGATGTCGGCAATGATGACATGCGCGCCTTCGGCGACGTAGCGACGGGCAATCGCCTCGCCGAGGCCGGACGCTCCGCCGGTGATGAAGGCAATCTTGTCGGCCAGACGTCCCATGCGGTTCAAATCCTCACGATGGTCTTGCCGATGGTCTTGCCGCTCATCAGGTCGATGAAGGCCTCGGGCAGCTTGTCGAAACCGTCGCGCAAGTTGGCGAGCGGCTTCAGCTTGCCCTGCGCCACCCAGCCATCGAGCTCGCGCTGCGCTTCCTCCAGGCGGTCCATGTAGTCATAGGTGATGAAGCCCTGCACCTTCAGCCGGTTCACCACCAGTTGCCACAGCGTGGTCACCCCGTGCGGGTGATCGGCATCGTTGTACTGCCCGATCATGCCGCAGACCGCGACCCGGCCATGCAGGCGCATCAGCGGGAGGATGGCCTCCAGCGTTTCACCGCCGACATTGTCGAAATAGACATCGACACCCTCCGGCGCGGCCTTGGCGATTTCTGCCGCGATGTCGGGCGTGGCCCGGTAATCGATCGCGGCATCGGCCCCCAGGTCGCGGATCACCGCCGCCTTTTCGGCCGAACCGACCAGTCCGATCACCTTGCAGCCGCGCGCCTTGGCGATCTGGACCACGGTGGAACCCGTCGCCCCCGCCGCCGCGCTTACCACCACCGTTTCGCCCGCCTTGGCCTCACCCACCGCGAACAGGCCGACCCAGGCGGTCAGCCCGACCGGACCGAGCGCCCCCATGTAATGGTGCAGTTCGGTGCCCGGCTGCGGGTGGACGATCTCCAGCCCCAGCGCGTCGGCGCCGATCACGTAATGATCCGACCATGTCGCGAATGCGCGGACCAGCGTGCCGACCGGGTAGGCCGGGTTGTGCGATTCGACCACTTCACCCAGCGACATCCCGTTGATCGGCGCGCCCAGCGCTACCGGGGGCAGGTAGCTGGGCCGATCATCCAGGAATCCCCGGATCGCCGGATCGACCGAGCCGACCCGCATCTTCACCAGAATCTCGCCCGGCCCCGGCCGGGGCATCGGCGCTTCGGCCAGCGCGAAGTCTTGCGGCACGGGCACGCCGGTGGGGCGGCGGGTGAGGAGAATCTGTCTGATGGTTTCCATGGTGTCCGTCCTTACCGCGCGCGCGGGCAAAACCCGGCTAGCCATATCGCTAGGTTTCGCCGCGCGGCGATTGGCGGATGGAAGCGGCAACGCGAGAGGAAGGCCACAGCCATGACCATGACCCCCGACCAGATGATCCGCTTCGTCGACGATCTCTACGCCGCCACCGGCGTCGGCGATTTCGACAAGGCTGCGGAGATGCTGACCGACGACTTCTTCATCACCGAGGCGGACTGCATGCCGATGGCCGGCACCTATCGCGGCAAGAACGCACTGCGCGACCTGTTCGTGGCTGTGATGGGCATGGTCGATGTCGCCGGGCTGGACCGGGTGCAGACCACGGCGGGCGGCGACTATGCCGTGACGATCCTGTCGTTCCGCTTCGCCGACCCTGCCCTCGCCCCGGCGGAACTGTGCGAGATGTTCCGCTTCCGCGACGGCAAATGCTGCGAAATTCGCCCGTTCTATTTCGACCCGGCGCAGTTCGCTGCAGCAGTGGCGGCGAAAAAGGCGAGCGCTTAGCGCGTCCGAGTCCCGGCCTCACATCCGTTCGTGTCGAGCGTAGTCGAGACACGAACGGGGGTTGACGGGTAGCTCGATGTGAGCCGGAAAAACCCTAAGGCGCGGTGTAATCCGTGCAGTCCGGCAGGGGTTTGTCGGGTTCCCATGTGCCGCTGACCGGATCGCGCCGGAGCAGCCGGGTGACGCTGCATTGCGGATCGACGACATGCACCAGATCGCGCCGCCGCAATGGGCGTCCCTCCAGCGAATCCGCCTGCCGCGATACGTGCCCCGGAAACGAGGTGGCGCGAGTGCGGTAGCGCAGCACCGGCGCGCCGGGTGCGCCGCCCGGCGCGATGCTCAGGCTGGCGGCGAAGCTGTATTCGTCATGACAGGCCCCGGCGCGCTGGCGATAGTCAGCCTCGCTGAAGCAGGCGCGGATCAGCGAGCTGCCCTGCCAGGGCAAGGTAGCCACGGCACGCGCCGTGCCTTCCGGCGGCACCAGATAGAGCGTCAATTGCGAGGCGCTGGCCCCGCCGCCGGAATACATCGAGCGCTGCTCGTCCAGCACCCCGATGATCGTACCGGCCCCGCCGCCCAGCACGATGCGCATCGGCCAGACCGTGCTGCTGCTATCATCGAAGTCACCGCGCGGCGCTTCCGCCGCCAGCGGGATAGTGCGTTCCGAGCCCTGCCCGGAAAGCTGCAGCGCGGGCGGTTCGTCCTTCGCCGCTACCAGCGCAGCGCACCAGTCAGCGCCAGCGTTGCAGAACGTGCCGTCGCTGCCTGCCTTGGGTTGCAGCGCTTCGATCCGGTCGGTGGTTGCCGCCGGAACGGATTGCGCCGCCAACAGCGCAGCAAGGGCAAGCGGGGTCATGGCCTGTCAGCCCCCGCCGCGCGCTCGTAGCGGCCCTGCCCGAAACTGTCGGGCACCAGCGCCTTGCCGGCAATCCGCAGCCGCAGGACATCGAACGGCGGCGCGATGATCTGCCGGGCATCGATCGAGAAGTGCAGGATGCCGCTGGTGGTCGGCGCGACGGGAAAGGTCTGGTCGCGGCCCGGGGCATAATCGGCTGCGAGCGTGACCGACGTCACCGGGCTGGCCTGCTTGCCCGGCAGGATCGCCAGTCCGCGCGATGCGGTTTCGATCCGTTCCTCATGCCCGTCCGCAAAGTGCAGCAACGCCTTCACCTGCCGCGCGCCCTGTTCCGCCGCAAGATCGAACACCCGGACGCCGATGCCGCCGGTCCAGCGCTCCGGCGGCAACCGGGCGGCGTCTGGCTGCGGCGGCACGGTGCAACTGGCAGGCAGCGCGGCATCGGCGAGTTCGGGCGATTCCTGTCCGGCAGCGCGGGCATCACGGTCCGCCTGCCAGCGCAGTTCCTGCCACGCCGAAAGCGAACTGCGCGCCGCATCGCTGTGCGCGTCGGACGGCGCAGCCATCGCCTCGCGCATGGCAGCTTCGGCCCGGGCGCGCGCGGCGAGCGCTTGCTGGCGCGATGCGTCGGCGCGCTGCTGCAAGACGGCGGCCGGCTCCGGCGGAGCGGGCGCATCCATCGTCGCGGCCGGGGCGGTGGACACCGTGGCATCGGCCAGGAACGGACAGCGCACCATAACCTCCTGCTCCAGCGCCTCGCCCCGCCGCCGCAGCAGTTCGGCTTCCGCCTGAGCGCTCCACGGCTCGATGTCGAGCGGCGCATAGAGCGGCTTGCTGCGGTCAGCCTGTTCGGTGGTGAGGATCACAGCGGCCCCGTCGCTCGCCCAGCGTCCCCGCGCGAACTGGTCGACCGCGCCATAGCTGATGAACCAGTCAAAGGTGCCCTCGGCGCGCAGCAGCAACTCCGACCCGGTTTCGCGCACCCCCGAGAGATAGTAATGCCCGACAAAGGCCGGATCGACCCGCCCTTCCGGCACCGCCGCGCAAGCGGTTTTGCGCAACTGGCCGTCAATCTCGACGATCAGGCGCGCCGCCATCTCCCGCCGCTCGACCTCGCCGTCGTTCGCGGTCATGTCCTGCGCCTGCAAAGCCAGGGTGCGCCCTTTGCGGAGCTGCGGACACGGATCGCCAGCCGCGCCCAGCCGCAATTCGTCGGCATGGAACTTTGCCATGTCGGCACGCGCGACGACGTCCTGGAACGAGAAGCTCGCCGCCGGTTCGGCGTCGATCACCGCCTCGGCCTGCGCGATCAGGGCCAGGGCGGCGGCATGGTCGCCGGCATGCGACCGATCAACCGCCTGACCGAGCAGCGCGCCCGCCTGCGCACGGGCCGACTTTTCCGGCACCGGCCCCGCCAGCACAGGCAAAGGTGCCAACAGCGCGGCGAGGAGGACGATGGTTCTCACGGTTGGCATGACCTCTGCGACTTCGCTGCATCTGTGGACGTCCCCCGCGCCTGCGGGCAAGTGCATTCTGCACGCGGGCGCTTGTGCGCGGCGCGCGGGACGCTATCTGGCGGCGCATGCCTGCCACTGCCCACCCCGTCTGCGTCACCGCGCTCTATCGCTTCGCCCGCTTCGCCGATCCCGCCGCACTGCGCGGGGACCTTGCCGCGCTGTGCACCGCGCAAGGCGTGAAGGGCACGCTGCTGCTGGCGCGCGAGGGCGTGAACGGCACGATTGCCGGCACCGACGCTGGCATTGCCGCCGTGATCGCCCATATCCGTGCGCTGCCGGGGTGCGAGGGGCTCGACGTCAAGTACTCGCGCGCCGCAGAAATGCCGTTCCACCGCATGAAGGTGCGGCTGAAGCGCGAAATCGTTACCATGGGCGAGCCGGACATCGATCCGCTGGCGGACGTTGGCCACTATGTTGCCCCGCATGACTGGAACGCGCTGATCAGCGATCCCGGTACGATTCTGATCGATACCCGCAACGACTATGAAGTGGCCGTGGGCACCTTTGCCGGGGCGATCGATCCGCAAACGCGGTCTTTCCGCGAATTTCCCGCATGGTTCCGCAGCCGGCGCGAACAACTCCTGGGTCAGGGCACGCCGCCGAAAGTCGCCATGTTCTGTACCGGCGGCATCCGCTGCGAGAAATCGACCGCCTTCCTCAAGGCCGAAGGGATCGAGCAGGTCTATCATCTCAAGGGCGGGGTGCTGAAATACCTTGAGGACGTGCCCGCCGAACAGAGCCTGTGGCAGGGCGAATGCTTTGTGTTCGATGAGCGGGTGACGGTCGGTCACGGACTGGTCCAGGGCCACTACGGCCTCTGCCGCGCCTGCCGCCGCCCGGTCGATGCGACCGCCTGCGCCTCGCCGCTCTATGAGGAAGGGGTCAGCTGCCCGGCCTGTCACGGCGAACGCAGCGACGCGCAGCGCGCTGGCTACCGCGAGCGGCACAAGCAGGAATTGCTCGCTGCGGCGCGCGGGGTGGAACATGTCGGCGCGGTGCTTCCCTCGGCGGGCGAGAACGCCTAGGGGCGTTGCGACCTGACGTGAATCAGCCACAGCCGCTCGTATCGAGCGAAGTCGAGACACGCGGGCGTTGCGCGGGCGTGTCTCGACTTCGCTCGACACGAGCGGCTGTGGTGCTGGTTCGATCTCCTCTGGAAGAACCCTGAGCGCCCCCCATGCTGAACCTCAATGACATCACGGTCCGCCTTGGCGGGCGGACGATCCTCGACGGTGCCGGATCGCGCCTGCCGCCGCGCGGGCGGATCGGGCTGATCGGGCGCAACGGTGCGGGCAAGTCCACGCTGGTGCGGGTGATCGCCGGGATGCTGGAACCCGATGCCGGCTCGGTTGACATGCCGCGCGGCAGCCGCATCGGCTATATCGCGCAGGAAGCCCCCGGCGGCGATGCCACCCCGTTCGAGACGGTGCTGGCCGCAGATCTGGAGCGGGCCGCGCTGATGGACGAGAGCGAGACCTGCCACGATCCGCACCGCCTGGCCGACTTGCACGAGCGGTTGATCGCCATCGATGCCCACTCCGCCCCCAGCCGCGCCGCGCGCATTCTCAGCGGACTGGGCTTCGACGAAGAGGCGCAGGCACGCCCGCTGGAGAGCTTTTCCGGCGGCTGGCGGATGCGTGTGGCCCTGGCCGCGCTGCTGTTCTCCGCGCCCGACCTGCTGCTGCTAGACGAACCGTCGAACCACCTCGATCTCGAAGCGGTGCTGTGGCTGGAGGATTTCCTCAAGAGCTACCCGGCCACCATCCTGCTGGTCAGCCACGAGCGCGATTTCCTCAACAACGTGGTCGATCACATCCTGCACCTCACCGGCGGCAAGCTGACGCTGTACCCCGGCGGCTATGACGCCTTCGAGCGCCAGCGGGCGGAGCGGCAGGCGCAGATCGCCTCGGCCCGGGCCAAGCAGCAGCAGCAGCGCGAACACCTCCAGGAATACATCGCCAAAAACTCCGCCCGTGCCTCCACCGCCAAGCAGGCGCAGTCCCGCCAGAAGGCGCTTGCCAAGCTGCAGCCGATTGCCGAACTGATCGACGATCCCTCGCTCAGCTTCGATTTCCCCAGCCCCGACGAATTGCGCCCGCCGCTGATCACGCTCGACATGGCCAGCGTCGGCTATGGCGAGGCCCCGGTGCTCAGCCGGCTCAACCTGCGGATCGACCCGGACGAGCGCATGGCGCTGCTGGGGCGCAACGGCAACGGCAAGACCACGCTGGCGCGGTTGCTGGCGGCGCAGCTCGCGCCGATGGACGGGGCGATGAACGCCTCGGGCCGGATGAAGGTCGGCTATTTCACCCAGTACCAGGTGGAAGAACTGGACCGCAGCGAGACCCCGCTGCAGCACATGACCCAGCTGATGAAGGGGGCAACCCCCTCCGCCGTGCGCGCGCAGCTGGGCCGCTTCGGCTTTTCCGGGCCGAAAGCGACCACCGAGGTCGGCAAGCTTTCGGGCGGCGAGCGCGCCCGGCTGGCGCTGGCGCTGATCACCCGCGATGCCCCGCACCTGCTGATCCTTGACGAGCCGACCAACCACCTTGACGTCGATGCCCGCGAGGCGCTGATCCAGGCGCTGAACGGCTATTCGGGCGCGGTGCTGATCGTCAGCCATGACCGGCACATGCTGGAAATGACTGCCGACCGGCTGGTGCTGGTCGATGGCGGCACGGCGAAGGACTTTGATGGATCGATCGAGGACTACATCGCCTTCGTCCTCGCCGGCGACCCGGCTGCCGCCCGCGCCAATGACGGCAAGTCGGCGACCAACAAGAAAGACCAGCGCCGCGCCAATGCCGATGCCCGCGAGAAGGGCAAGGCGCTGCGCAAGGCAGCCCAGCAGGCCGAGGCCGAACTGGACCGCCAGACCCGCCTGCTCAGCGCGATCGACCACGCCATGTTCGATCCCAAGGCGGCCGAACTGGCGCTGGCCAGACTGACCATGACCGAACTGATGAAACGCCGCGCCGAAGTGGAAAAGGCCATCGCCGCCGCAGAAGCCGCCTGGCTGGAAGCGAGCGAGGCGCTGGAGGGGGCGGCGGCCTGAGGGGGCTGGGCCAGAAAGGGCAGGCCCGAACTCTCACCCCGTCCCCGCTCGTGTCGAGCGAAGTCGA
>JAGWTB010000075.1 GCA_028869175.1 Sphingomonadales bacterium
ATAGTCCGGCAGGCCGCGCTGGATGTTCTTGTAATCCATGTTGAAGCCGTTGACGTTCAGACGGACCGGACGACCGGCGATCCTGAAGTCGGACTTGAACCCGGCTTCCCAGTCGGTCACGTATTCCGGACCGAAGGACGAATAGTCGGTCGGCGCGACGATCTGGACAGCAAAGCCGTTGAAACCGCCTGCCTTGTAGCCCTTGGTGACCTTGGCATAGAGCAGCACGTTGTCGACCGGACGGTAATCGAGTCCCAAGGTCCAGTTGGGCGCGGAGCTGCGCAGCCGACCGTTGAAGCGGCAGCCTGGCGTGGCAGCGTTGAACAGGTTGCCAGCGTTTGCCCGCGCAACGCCGGTTGTAGCGTTGAACGAGCACGACACCGGGCCAGTCCCCGCAACCGGAGCATAGTTGATGGCCGAACCATCAATGGCATCCCAAGTGTAGCGATAGCCGCCGGTCAGGCGAAGGCGGTTGAGAGCCGGAGTCAGCGCACCAAGATCAAGCGTGGCTTGGGCGAACAGGGCCTTGGTCACATTGGTGTTGGTGGTTTCGCTGTAGGTCGAGCAAGACAGCGCGCCGGCCGAGCCCGGAAGAGCGCAGACGTTGACCGCGTAGTTGATCATCTTTCCGTGGGGGGTCTGCTTCGAATAGAACCCGCCAAAGGTGTAGGACAGCTTGCCGTCAAGCGCCGTGCCCTGGAATTGAAGTTCCTCGGTGAAAAGGCGGAACGAATCGCGCGGAGCCTGGCGGCTCAGTTCGTTCTGGCCCTGATCGTAAAGGTTCAGCGTCGTGCCGTCGCCGTCGCCGGCATAGTACGACTTGAGCGAGGCGTAGCTGATGATGTTGCGCAGCTTCAGGCCTTCGGTCATATTGACGTCGGTGCTGTTCGACACGCCCCACGAATAGACGCGGGTGAAGTCGTCAAGGCCGTGGGCAATGATGCGGTTGCCGCGCGCGCGCTGGTCGGTGATGAGCTGCGTGATGCTGGAGCAATTGGCCGGACCGGTTCCCGCACCGCAGAAGTTGATCGACGGTCGCAGGGCACCAAGCGGGAAGGTGCCCTGGCCCGGGATCGTCACGGAGCGCTGGGCAAGTGCGGTCAGCAGAGGCGTGTTGATAGCGACCGGAACGGTGCCGGTGCCGTTGCTCTTACCATAGCCGTAGTAGGCCATGGTGTAGCTCGACACGCTGTCGGTCGGCTCCCACTGGATGCCGAGGCGGGCCATGCGAGTGTGCTGGTCGTCACGGTCCTTGTTCCAGTTGATGTCATGCGAGAACCCGTCACGATCGCGGGTGGCGCCTACCAGGCGAACACGCAGCGTGTCCGTCAGCGGCACGTTCAGCACGGCTTCCAGTTCGGTCATGTTATAGTTGCCGACACCGCCCTGGATGTACCCTTCAAGCCGATCGGTCGGCTTGGCCGGGGTCAGCAGGATCGCGCCACCGGTGGTGTTGCGGCCGAACAAGGTGCCTTGGGCGCCTGACAGCACCTGCACGCTCTGCAGGTCGGTGAAGGTGCCGGGACCGCCCTGGCCTGAGAGGCTGATCGCGGTCGGCAACGGCACTTCGTTCATGTAGACGACGACAGCCGGCGCACCCTGGAACGAGGCGCTCTGACCGCGGATCGAGGGCGACATGACATCGCGCGAGGTCTGCCCGTTCGGGGCAACGACGAGCGACGGCACCTGGCTCTGCAGCCCCTGCAGGTTGACTACGCCGCGCTCACGCAGGCCATCGGCCGAAACGGCGGTGATGGAGATCGGCACGTCCTGCGAGCGCTCCTGACGGCGCTGTGCGGTGACGATGATCTCGCCAAGACCAGCATCCTCGCTGTTAGCCTGCTGCGGCACATCCGCTTGCGCGTATGCCACCTGCGGTGCAACGGCACCCGCGCTCGCCAGCAGGGTTGCCAGCAGCGCCTTGCGCGCCATCCCGAAACTGATCGAATTATTCATGCTTTACTACTCCCCGACATTCAGGGTCCGCCTGACAGCGGACGCAACACCAAAGTTAACGCAACAGCGAAACAGGCAGGAGCGCGCACTCCCGCACGCATGCCCGGGAATGCAGTTTACGCAATTGTCGGCTCCGCCGTATTCTGGTCCTCAGCGTCCGGGATTTTCGCCCCGGACCCCCTTTTCAAGACAGCCTCCCTATGTGTTACGCAAATATAGCACAAGACCGAAAACTTCTTTCGCTTTGCGTAGACCCAAAACCAGACCATAACACTGCCGGCCTGATGCATTTACGCAACACCGGCCACCTGCCGCATGGCCTCGGGGCCTAAATGCAAAAAACGCACCCATGCCGGTTGGCGCGGGTGCGTTTCGCCTTGTTTTCAGGGAAACCCGACGGTCAGGTCGCGTTGTTGTCCGGACGCTTGTCGAGCGTGACGTGCAGGCCGTTGACCCGATCCTGGAATTCGGGCGCCTTGCTGCGCGGGTTGTAGAACTGGCGGTACCAAGTGCGCACCTTGCCGTAGGGACCGTCGGCAGGGATCGCCAGCGGGTTAAGGCAGGCCCGCTTGTTCGCCCAGATTTCCACGTCCTGGGCAAAAGCCAGCCGACTGGCCTCCTGATAGGCAAGCGCCGTTGCCCGGTCGTCGTCGGTCGTCTCGCGGCTGCCATCGTGAACCTTGACCATCAGGCCATGCCACGAACGAGTCACACCGTCTTCCACGGGCGTGTTGGCGATCATGATGAAGCTGTCGAAGGTGCCCGCCATTTCCGACTGGAGGAAGCCGGGGCCTTCGTACCAGGTGTCCAGAACCAGCATGTCCTCCGGATTCGCGGTCAGCGTGCGGTGACCCGCGCTGTAATACTGGTGGACGTGGCCGCTCTTGAATTCGTTGGCGAAATACTGCCAGTCGGTCGCCCCGTGGATCGGCACGAAATGGCCCATGTCGGCCATGTTGTCGACGATCTCGATGCCGTGACTGTTGAGATCGCCCATATAGTCGATCCGCCACTCGATCCAGCCCGGCTCGCCGAAGTGGCCGCCGAAGTCAGCCAGTTCCACGTCGGGCTCCAGCCCTTCGGGATCGTGCCACATCCACAGGATGCCGGCCCGCTCGACCACCGGGTAGGTCGTCAACTTCGCCGCCTTGGGGATGAAATCGGAATAGGGAATATGCTTGCAGACGCCGTCCGGACCAAAAGCCCAGCCGTGGAACGGGCAGCGGATCGATTCGCCCTGAACGTGTTCGCCATCGCGCACGATATACGAGGTGCTGTTGCGCGCCAGATGCGCGCCCATGTGCGGGCAATAGGCATCGACCACGTAGGGCGCGCCGCTTTCACCGCGGTACAGCACCAGGTCCTTGCCGAAATAGCGGATTGCCGCCGGAACGCTGGTGGCGTCGGTTGCCGGGCCGATCATGAACCAGCCGCGCGGGAAATCGAATTCGCCAAGGCCGTATTCGCGTGAGGTCGCCATCTGCATCTCTCCTCGAATCTGAAATGGCCGCCGGTGGTGGCAGCCTTATCGCTCACGTTTACCGGGACGGACCCCGGCTTGCGAAGAACCTTGCGATGCACAGTGTCTGTGCAATAATGCACGCAAGTGGTCAGGCAGAGGGGGCATCAGATGGACTGGAGCGATCTGGAAGTGTTCCTTTCGGCGGTCAGAACCGGCAGTTACACGGCGGCGGGGCGCCAACTGAAGGTCAACCGCACGACCATCGGTCGGCGCGTGGAAGCGCTGGAGCGGAGCCTGGGCACGCCGCTGTTCGACTATACGGCGCTTGGCCCGGCTCCCACCCCGGCGGGCGTCAGAGTGCTGGCGGCGGCCGAGGCGGTCGAGCGCGAAGTGGTTGCCCTGCTGGGCGACCTTGCTGCGCCGGGGCCAAGCGAACCGGCACTGAGGATCGTGGGCACGGCCGGCCTGGCCGCCGAATTCCTGCCAGAGATCGCCGCTTTCCGCCGCGACAATCCCGACATTGCGGTGGAACTGCTGGAAGAGCTTGACCCGCTCGCCGCGCTGACCCAGCGCCGCGCCGATCTTGCCATCGCGCTGGTCCGCACGCCGCCGCTTCGCATGGCCGGCGTCCGGCTTGGCCTGCTGCGCCAGACTTCCTACGCGCGGCGCGGCGCGGGGCCGCTGCCGCCGCTGGGCTGGGGGTTTGAATTCGGCGCCGCGATCCCCGGCGGGCAGTGGACCATGGCCAATCCCGCCGGAGACGCGGCGCAAGAATCAGGGCTGGTCACCTGCAATTCCTGGCCACAGCTGAAGCAGGCCGTGCTGGCAGGTATCGGCCATGCCTCGCTGTGGTGCTTCGCGGGCGATGCCGAAAATGGACTCGAGCGGCTGGCCGATCCTGATCCGCGCCACGACAGCCCGCTGTGGCTGCTGCGCCGGGCCAAGGCTCCGCCCGGCCCGGGCCTGTCCCGCCTGATCGCGCACCTCGAACAGGTTCTCCCCGTGCGAATCAGCCAAGCGCAGCCGATGCGAGGCATGGTGGCGCACGGCGGTTGATTGCGTCCGATTGACAGGTACGCCCCCGGCAGGTTTCGCAGGCCAGTGTGCTTACGAGGCCGTATCGACACAGACTACTTGTCAAAATTGCAGAACTTCGCGCAGTATGCTCGCACCAAGGCTACGCAAATAGACAAAGCCCGACCCGGAGAGATGGACCTGATGACCGATACCGCGCTTCAACTTGACCGCGAGACCTTGCTTGACGCCGCGCGCCAGCGCACCGGCCTCGGCGATTTCGGCGACCTTTGGTTCTTCGCACCGATGGATGCCTTCATCGCCGCCGCCAATGCCGAAGGCAAGCTGACCCCGGAAGGGCTGGACGGACAGGTCGAGAGCATCGTCAGGGGGCTCGCCAACCGACTGCGTATGATCGAGGACATCCGCCTGCACCCAGAAATCCTTGACGAGCAGGTTGAGGTTGCTGGAATCATCCTCGGCCTGCCGCGCACCGGGAGTACGATCTTCCACCGCCTGCTGGCGAGCGCGCCGGGGATGACGGCGCTGCGCTGGTTCGAATGCCAGAACTTTGCCCCGCTTCCCGGCGAAGGCCGGGGCGAGGCGCCGCAGCGCCGTGCTTATGCTCAGGCGATGATTGACGGCTGGCTGCAACTTTCGCCCGACCTCGCCTCGATCCACCCGCTCGATCCCGATGCGCCCGACGAGGAAGTGATCGTGCTGGGGCAGATGTTCGTCGGCACGGCAGTGGAAGCCATGACCTTCGCGCCTTCGTTTGCCTCCTGGCTCGACCGGAATGACCAGAGCAAGGGGCACGAGGATCTTCGCACGATCCTGAAATACCTGCAGTGGCAAGACCCGTCGCGCCGGGGGGCCAAGTGGATCCTCAAGAGCCCAACCAACCTGCCCTATACCGAAGTGGCGGCAAATGCTTTCCCCGATGCCGTGCTCATCATGACCCACCGCGATCCGCTGGAAGTGGTGCCAAGCTATGTCTCGATGGAAGCGGCGCTCTACAAACTCAATTCGGTTCACGACGACAAGTCGATCGGGGCGTTCTGGTTCCCCCGGCTGGCGCAGTGGATGGACCGCTTCATGGCCGCCCGCGCGCGGATCGGCGAGGACCGCTTCATCGACATCGACTATCGCCAGGTCGCGCGCGAACCGCTGGTCCAGGCACGGCGCGTGCTGGAGCGCATCGGCGCGCCGATGGACGATCGGATCGAGGCGGCCTTGACCGAATTCATGGCTGGCAACCAGCGCGAGCAACGCCCGGCGCACGACTATTCGCTCGAACGCTTCGGTCTGGACGAAGTGGCTATCGACCGGGCCTTCGCGGCCTACCGGGAAAGGTTCATCCGCTAATGCACGGCGATCCGGGCGACGGCAGGATAATGGTTGATCCCATGCCCACCTCCTCGCGCTGGTTGAACGATCCACGCATCCGCGAATGGGCCGCGTTCCATTCACTGCGGCGCAACGACCCCGCCCACAGCCTGATCGAGGGTCTGGGCGAAATGGTCCAGGCCGTCGACGAGGTGCGCGACCGCGAACGGATCGAAGCGCTGATCGCCGAAGAGCGCCGCCGCAATCCAGTGGTAGACCGCTGGTTCGAGGAACGCTTCGTCTCGACTTATACGCTGGCGGACCTGGCGCGCCATCCGGTCGGCTCGCTCGGGCAGTTGCTGCATGATTACATGGCCGAATTGGGTCTGTCGCTCGAACTGCTGCCGCAGCGCGCAGCCGATCCGCACTGGTCGCCGGCCAGCGACCTCGATTACTATACCTTGCGCAGCGGACAGACGCACGATTTCGACCACATGATCGGCGAATGCGGGTTTGACTGCATCGGCGAGGTCTTCCCCGCCGGCCTGCGCGCAGGCAACCTGTTCGCGCATCTTTCGCCCGAGCTTGCGGGGGCGCTACACACCACGACGATGTTCGTCACCTTCCCGTGGCTGATGCGCACCATGCTGCATTATCCGCAGATCTGGAACACGGTGTGGGACAACTTCGCCCACGGCCACGACGTCGGCCGCGCCTCGCCGCCGCTGTTCACGGTGAAGTGGGAAGACTATCTCCACCTCTCCCCGGCAGAAGCGCGGCAGGAACTGGGAATCAAGGGCTTCCGGGGCCCGATGGACAATCGCGCCGCCAGCCTGATTTTCGGCGAGGGTCGCCTGATCATATAGCGCGCCTGCGCCATCGTGCGCGGGAATCCATCACCCTGCCGCTTGCCGCGAAAGGTGTTCAGCCGTTGGCACCGGTAAGGTCGCGGGCGACAATATACCCGAAGGTCAGCGCCGGACCGATGGTCACGCCAGCGCCGGGATAACTTTCCCCCATGGCCGAAGCGGCGCTGTTGCCGATGGCGTAGAGGCCGGGAATCGGCTTGCCGACCTCGCTCAGCACCTGCGCCCGCCCGTTGGTGATGAGGCCGCCGTTGGTGCCGATGTCGCCGGGGTAAATCGGCATTGCGTAGAACGGCGCCTCGGTCAGCGGGCGCAGGCACGGATTGGGCTGGTGGCGATAGTCGCCATACATCTTGTCGTAGGCTGCCTCGCCGCGGTGAAACTCGGGATCCTCGCCCACGGCTGCGTGCTGGTTGAAACGCTCGATCGTGGCGGCCAGCATCGCCGGATCGGCTCCGATTTCCCCGGCCAGTTCCGCGATCGTGGGCGCTTTCTTCATGATGCTCTTGACGGCGCGGGCCTGCAGCCAGTCGGGCAGCAGCGGCAGCAGCGGGCCCATCGGGAACTGGTGGCGATAGCGGTAATCGAAGATCATCCAGCTTGGGCTGGCATCGCCATGCACGGCTTCGCGGCGGGCCATCTGCTGCCCAACTACGTGATAGGACGCTGCCTCGTTCAAATAGCGTTCCCCGCGCTGGTTGACCATGATGCAGCCCGGCAGTGCCCGCTCGATGGTGACGAGGCGGCCCCGGTCTTCGCCCGGCACGTAGAACACGGGTGCGGCCCAGGCCGACTGGAGGTTCAGCGTCCCGGCTCCCGCCGCCTGCCCGGCCACCAGGGCATCGCCGGTGTTCGTGGTCACGCCGCCGGAACGCTGCGCCGAGGGATAAAGCGGGGCGTGCTGGTCGCGCATCGCCTTGTTCTTGTCAAAACCGCCGGCGGCAAGGATCACTCCCTTGCGGGCACGGATGCGCATCGGCGTGCCATTGCGTTCGACAATCACTCCGGTCACCGTACCACCTTCGCGGACCAGTTCGCGCATCGGCGTGGCGAGCCACAGCGGCACCTTCGCCTCGTTCAGCGCCATCCGCAGCCCGCCGGTCAGCGCATTGCCGAGAGTGAGGCGGCGATCCTTGCGCGAGGTAAAGCGGAACGGCCAGTCCAGCCAGTATTTGGCCATGTTGAAGGCCAGCCCGGTCAACCAGCCCTTGGTCCGGTAGAGCAGCTGGTAGGTTTCGGCGAAGGTCCAGTTCAGATAACCGAAGAGGCTGGCTGCCGGCGAGGGGAACTGCTGGGTCTTGAGGTCGGCGCCCAACGCGCGGCCGTCGATCATTTCGGGCAGGTGGGTGCGAAAGCCCGTGGGCGAGCCGCCGGGATTTTCCGCATGATAATCAGGATAGGGCTGCGCGGTGTAGACCACCGGGGTGTTCGCGGTCATCCACCGCAGCATGGGCGCGGCATTGTTCACGAAGGCGCGGATATTCTCGTCCGGTACGTTGTCGGCCGAGAGGCCGCGGCAATACCTGAACGCCTCGTCAAGATCGTCCTCGAACCCGGCAGCGCGCGCCTGATCGCTGCCGGGGATCCAGATGCCGCCGCCCGAGGTGGCGCTGGTGCCGCCCCAGCGGCTGCCCTTTTCGACCACGAGCACGTCAGCATGGTTCTTCGCTGCGACCAGCGCGGAAAGCATGCCGCCCGCGCCAGAGCCCACGACGACGATATCGACTTCCTTGTCCCAGCTTCCGGTCATTGCATCCTGCCCATGCGCGCATAAAAAACGCAACCTGCGGCCACTATTGCCTTAGTGTCAACTCCATGCGTAAAACGAGCGCAATTATTCTACGAACAAAGCGCAAGCAGTCCAGTCAGCGGCTGCCACCGCGAAAGGGACAGCGATGACCGATCTGACGGGCAAGGTAGCACTCATCACGGGCGCTGGACAGGGCATCGGTCAGGGCGTTGCGCTTGCCATGGCCGCTGCCGGCGCTGCCGTTGCCGTGAGCGGGCGCACGCTGGGAAAGGTCGAGGAAACTGCCCGGATGGTGCGTGAACGAGGCGGCGCGGCCCTAGCCCTCGCCTGCAACGTCAAGTCCGCAGATGATCTTGCCGCCGCGGTCGAACGCACGGTGGCGGAACTGGGCGGGATCGACATCCTGGTGAACAATGCCCAGGAAGTGCCCGCGGGCAAGCTGGTGGACGTGACGGACGAAGCGTTCATCGCCGGGTTCGAATCCGGGCCGCTCGCCACCCACCGCCTGATGAAGCTGGCCCGCCCGCACATTGCGGCGCGCGGCGGCGGCACGATCCTCAACTTCTGCTCCTCTGCCGGAATCCGCTGGGACATGACCGGTTACGGCGCCTATGCTGCGGTCAAGCAGGCGATCCGCTCGCTTACCCGCGCCGCCGCGGCCGAATGGGGGCGCGAAGGCATCCGCGTCCTGACCATAGCCCCCCATGCCGAATCGCCCGGGCTGAAACGGTGGATCGACAACAACCCGGAAGAGGCCGAGGCCTTCTTCCGCACCATTCCTCTCGGCCGTGTCGGGGCGCTGGAATCGGACGTAGGCCGGGCGCTGGTGGCGCTGTGCGGCCCGGACCTGGCCTACCTCACCGGCGCGACGGTCCCGCTGGACGGCGGACAGGCCAACTTCGACTGAACACCGCGAGGCGGCGCACCAACCGGGAGAGAGCAACGATGGAAAAGGTGATTGGTGCACTCTGGGCACCTCCGGGGGAGAGCCGCGAGGCCTATTGTGTGCGCCTGCTCGCCAGCCTGCCGCAGGCGCTCCAAGCTGCGGGCGCGCGGCGGGTGCGGATCAACCTGCGCGACGCTGCCGTCGCCCCGGGCGAGGCGCTGGTCCAGCAGTGGCAGCAGCCGCAGCAGGACGCTGTGGTCCAGTTCTGGCTGCCATCGTCCAATGCCCGCTTCCGTGCCGCTATCGACGCGGCGCTGGCAATGCACAGCGCCCGGTTCACGCTGTGGCTGGTGTGCGAATCGACGATCATCCCGAATTCCGCGCATTCCCCGGTGCCCGGGGAGCGGACCTGGGGGTGGAGCCAGGCCAGCTTCATTTCCTTTTCCCCGGCCATGGCCCGCGAAGCCGCGATCGCCCACTGGCATTCGCACCACACCCGGATCGCGATCGAGACGCAGTCAAACTTCGAATATGTCCAGAATCTGATCGTGCGGCCGCTGACCGACGGGGCGCCTGCCTATGACGCTTTCGTCGAGGAATGCTTCCCGCCGCAGGCGCTGACCAATCCACTGGCGTTCTTCGATGCCGTCGACGACAAGACGAAATTCGACGCCAACCTTGCCGCGATGATGGCCAGCTGCCACGCCTTCCTCGACTTCGCGCGCGGCGACATCATGCCCACCTCGCAATTCGATTTTGCTCACCTGGACCGATCATGGTGCTGACCGATGCGACCTTTCTGCCAGCGCGGCAGGCCTGCGGCATCGGCTGAAGCCGGTGTGACCACGCCTTGACCAAGTCCCCCACAGGAGTACCCCGAATGACCCAGCAAAAGATCGCACTCGTCACCGGCGCCAGTCGCGGCGCGGGCGCGGGCATTGCCCGCGGTTTCGGCGAGATGGGCTATACCGTCTACGTGACCGGCCGCACCGTCACGCCGGGCGATGCCAGGGGCTGGGACGGATCGGTCCTGCCGGGCACCGTGGCCGAAACCGCGCAGGAAGTGACGCGCCTGGGCGGCAAGGGCATCGCGGTGGTCTGCGATCACGGCGACGATGCACAGGTCGCCGCGCTGTTCGAGCAGATCATGGCGGAGCAGGGCCAGCTCGACGTTCTGGTCAACAATGCTGCCTACATGCACCACCAGCTGATTCAGCCGCTGCCTTTCTGGGAAAAGGAGCTCGATGCCCAGAAGATCATCGATGTGGGCCTGCGCAGCGCCTATGTCGCCAGCTGGCAGGCGGCGAAGATCATGGTGCCTCAGGGTTCGGGCATCATCGCCATGACCTCTTCGTTCGGGGCGACTTGCTACATGCACGGGCCTGCCTATGGCGCGCAGAAGGCCGGGCTCGACAAATTGGCTCACGACATGGCGCATGATTTCAGCGGCACCGGGGTCGCGGCAGTTTCGCTGTGGCTGGGGCCGCAAGTAACCGAACGCTCGAAGATCGCCGTGCAGACGAATCCCGAACAGTACGAGGGCTTCCTTGAGATGGCCGAGAACCCGGAATTCTCCGCCCACGTCATCGACGCGATCGACAAGGCCGTGAACCGCGAGGAGCTTTCCGGCCAGACGCTGATCGTGGCAGAGATAGCCAGGGAACTAGGCGTCACTGATCGCGGGCACGAGCGCCCCTCACACCGCCCGATGCTGGGCAGCCCCCGGCCCAAGAACCCCGCGGCGGTATACTGAGCCAAGGCCCTCGGCGCGGGGGTGGTAGCGGCGGTCCCTTCTGCTCGGGTGATCCGCTGCGAGGTGCGCGCTGGAAAGGAAGCAGTGCCATGAAAGTCCTCGTCGTTGGCGGAACCGGCGCGCGTGGCTGCCACGCCGCTGACCGGCCTCGGCGATAGGCGGGGCGATTATGTTGCAGGCGATTTCACGCCCGATTGGCTCGCCGGATTCGGCGTCATGAGCGTCAACGCGCCGTTCATGGTCGATACGGTGCCGGGCCTGCCCAGCGCGATCTTCGAACCCTATGTGCAGTGGACCAAGGGAAATATCACGATCCCCTGCTTCGCCCCGACCATCGCGACGCCGCAAGGGCGCGGCAATTATATCCGCTACACCCCTGATCCGGCGGAGACCATCCTGCTCGGCTGATCGCAGAAAGGACCTACCCCATGCCGCTCAATCCCCAAGTCGCCGCGCTGCTGGACATGCTGTCGCAGATGCCCCCGGTCGACTATGCGACAATCACGCCTGAGCGCCTGCGTGCGCTGAATGACCAGCCGATGCAGATGGGCCCGCCGCCGCCGGTCGCCCGGGCCGAGGATGTCTCGATCGCCCTGCCCGGCCGGGTGCTGCCGGCGCGGCTCTATGTGCCGGAAGGCGCGGCGGAGAACCCTCCGCTGGTGCTGTTCTTCCACGGCGGCGGCTGGGTGATCGGCACGATCGCAACGCATGACGGAACCTGCCGGGCGCTGGCCCGCGCAAGCGGAGCCGCAGTTCTCTCGGTGGGTTACCGACTAGCCCCGGAAGCGCCGTTTCCCGCCCCGCTTGACGATTGCTGCGAAGCCCTCGCATGGGCCCTGGCCCATGCGGGTGCGCTGGGCGTCGATGGCAGCCGGCTGGCGGTTGCCGGAGACAGCGCGGGCGGAAACCTCGCGACGGCGGCGGCGATCCGCGCGCGCGACGAAGGCGGTCCGGCCTTGCGTCACCAGTTGCTGATCTATCCGGTGACCGACACCGACTTCAACCGTGCATCCTATATCGAGAACGGCGGGGCGGGCGGGTTCCTGACAACCGAGGCCATGCGCTGGTTCTGGGACCATTACCTCGGGCAGCGGGACCATGTCCCATCGCTTGCGGCGGTGATCCGCCACCACGACCTGACCGGCCTGCCCCCGGCAACCGTGCTGACGGCCGAGTTCGATCCCTTGCGGGACGAAGGCATGGCCTATGCCGAGCGGCTGACCGCCGCCGGGGTAGCGGTGGAGGCCGAAATCGCGCCGGGGATGATCCATGGCTTCTTCTCGCTGTTCGAAGCCGTGCCCGATGCCATGCCCTATATCGAACGGGCGGGCGAGCGGCTGAAGGCGGCGCTGGCCTGACCGGCGGGGCGGCGCCCGATGGGCTTACTGGATACGCAAAATTGCGCCGAAAATGCGTGATTGACGGCTGTTCGCGCCATCCCTTATGTCACTGGTTACGAATATTCGAAGAAAAAGGATGGATGCGATGATCGACTACGGGCTTGGCGGCAAGGTTGCCCTGGTGACCGGCGCGGGCGGCGGCATCGGCCGCGCGGCGGCGCTGGTGTTCGCCCGGTCGGGCGCCGCGGTGATGGTCAGCGACGTGAACGAGGCCGGCTGTGCCGAAACTGTCGGCATGATCGAGGCGGCCGGGGGCAAGGCCGCGTTCCAGCGCTGCGACGTCAGCCAGGCCGATCAGGTCAAGGCGCTGGTCGCGGCCACCGTTTCGATGCTGGGCGGGCTTGACTGCGCGTTCAACAACGCCGGGATCAACCGCGTTACCGACGACCAGTATGATGACGAGATCTGGGCCCGCGACATCGGCGTGAACCTTACCGGGGTGATGATGTGCATGCGCGAGGAGAGCAAGGTCATGCTCGAGCGCGGCGGCGGGGCTATCGTCAACACCGCCTCGATCAACGGCCTTGTCGGCAACGGGGCGCAGCCGGCCTATACCGCCGCCAAGCACGGCGTCGTCGGCCTGTCGCGTCATGGCGCGCTGCGCTGGGCCAAGGCGGGCATCCGCGTCAACGCCGTCTGCCCTGGCGTGATCGAGACGCCGATGACCGCGCCGCTAACCCAGAACGCGGAATTCCGCCAAGTGCTGGATGCGATGACCCCGATGGGCCGGATGGGCGCCGCCAGCGAGATCGCCGAGGCTGTGGTGTGGCTGTGCTCGCCCGCCGCCAGCTTCGTGACCGGCCATGCCATGGTGGTGGACGGCGGGGCGACCGCAACCTGACCCTGCTGCCAGCTAACAGGACAAAAGGGGCGGGTCGCAAGTCCCGCCCCTTTTTTTCGCCGGAATGCCGCTCAGACCGCTTGCGGCTTGGCGCCCGGCCGATGATCGAGCGAGACGTGCACGCCGTTGACCCGGCGCTGGAATTCGCCCGCCTGCGCGCGCGGGTTGTAGAACTGCTTGTACCAGATCCGCTGCTTGTGGAACGGGCCGTCATCGGGGATCTGGAGGATGTTGATCGCCGCCTCCTTGTGCTGCCATAGTTCAAAGTCCTGGGCGAAGGCGGCCAGCGCGGTATCCTGGTAGGATCGCGCCATCGATACCCCGCTCTCGTCGGCGCGCGTGGCCGAGGTCCGCACCGTCAGCGCGTACCACACCCGGACCACACCATCGTCGACCGGGGTGTTGCAGATCATCATCAGGCTGGGGTGCTGCCCCTCCATCCGCGACAGGAGGATGCCGGGGCCGTTGTACCAGGTGTCGTTCACCAGCACCGCGCCAGGCTGGCCGACCAGCGTGCGGTGCCCCGCGCCGAGGCGCTGCATGATCACGTGATCGCGAAACTCGTTCTCGAAATAAAGAATGTCGCTACTGCCGTGGACGGGGATGAAGTGGGCCAGGTCCGTCATGTTGTCGAGGATTTCCTGGGG
>JAGWTB010000151.1 GCA_028869175.1 Sphingomonadales bacterium
GGCGCGAGGCCAGGAAATCGAGGTATTCCGGGAAGGTTTCCCAGGTCCACGGCAGGCCTTCGGTCAGGACCGGGTGCGGAATGTCCTCCACCCCTTCCATCAGGCGCACCATCGCATCGCGCGACGCCGCATCGCCGCGGCACGGCGCAAAGCCGACGCCGCAATTGCCGATCACCGCAGTCGTCACCCCGTGATCGGACGAGGGGGCAAGGCGGTTGTCCCAGGTCACCTGGCCATCGTAATGGGTGTGCACATCGACGAAGCCCGGCGTCACCAGGCGTCCGCTGGCGTCGATCTCCTCGGCGCCGCGCTCCAGGCCCGGCGCGATCGCCGCGATCCGGCCGCCGGCAATCCCCACGTCGGCCACGAACGGCTCAGCCCCGGTGCCGTCAACCACCGTTCCGCCGCGAATGACTGTGTCGAAGGCGCTCATGCCACCACCTCCGCGGTGCCGGTTTCGGGCAGGACTCGGCCCATCGCCACGTCGCCCTTGATCGTGGTGCGGTGGACCACCCGGATCTGGTCAAGCGGATGACCGAAGGCGGCATGCATCGTGCGCCGGTTGTCCCACAGCACCATGTCGTTGTTTTCCCATTCGTGGACGTACTGGAAGCGTGGCTGGAGCGCGTGCTCGATCAGCCGCCGGATCAGGGCATCGCCCGCCTCGTCCTGCCGCCCGATGATGTATTCGATGTTGAGCGTGCTGACGTTGAGCACCTTGCGGCCGGTTTCCGGATGGGTCCAGACCAGCGGATTGGCCACCGGCGGGAAATGGGGGTAGTTTTCCTTGCGCGGGGACAGGCGCTTTCCGCCCTGCTGGTTGAAACGCATCTCCTCCAGCCCGGCGCGGAACAGGTAGACCGCTTCGAGGTCCGCGATCTCGTCCTTGGTGGCCTGGTCCAGTTCATCGTAGGCGGCGGCCGTGTCGAGCCAGCCGGTCTGGCCGCCGGTCTCGACCTTCCGGACCATCCGCAGCAGCGCCCCGGCATTGGGCGTGGTCATGAAGGCAAGGTCGGTGTGCCAGGGAATCCGCTGGGTCACCGGGCCGTCGCCAAAGTCGTAAACCGGGCCAACCGGGCCGCCTTCGTTGGTCAGCAGGATCAGATCGGGATAGTCGGGGTGGCGGAAGGTCGCGATCGGGTGCGGCTCCAGCTCGCCGAAGCAGCGGCTCAGCTCCAGCTGCACTTCCGGCGAAGTCCCCATACCGCGAAACACCAGGACGCCATATTCCAGCCAGGTCTGCCGCAGCGCCGCCGAGGTTTCGGGCGAGATGCCGTTCGTCAGGTCCAGCCCGACAATCTCCCGGCCAATCCCGCCGTTCAGTTCGCGCAATTCAAAGCTCATGGTCGTGCTCCTCTCGCATTCGTCGTCTTGCGTGAGAGGAACAGTGATCCTGATTCGGCCCCGCGACATCATGCAAACGCATGAGCGCCCCGTCGCGGCGGGTGGCCCGGTGCGCACGGGGCCCGGAATGCTGCTGGAAATGGCCACCCCGGCCAGCCGCCGGCGGCGCAAAAGCCGGGCCGTGATGCCCACGGGCCTACCGGAACGAAAAAAGCCGGCCCCGAAGGACCGGCTTCTTCTCCCAAGTCATTGTTCCCACTTGGGGAAAATGGCGCGCCCGGAACGATTCGAACGTCCGACCCTCAGATTCGTAGTCTGATGCTCTATCCAGCTGAGCTACGGGCGCCCTCGGGAGCGGCGCCAATAGGACAGGGTCTCCGGCTTGGCAATGCCTAAATCGACCCTGCCGCGAGAAGTTTTTCGATTGTCCCGGCGAGCGGGTAATCGAGCGGCGGCATCGGCTGCGTTGCAAGGCGCGACGGGGCGAACCAGTCCACCGCCCCACCCTCCAGCGCGCTGGCCTCGCCGCTCCAGTCGCGGCAGGCGTAGAGCAGGATCACCACGCGCTCATCCGCTGCGAAGCCGCAGGGGGCGAGTGCCTCGGGCGCAACCGCGAGCCCGAGTTCCTCGGCCAGTTCGCGCACCAGCGCCGCGGCCGGCGATTCGCCGGGTTCCACCTTGCCGCCGGGAAACTCCCAGAGGCCGCCGTGCTGCTTGCCCTCGGGCCGCCGCTGCAGGCACACGCGCCCGTCCGCCGCGATCAGCGCCGCCGCCACGACCAGGATCGCCGTCGGATTTCCATGCATAAATTTCTAACGCTTTTTCCCTAGAAGCCCCGGAAAGGCGCAGGTTGGCAGGAAATGGCCTGTCGGACTTTTTTGCACGTTAACCCTGCCACCTAACCCGCCGGTAACGACGCCCCCCGCAAAACGGCTTCATCGCAATATCCGACGGGTCTCCCATGAACCTCCTGCGCACCATCCGGCAACTGCTTCGCGAAAGCTGCGGTGCAACGGCCGTCGAATATGGGCTGATCGCCGCCCTCATCGTGATCGCTGTCATGTTCACGGTTCAGGGCGTCGCCAACGAAACGAACACGATGTGGACGCGCGTTGGCTCCACCATGCAGCAAGCTACCGCAGCGTGAGGGCAAGTATTTTCGCTTAACCTTTTGTTGAGGACTGCCTGCTACTTCGAAAGTCGCTCCGACCGGTGGGACGGGAAGAGCCGGGTACCAAGACTGCTAAACCAGGAGACTAGACATGACCTTCTTCAAGAAGCTGATCCGCGACGAAGCTGGCGCCACCGCGATCGAATACGGCCTGATCGCCGCCCTCATCGCCGTCGCCGTGATGACCACCGTTTCGGGCCTCGGTTCGCAGCTGAACCAGACCTTCTC
>JAGWTB010000152.1 GCA_028869175.1 Sphingomonadales bacterium
CGAGCAGGGCATCGTCCATGTCGTCGGCCCGGAACAGGGCTTCTCGCTCCCCGGTGCGACCATCGTCTGCGGCGATAGCCATACCTCGTGCCACGGCGGCCTTGGCGCGCTGGCTTTCGGCATCGGCACGTCCGAGGTCGAGCACGTGATGGCAACGCAGACGTTGCTGCTCAAGCCGTCGAAGACCATGGAAGTGCGCGTCGAAGGCGATCTGCGCCCCGGCGTTACAGCCAAGGACCTGGTGCTGCACATCATCGGCACGATCGGCACGGCGGGCGGAACGGGGCATGTGATCGAGTTTCGCGGGCCGGTGTTCGAACAGATGTCGCTCGAAGGCCGCCTCACCGTTTGCAACATGTCGATCGAAGGCGGCGCGCGCGCTGGGCTGATCGCGCCGGATGCCACCACTTTCGCCTACCTCAAGGGCCGCCCCTATGCTCCCAAGGGCGCGGAGTGGGACAAGGCCGTCGGCTGGTGGTCAACGCTCGGGACCGACGACGGCGCCACGTTCGACAAGAGCGTGGTGATTGACGCCGCGCTGATCGAACCCACCGTCACCTGGGGCACCAGTCCGGAAGACACCGTCGCCATCGGCGGCGTGGTCCCGGCGCCGGAAAGCTTCGCTGATGTATCCAAGCAGGAAGCGGCGCGGGTCAGCCTGGAATACATGGGCCTGACGCCGGGCACCCGCATGACCGATCTGGAAGTGCAGAACGTGTTCATCGGCTCTTGCACCAACAGCCGCATCGAAGACCTGCGCGCCGCCGCCGCCGTGCTGCGCGGCCGCAAGAAGGCGGCGAACGTCAAGTGGGCCATCGTCGTCCCCGGCTCTGGCCTGGTCAAGGAACAGGCCGAAGCCGAAGGGCTGGACAAGGTGTTCATCGAAGCGGGCCTTGAATGGCGTGAGCCGGGCTGTTCGGCCTGCCTCGGCATGAATCCCGACAAGGTTCCCGCCGGCGAGCGCTGCGCTTCCACCTCGAACCGCAACTTCACCGGCCGGCAAGGCCCGGGCAGCCGCACCCACCTCGTTTCACCCGCCATGGCGGCGGCGGCAGCGGTCACCGGCAGGCTGGCGGATGTGCGCGAACTGCTGGGAGCCCAGG
The DNA here is from genome assembly GCA_028869175.1 of Sphingomonadales bacterium. GTDB lineage: Bacteria > Pseudomonadota > Alphaproteobacteria > Sphingomonadales > Sphingomonadaceae > Novosphingobium. The sequence goes on from JAGWTB010000152.1 coordinate 1,104, forward strand.
CATGACCGACAAGACTGACAAGCCCGGCTGGACTGGCAAGGCCGCCATCGCCGGGGCTGCGATTGGCTCTGCGGCGCTGGCGGCGGCGCTGCTCTATGCCTCGCGCCGCAAAGACGCCAAGGACAAGCCGGGCGCTGCCCCTGCTCGCCCCGAAGATGCGCCGGAGACCGATTGAGATGGAACCGATCCGCCACGTCGCCGGCAGGGCGATCCCCTTCGGCCGCAAGAACGTCGATACAGACGTCGTCATCCCGGCCCACTGGCTCAAGACCATCACGCGCGAAGGGCTTGGCAAGGGCGCGTTCGAGGCGGTGAAGAAGGAGCCCGGCAACGTTTTCGGCGATCCGCAGTTTGCCCGCGCGCCGATCCTGATCGCCGGGGACAACTTCGGCTGCGGCTCCAGCCGCGAGCACGCCGCCTGGGCCCTGCTCGACATGGGCGTGACCTGCGTGATCGCGCCGAGCTTCTCGGACATTTTCTCGGGCAACGCCTTCAAGAACGGCATCCTCACCGTGGCGCTGCCGCAGGACGCCATCGACCGGCTGATGGAAGTCGCGCAGACCGATCCGATCGACATCGATCTGGAAACCCAGACCGTCACCACCCGCTTCCAGGACCGCTTTTCGTTCGAGATTGACTCGTTCCGCAAGCATTGCCTGCTGGAAGGGCTCGATGAAGTGGGGCTGACCATGGCGCGCGGCGATGCGATTGCGGCCTATGAAGCCCGCGCGGGGAAAGACCTCTCGTTCCTGTCGGGTCCGCTCAGCCAGGCCGCATGAGGGCACTGCGCAGCCACGCTCCCGGCGGACCGGAAACGCTCACGCTGGACGAGGTTGACGAGCCCGTACCCGGCCCGGGCGAGGTGCTGATCGCGGTCCGCGCGGCGGCGATCAACTTCCCGGATTCGCTGATTATCCAGGACCTCTACCAGTTTCGCCCCCAGCGCCCGTTTTCGCCCGGTGCGGAACTGGCGGGCGTTGTCGAGGCCGTCGGTCCGGGGGTGACCGCATGGCAGCGCGGCGACCGGGTGTTCGGCATGATGCTGTACGGGGCGCTGGCGGAAAAGGTGGTCATGCCCGCAGCGCGGGTGTTCGCACTGCCCGATTCCGTGACCTTTGACAGCGGTGCGGCCCTGCTGATGACCTATGGCACGGCGATCCACGCGCTGCTGGATCGCGGACGCCTGCAACCCGGCGATACCTTGCTGGTGCTGGGCGCGGCGGGTGGCGTCGGACTGGCGGCAGTGGAACTGGGCAAGGCACTGGGCGCGCGGGTGATCGCGGCGGTATCCAGCGAGGCCAAGGCGCAGGCGGCGCGAGACGCCGGGGCGGATGACGCGGTGGTCTATCCGCATGCGCCGTTCGGCCGCGAGGATTCGAAAGCCCTGTCGGAAGCGTTCAAGGCCGCATGTGGGCCGGACGGCGCACAGGTGATCCTCGATTGCGTCGGCGGCGACTATTCCGAGCCCGCCTTGCGCGCCATCGCCTTGCAGGGCCGTTTCCTGGTGGTTGGCTTTCCGGCCGGCATCGCCAGAATGCCGCTCAACTTGACGCTGCTCAAGGCCTGCTACGTCTGCGGTGTGTTCTATGGATCGTTCCTGGAGCGGGAACC
>JAGWTB010000009.1 GCA_028869175.1 Sphingomonadales bacterium
CCCGAAGGCAGCACCAAGACCATCGGGATCGAGCGGATCCACGTCGAGCAGGACGCCGGCAAGCTGATGCACGATCAGCACCCGACCATGTCCTATGTCGATCTCAACCGCTCGGGCGTGGCGCTGATGGAAATCGTCAGCCGGCCCGACATGCGCTCGCCGGCGGAAGCCGGGGCCTATCTCGCCAAGCTGCGCACGATCCTGCGCTATGTCGGCTCGTGCGACGGCAACATGGACCAGGGCTCGATGCGCGCCGACGTCAACGTCTCGGTGCGCCGTCCGGGTGAACCCTTCGGCACGCGGACCGAGACGAAAAACGTCAATTCGGTGCGCTTCGTCATGGCCGTGGTGGAGAGCGAAGCGCGCCGTCAGGTTGACCTGATCGAGGACGGCGGCACCGTGGTGCAGGAAACCCGGCTCTACGATCCGGACAAGAACGTCACCCGGTCGATGCGTTCCAAGGAAGATGCGCACGATTACCGCTACTTCCCCGATCCCGACCTGCTGCCGCTGGAACTGGACGATGCCTTCCTGGAGGAATGCCGCGCCAGCCTGCCCGAACTGCCCGATGCCAAGCGCCACCGCTACGAAACCGTGCTGGGCCTCTCGCCCTATGCCGCCGGGGTGCTTACCGCCGACGTCGAAACCGCCCGCTGGTTCGAACTGCTGGTGGCCGAAGCCGCCACGCGCGCCGGCAAGGGCGAGGCCGATCTCGCCAAGCAGGCGAGCAACTGGCTGATCTCCGAACTGTTCGGCGCGCTCAACAAGCTGGGCCTGGGGCTCGACACCTCGCCGGTCAGCCCGGCGGCAGGGGCCGAACTGCTGGCGCTGATTGCCGACGGCACCATTTCCGGTTCGATTGCCAAGACGGTGCTCGAAAAGATGCTCGAATCCGGTGACAGCGCCGGCGTGATCGTCGAGCGCGATGGCCTCAAGCAGACTTCGGACACGGGCGCCATCGACGCCGCCGTTGCGAAAATCCTCACCGACAATGCCGACAAGGTCGATCAGTACAAGGCCGGCAAGGAAGCGCTGTTCGGCTTCTTCGTCGGTCAGACGATGAAGGCGATGCAGGGCAAGGCCAACCCGCAAGTGGTCAACGAAGCGCTGAAGAAGGCGCTGGGGTGAAACTCTCCGGTTGAACGCAACGATGGCTTTGGGTCTGTTGCTACCCGCAGCCGCCTGGCGCTTCAATCCACCAGGTGAACCCGCTCGATGCTGCGCTTGCCGGCGCGGTATTGCAGCTGGACGATGACGTCGAGCGAGCGGCGGACATAGGTCACCACGTCGTCCCAGTTCATCCGGGTGCCAGCCTGCATCACCAGCAGGGCAAGCTGATCGATGGCGCGCGGCGGACTGTCGGCGTGGATCGAGCTGAGCGATCCGGGATGTCCGGTGTTGACCGCGCGCAGGAAGCTCATTGCCTCCTTGCCCCGGATTTCGCCGAGAATGATGCGATCCGGGCGCAGGCGCAGCGCGGCGGTGAGCAGATCATCGGCATCGATCCGCGCCTCGCCCAGATCACCGCGCGGGGCGATCAGGCCGACCGCGTTGGCATGGTCAAGCTGCAATTCGGGCGTATCCTCGATCAGCACCAGCCGTTCGCCCAGCGGAATTTCCGCCAGCAGGGTGTTGAGGAACGTGGTCTTGCCCGAGGCCGTGCCGCCAGAGATCAGGATGTTGCGCCGTTCCCGCACCGCGCGGCGCAGGATCTCGGCGGGACCGACGGCCGGATCGAGCGGCGGGCGGGCGCGTAACTCGTCGTCTCCATGGGTCAGGCTGGTAGCCGCGAAGGCTCCGGCCTCGGCATAGTCGTCGAGGCTGAGCCCGGCGATGGTATGTTTGCGGATGGCCACGGCGATCTCGCCGCGGGTGGCAGGCGGAATCGCCACCTGCACTCGCTCGCCGCCGGGCAGGCTGGCGGCGAGCAGCGGGTGTTCGCGGTTGACGCCCTGCGCGCTGGCGGCGGCGACCTGGCGGACGAGCCGGGCGAGCAGGTCACGCGTCAGTTCGGGGGCTTCGATCCGCTCGGGCGGGGTGCCCTGCCGTTCCACCCACAACTCGCCGGGGCGGTTGATGTAGAGATCGGTCACCTCGGGCCGCGCCAGCCATTCCGCCAGCGGGGCGAGGAAGCTGGCGAGGTAGATCATGCCCGCTGGCTCGCTCATCGCTCTACCGTGGTGAAATCAAGGTCACGCGCGACGAATACCGAAACCGAGGTGCCCTGCCGGATTTTCAGCGTTGGCCGAACCGGCTCGTTGCCCGGAACGGTGATCGACTGGGTGGAGCCCGGCAGACCGAGCACCACCGTGCCGTTGGTCGCGCTGCGGGTGGCGAGGCCGACCCCGATGTCGAGCGCCGATTGCAGGATCGCCGCGCCGAACCGGGGGAAGAAGTGGCTGTTGACCTTGCCCTTGACCCCGGCCTGGCCCAGCGGGTCGGCGGCGGGGCTTTCCAGCGCGATCTGCACCCCATCGGGGCGGGTCAGCTTCTGCCACTGGATGAAGGCGCGGTTCTGGCCGGGGGCGAGATCGGCCCTGTACTCGCCGAACAGGCGGCTGCCGCGCGGGATCAGCACCTGGCTGCCATCAAACCCGCGCACGTCGCGGGCGATGATCGCGCGGGCAAAGCCGGGACGGTTCGAATCGAGCGCGGTTTCCAGCACTGCCTGGATGATCGCGCCTTGCGGCACGGTGGTTGCCGGGTTGGCAAAGCGGGTGGCGCTGACCCGGCTACCGGCAAGGCGCGGCGCGGGCGAAGCACTGCCACCGGGACCACTGTCGGCGGCACCGTCTCCTGCGCTTGCGAAAGTTGCAGGGGCGGCGGGCGGGACGATTGGCGGCCCCGGATAGTATCCCGGCTGGATCACGCGCGGGCTGGTCGGCACCCCCGGCAAGGCGCGGGGCGGGCTCATGTCGGGCACGCGGGGGCGACCGCTGCCCGGCGGCATGTAACCACCCGCGCCGGGCAGGCCGCGCAGCTGCGACAAGGTGGGGCGGTCAGTGCCGTAATCAAGCGGACCCGTATCGGGAATGGCGAGCGCTGGCGGCGCTGCGATCATGCCGCCCTGGCCGGTCTGCAACGGGATCGCCCCCGGTTGCGGCGCGGCGTTGCGGCGCGATTCCAGACTGGTGAACAGCCCGGCGGCGAGCAGCGCCATCACCCCGGCGAACAGCCACACGCCGGTGTTGCGCACGGGCCGCGCGACCAGCGGGCGGGGATCGGCTTCGCTGTTTGGCAGCGGGTCACTCATCGCCGTGCCTCCACCGGCGCGTTGCGGATCGCCTGTGCCTTGGCCTTGTCCAGCCGGAAAACGAGGCGGGGGTTGATCCGGTCAATCGTGTATAGCCCGCCGCGCATGTAGCCATCGACCATTTCCTCGTCACCATGCGCGTTGAGCGCGAAAACGGCGGGGAGCGGGCGGTCCTCGGGCCATTCGATATAGGTGTGCACGCCGTCATCGCCGATGCGCGAAGGGCGTAGCAGGGCGGCACCGGACAGGCGGTAGGTGGTCATTGCTGGTGGTGCAGGTTCGGCGGAGGGCGGCGCGGCGCTGTCTTCCGCGCGCGCCGCTGCCACCAACGCGAACGACACAGCCAGGGCCAGGGGCAAGGCGCGCACGCGGATCACGGCGCGGTGCTGGCCGTGGGAGCAGGTGTGGGGGCAGATGCAGGTCCCGGCGCGGCCACCGGCGCGGGCGCAGCTACCTCGGGCAGCATCTCGGCATCGCGGCGGTAGCGCAGCACCTGGAACCCCAGCGGATTGTCGAGCCGGTCCGCCTCGCTCATGGCCTTGTCGCTGAAGCGGTACTTGAGCACGGCGGCCCAGCGCTGCTGAGCCTGGCTCTGCGCGCCCTGATCGGCGCGGACCGTGGCAAAACGCACCAGTGCGCTGTCCGGGCCGAGGGTGGAGACCGACTGCACCTGCACCTGCACCACCGCGCGGTGCGGCAGGGTGCTCAGCGGGCTGGCGGGGTTGGTCGCCTGCATCGTGGCGACATAACGGGCCCGCGCTTCCTCTGCAGACCACAGCGCCACCTTGCGGTAATCGCTGCGCAGGCTGTCGATGTCGAAGCTTTCGCGGGCCGTGACATATTGCACGAGGAACGAGCGGACCAGCGCACTGTCGGGCGCGATGCGGCTCTTGTCGAGCGGATCCAGCGGCTGGACGAAGCCGGTCTGGCGATCAACGGTGAGCAGGTAGGGAACCGCAGTCTTGAGCGGGGTCAGTGCCATCAGGGCGATGCCTTCGAACAGGGCGACGGCACCGGCCACCCCGGCGACGATCCACGCCACCTTGCGCGATCCGCGCAGTTCCGCCTCGCGGTCAGCCGACCAGCGGGCGGCTTCGGCGTAGTAATCGTCCAGCTTCTCGACCGGAAGTTCGGTCATGGTTTCACGTCCCTTCGTTCACCGGCACCGCTGGTGCGCCGGGTGCGGCGAGCCGCGCCGCCGCGATAGCTGTCGCCGAGCAGTTCGGCGGGCGGTGCGGCGCGCGCCGCCGGGCCATTGGCCTGGGCGATATCACCGCTGCGGCGCGGGGCCCCGTCGCCGCGCGCGCGCGCTTCCTCGCGCCACATGGTCTGCGATACAGCCTCGGCAATGGCAAAGGCACGTGACGGCGGGGCGGGCGGAGCGCTGGCGGGGGCAAGCGCCGGCTGCGGCACGAGCCGTTCGCCGATGCTGCGCAGCGTCTCCGGCACCCAGCCCAGGTGCAACGAGGGAAATCCGCCGAAAAACGCGATGCGCGCGACCAGCGCCAGCACGGTGAAGGCGACGGCTGCGAAGGCCAGGCCAACCACCAGCAGTTCGGTCGGTACCGATGGGGTCAGCACCTGCGATCCGCGTTGGGCGACCGCATCGGCCACCCAGGGCTCCATCACCGCCAGTTCCACCCCGTAGACCAGCGGCAGGGCAACGGCGGCGAAGGCGCAGGCAGCAAGCCCGCGCAGCCAGCCAAAGAACAGATCGCGCGCGCCAGCGAACAGCAGCAGTCCCGCCATCAGCGGCGCGAGCGCCAGCAGCACGCCCGCTCCCAGCCGCACCGCCGCGCTCGGTGCGATGACCCCGGCAAGGAACGAAACCCGGCCCCAGCCAAGCGCTTCCTGATCGGCCAGCGCCACGCCGCGGAACGAATCGCCGATGGCATCGCTGCGGTTGCGTCCGCCGGTGAGGCGCCCGCTACCGTATATCGTCAGGATGACGATGCCATCATCCACCGCCTGCAGCCGCCCGGTCAGTTCGCCATCCGCGCCGGGCAGGCCCGATGCCAGCCCGATGGTCGCGGCGACTTCGGCGGGGGCCTGCAGCACCAGATCGTAACCCAGCGTGCGCCATGCTGGCCAACTTGTCGCCAGCGTCAGCACGATGCCAAGCTTCAGCGCGGAACCCACCAGATCGCGCGGCCCCATCCGCTCGCCCAGCAGCAGTCGCAGCCCGAACAGCGCGACGAAGATGGTCAGCAGTCCGGTCAGTGCGGTGGAAACGACCGATCCGGGATCGGCCAGCGCGCCGTAGCCATAGGCCCCGATGCCCTGTGCTTGGCAATCGACGTGGCCAAGGATGTCGGCCAGGAACCGCTCGCCGGTATGGACTGCCTGGCAGGCCATGTCAGACGCGCTCCAGCAGGGTGGCCATCCAGTCGGCTGGGGCAGCGCTGCCGTCTTCGCCCACCAGCTCGTCATAGAGCCGCACGGTCGCCTCGCGGCCCGAAAGGATGGTCAGCAGGTCTTTCTCGCCGTTGAGGTTGAGCCGCGCCACCACGCTTTCGTTGCCATGCTTGATCAGGAAGCAGTGCGAATTGTCGGGCAGGGTGCGGATCAGTTCGAATTCGTGCGGGGTCAGGCCGAAGCCATCGACATAGTCCTCGGCACGGGCCTTGGGGTTGATCATGAAGATCTGGGTCGCCGCCTGCTCGACGATGGCGCTGGCGATACGGCTTTCGAGCGCGTCGGCAGCGCTCTGCGTGGCGAAGCCGACCACGCCGTTGCGCTTGCGGATGGTCTTTTCCCAGTCCTTGATCCGGCGGACGAAAACGTCGTCGTCGAGCGCCTTCCAGCCTTCGTCGACGACGATGATTGCCGGGGTGCCGTCGAGCCGTTCCTCCACCCGGTGGAACAGGTAGAACATCGCCGGAGTGCGCGCGGCGGGATCGTCGAGGATCGCGGTCATGTCGAAGCCGACGGTGGCGGCGGAAAGGTCGGTCAGGTCTTCGGCATTGTCGAACAGCCAGGCGCGCTCGCCTTCGCCCCACCACGCCCGCATCCGGGCGTAGAGATCGCCGGCGTGCGGGCGCGAATGGCCGCGCAGCAGCTCGACCAGATGGCGCAGACGGCGGTGGGCGCGCGGCATGGTGTAGCTGGCGGCGACGGCATCGCGCAGCGCTTCCTGCTCCTCGCCATCCGCCCCGCCTGCCAGCATGGCCAGCCATTCGAGCAGGAACTGGCGGTTGGCCGGGCTGTCATCGATCTGGAGCGGATTGAGCCCCGATGGCGCGCCGGGGCGCAGTCGGTCATACTGGCCGCCGATGGCGCGGATGAACAGTTCCGCACCGCGATCCTTGTCGAAGAAGACGATGCGCGGCGCGAACTTGCGCGCCTGGGCCAGCAGGAAGTTCATCACCACGGTCTTGCCCGAGCCGGAAGGGCCGATCACGGTGAAGTTGCCGAGATCGCCGTGGTGGAAGCTGAAGAAATAGGGGCCGGCGGCGGTCGTCTCGAACAGGGTGACGGCATCGCCCCAGTGGTTGCCGTGCGCGCGCCCGATGGGGAAATTGTGCAGGCTGGCCAGCCCGGCGAAATGCCGGGTGGAGACCAGCGCGCGCCGCGCGACATATTTGAAGTTGCCGGGAAACTGCGCCCAGAACGCCGGTTCCAGCGCCATGTCCTCGCGCACCGCCACCACGCCGAGATCGGCCAGGGCGGCGGTGACTTCGGCGACCTGCGCGTCGAGCGCTGCGAGGCTGTCGGCGTGAATGGTTACCGTGGTGTGGTGCTCGCCAAAGGCGGTGCGCCCGGCGGCGACATCGTCCTTGGCGCGGGCAAGGTCATCGCGCAGAGACAGCGCCTCGTCCTCGGCAGAGCGCATCCGCCGCAGCGCCAGGTTCATCCGCCCCAGCGCCGCGCCGCGCTCGACGAAGGCGAAGGACTGGCTCACGGTCATGGCGAAGGGCAGGCGGTAGAGTTCGTCGAACATGCCGGGCATGGTCTGCGCCGGATAGTCCTTGATCGAAACCACCGCGCCGAACCGGCGCGGATCGGTGCCCGCAGCGGCGAGTTCGAACGCGTCGTGGCCGAAACTGATCCGCCGGGTGGGCAAGTGATGGCCGATGTCGCCGTGCGGCAGCGTCACGGGCCGCATCGTGGCGTTGAGCAGGCAGGAGAGGAATTCGAGCGGCTCGCTGCGCGGGCCGTCGTCGGTCTGGTGAACGCTGAGCAGACGGGGCGAATAGGCCCCCAGCGCGGCGAGCATGGCATCGCTCGCGGCATCGAGCGCGCGCTTCTCGGCTCCCAGCAGCGCGGCCTTGTCTGTCGTTCCGCGCTCGAACAGCCCACGCAGCCGGTCAGCGAGGCCAAGGCGGCCCTGCACCGGGCGGCGAACGATGGTGACGAACAGCTCGTTGACGAACATCTCGCGCGATTGCAGCCGGGCGCGCCAGCGCTCGTCCAGTTTGCGCGAAAAGGCATCGGGATAGCGCGCGTCGATCACCGCCTCGGCCTTGCGGCGCAGGACATGGTGGTAGATCGCGAAACGCGACGAGGCGACCGCGCGCAGCATCGCTTCGCGCAGTTCGGCGCGGTAGTTGAGTTCTTCGGTATCCGAAGTCTCGAACAGCAGGCCGCCCAGCCGGATGGTCTGCATCAGCATGCCATCGCGCGTTTCCAGCGTCACGTCATCGACGTGCCGGGCATAGGGCAGGTGGCTGCCCACCGGCTTTTCGCGGGCGATGACGCGGGCGTCGCGGGTCAGGGGCGGTACGAGTTGCATCCCCACAGCGCATAGTTCCTCACGCGCGGGCAGCGGCTGACGCGGGTGATCCAGAGGTCAAAGAAGCGCGGTTCGCGCAGGCAGGCCACGGCTCCGGCAAGATGGACGACCAGCGCCACCGGCAGGACCCAGAACGATTTGAAGATCAGGAACAATTCGGCGGCGATGATGCCGTTGAGCACGAAGAAGGTGTAGGTCACGCCGCCATACATCTGCGGGCGGGTCAGCGCCGTGAACATCCGTTCCTGCTGGAGCCCCGCCGCCACGATCAGCCGCCGACGGCTGCCGCGCGGATGCCGGCAACGATGCTGGCCGCGCCAAACAGGATGAAGCAGCCGAGGATCACTGCCGCGCCGTGCCGCCAGTTGATCCGCCCGGTGAGCATCATGAAGCCGACCGAGGCCACCGCGATCACCGCCGCCACCGTGGCGACCGTGCCCATCAGCGTCCCCTGCAGCCAGTTCACCGCGCCGACAATCGCGCCCGAACCTTGCGGATCGGCCGGGATGGCGGCCCAGGCCGGATTCGCGGTGAAGGCCAGCGCGAACAGGCCGGAAAGCATCTTGGCAAGTCTTTGAATCACGGGCCGTAACGCTCCCCGACGTGGCACAGTGGCACTTTTGGCAAGCGCCGGGTTTTGCACATTCCTGCCTCGCGCGCCACCCGCGAATTGCGCGGAACCGCGCCCCGATGCGAGACAGCGCGCCAAGCCGATGGTGTACAATGGCGGTTAATCCTCTTGCGATGCATTATAGGTGACCTATAGATCGCTCCATAGTGGATATTACGGAGACGCGGGGCATGCGCGAACAGCACGAGCAGTCGGCCAGCATGGGGCTTTCCCGCCGGCAATTCGCCGCGATGGGCGGAGCCGCCGCCCTGGCCAGTTATGCCGGCGGGGTCCAGGCGGCGGACCTTCCGGTGCGCGAAACACCGGTACGGATCGACGGCACCGACGCGATGCTGTTTCAGCCGGCTGAGGGGCAGCACCCGGGCGTGGTGCTCTGGCCGGATCGCGGCGGCCTGCGCAGCGCCAATGCCGGTATCGCCCGCAGCCTTGCGGCGCAGGGCCTGGCGGTCTTGCTGGTGCGCGACGGGCAGCTGCAGCACGATGATTTGGCGATCCACCGGACGACCCGCAAGCTGACCAACTGGCTCGTTGGTCAGGACGCCGTGCAGTCTGGCGAAGCGGGCTATGCCTTGCGCGCGGTGGGGCCGATGGTCTCTCCGCTGACGGCGCGCGGGATCGGTGCCGGGGTGGCGGGCAGCTATCTGGTTGCGACGCCGCTGGGCATCACGCTCTCGTCGCGGCAGCGCGGTGCCATCGCGGCGGCGGTCGACGCCACCCACCGCCTGGCGCGCGCGACCGCCTGACGGACGTCTCCGACGTAGACGGCCCGGTGGTCAGGCGTTAGGTGACGCCTGCGCCCCGCCAGAGGTGCGCGCGGGGAATTCAGGCATGTTCGGCTACACCATCTCAGGTCTGCGGGTGGCAAGCGACCTTGCCTTGCCCGGACTGATCGAAGCTGCCGTCGCCGCGCAGCCGCCCGAGGTGACAATTGCGCGGGGCGAAGTACCCGAAGGTCTTCCCGGCGCCGGGCAGGACGGGCTGAACTGGCACATGGCCGATGGCCGCTTCCTGCTGCGCATCCCCGGCATCATCCGCATGGAACTGACCGGCGGCACCGCGATTACCTACCAGACCGAAAGCGGCACCCCGCCGCAGGACGCGGCGATCTTCGTCAGCGGTAGCGGCTTCGGCTTGCTCATGCACCAGCGCGGGCGCTGTGTGCTTCATGCCAGCGCCGTGGCAGTGGCGGGCAAGGCGATGCTGTTCTGCGGCGCTTCGGGAGCAGGGAAATCGACGCTTGCCGCCGCGCTGGCGCAAGCGGGCCATCCGCTGCTCGCCGATGATCAGTGTGGCCTCTCCGGGCTGGAGGCAGGCACGGTCACGGTCCATCCGGACGGGCGGGCGATGAAGCTGTGGCGGCAGGCGATAGACCGGCTGGCGCTGGAAGCCCGCAGCGGTGCACCGGTGCGCGGGGCGCTGGAGAAGTTCTACGTTCAGCCGCAGGAATCGTCGGGCGAGGCATTGCCGCTCGGCGCGATCTACGTCCTGCAGGAAGCCCGCGCGCCCGATCTGCTGGGCGGCGGCAACGGCATCGCCATCCAGCGGCTCAACCTGGCCGACGCGGCGCAACAGGTCCGCGCTCACGCCTATCGCCCGGCGATGGTCAAACGGCTCGATCAGGGCGGGCTGTACCTGCAGGCGGCCGCAGCAGCCTGCGCCCGTACCAGCGGCGTCTACCTGCTGCGCCGGCCGCTGGCTTTTGACCGCATGGACGAGGTGATCGCCGCCCTGACCGGGCACTGGCAGGAGGCGGCCGGTTGAAGCCGATTGTCTGGCTCGCCTCGTACCCCAAGTGCGGCAACACCTGGTTGCGGCTGCTGCTGGCGAACCTGGGCCAGGAGTCGCCGGTAGACATCAACGCGCTGGGGCTCGACGGCGGCATCGCCAGCGCGCGGCGGCGGTTCGACAACAGGTTCCTGTTCGCCTCCGGGCTGCTGACCCATGCCGAGTGTGATCGCCTGCGCCCCGCGCTCTATCGCGAACTGGCGATGCAGGATGGGGCCGAGCGCGGGCTCGATCCGGGCGAGGGCGCACCGGTTCTGGGGGGTGTCCGCTTCATCAAGACGCACGATGCCTGGACTCTCACCGATGCGGGTGAGCCGCTGCTCGGCGGCGCGATGGCGGCACGCGGCGCGATCCTGATCGTGCGCGATCCGCGCGACGTGGTTGCCAGTCTGGCCAACCACAATGGCCAGACCATCGATGAGGCAATCCGCTTCATGGGTGATCCCGCTTCCGCGTTCTGCGGCCGCACTGATCGTCAGTCCAACCAGTTGCGCCAGCAACTGCTGGGGTGGAGCGGATTTGCCGCATCGTGGCTCGATCAGGCGGACTTGCCCGTCCACGTGCTGCGCTATGAGGATATGGCGGCGGACACTGCCGGGGCGCTGGGCGCGGCCTTGGCCTTTGCCGGGGTGGAAGCATCACCCGAAGCGCTGCAGCGCGCCGCGCAGTTCGCTGACTTTGACCGCCTGCGCGAACAGGAAGCCGAACATGGCTTTGGCGAAGCACCGGTCAGGATGGGGACGGGCCGCTTCTTCCGGCGCGGTGCCACCGGTGGCTGGCGCGACGAACTGAGCGATGCGCAGCGCCGCCTGATAGAAGCCGACCACGCGCCGATGATGGCGCGGCTGGGCTATGGAGGCACTGCGTGAGCCTGCTGGGCAAAGTGCGCACCCTTGCCGCGATGCCGGCGCACCGGCGGCGCCTGGCGGGAGAGGCGGCAGCGCTGATGCTGGCGGTGCGGCTGGCGCTCGCCGCCTTGCCTTTCGCGCGCATCGCCCGGTGGATGGGGCCGTTCACCGCGCCGGGACGCGCGCCCGCGCCTACCGCTGCCGCCGATCCGGTCGAGATTGCCGCGCTCTCCCTCGCCATCGCCACGGTTGCACCCAATCTGCCGTTCCGGTCCGATTGCCTGGTCCAGGCGCTGGCCGCCCACGCGATGTGCCGCCGCCGTGGCTTGGCCAGCACGGTTCACCTCGGCGCGGCGCAGGCGGGGGTGACGGCGGGTGAAACCCACGCGTGGACAGACGCTGGCGGCATGCCGCTGACCGGTTATCCCTTGCCTTCGGGCATGGTGGAAGTGAGCTGCTTTCCCGGCTGACGGTGCGCGCTATTCAGCCTGGCCCGAGCGCAGCAGGTCGAGCAGCCACGCATCCACTGTCGCGTCGATCACCAGATGCACGCGGTCGGTGTCGCCGTCGTTGACGATGGAGTGGACGTCAGCCAGCCGCAGAAACCAGCAGGAGCCAGGTGCCATGTCTACCCGCCGTTGGTTGAGGCGGAAATCGACTTGCGGGTTGGTCCGCACGGGAATGTGCAGACGCACCGAACCGTGCCCGATCGACAGATCGTTGTCATGGTGCGGCTTGATCGTCGATCCGGGGGTCAGTTTCATCAGCCGCGCCGTCTGCAGCGGAGAGCGGAAAGCGGCGAGCACTTCGGCCAGATAGGGGCCATGCGCCAGCCAGGGCGTAACCTCGAAAGCGGTGGCTGAGGGGTCGGCAAAGGCCATCATCACCGGATGGGTTGCCCCTTGCTTGCAGCGTAGCGGCAGCACGCTCCAATCGCCTTCATAGTTCTGCTGGACGAAATGCGGAATCCACGCCTCTTCCGGCATGGCATCGAGGTCGGCCGCCAGCCGCGCCGGATCGAACGCCAGCGGCAGGCGCAACCGGTCATGCAGCAGCAGGGGATCGTCGTTGGCGAGGAGCGCGGACAAGACAGGCCTTCCGGTCGGTGACGGCGGCCAGACTATCGGCTAGGGCGGCGAATGCAACCACGGGGCGGAACCATGATCGGCGCAAGCATCGCAGAACAGACTCCGCTCGACCGGCTGCGCGCCGCGCTGTTGGCCGATCCATCGGCGCAGGACCGGCTGGCGGCTGTGGTTGACCGGCATGATGCCATTGCCGCCCTGGCGGACTATGCGGCGGCGGCGGGTATCCCGCTTGATCAGGACACGCTGACGCAGCAGTTGCTGCGCGATCCGCTTGGCTTTGATAGGTTCACCAACGCCCCGGCCAATGCGCTGCACGCGCCCGGCCCGCAGTGGCTCCCGACCGGCATCGGATCGGACGGTTCCAGCTACGTGGTCGACTGGGCGCATTATGGTCCCCGGCCGCTGCACGAATCGTTCTTCGAAGAACCGCTGCGCCGTGCCCGCAACCGCCCGGTGTCGCAGGCGGTGCAATGCCGCACGCCGCTGGCCGCGCTGATTGAGGATGCGGAATTATCGCGTCAGCCACCACCCGACGGGCTGATCTTCCACATGTCTCGCTGCGGCTCCACACTGGTGGCGCAGGTGCTGGCAGCGCTGTCCGGCAGCGTGGTTATCTCCGAAGCGCCGCCACTTGATGCCGCTGTCCAGATCGCGCAGGCCCAGCCCGAATTGCCGCTGGACCTGCGTGCGGCGCTGGTGCGCAACATGGCCGCTGCCTTGCTGAGCGATCGCCTGGGTAACACCCGGCGCCGCTTCATCAAGCTGGATTGCTGGCACGCTCTGGCGCTGCCGCTGCTGCATGCGGCCTTTCCCGATACGCCGTGGCTGTTCCTGTTCCGCGACCCCTTGCCGGTGATGCTCTCGCACGAGGCCATGCCAGGTTCGCAGACCGTGCTGGGCGAAAAGGCGCAGGCCTATGGCATCGATGATCCCTTTTCGCTGTCGCGCAGCGAATATGCGGCGCGGGCGCTGGCGGCGGTGTGTCATGCCGGGACTGACCACGCCGGGCTGGGGCGGGGCATCTTCGTTGACTATGCCGAGCTTCCCGGTGCGATTGCCGGCAGGATCTTCCCGCATTTCGGCGTAGCGGCGGATGCCTTGCCGCCCGAAGCGCTGGCCCGCGTGCTGTCGCGCGATTCGAAGATGCCGCAGGCCGACTGGGATCCGTCGCGCCAAGCCCCGAAGCAAGCCGCGAGTCCCGTGCTGGTCGAGATCGCCGAACGAATCCTCGCGCCCGCCGTGCAGCGTCTGGCCGCGCTTGCGGAGCGCGGGGCCTCCGCCTAGGGTCGGGGTTCAACGCACGGGGCAACGGATGATCTATCGCAAGACTGGCGACTGGCTGGCCGCGCGCGCGGGCGATGAAGTCATGATGATGAGCGCCGCCAGCGGCCTCTACATCGGGCTCAACCGCGTCGGTGCGCGCATCTGGGACCTGCTGGACGAGCAGGGCGATGCAGCGGCGATCTGCGCGCGGCTGGTGGAAGAATTCGCCGTGAGCGAGGCGGATTGCCGCGCCGAGGTCGAGACATTTCTTGGCGATCTGCTGAAGCACAAGGCGGTCGAACAGGTCGCGGCCGACCAGGCCTGACCGCGCGGCGATGAGCGCCATCTTCGGCATCCTGCGCTTCGACGGTGCGCCGGTCGACCCTGCCGATGCCGATCGCATGGCGCGCAGTCTGGCGCATCGCGGGCCGGATGGGCGCGAGCATCTCTGTTTCGATTCGCTGGCGCTGGGCCATGCGCTGCTCCGGGTCAATCGCGAGGACCGCTTTGAAGCGCAGCCGCTGCGCGAACCGGTGCTGGGGCTGTCGCTGGTCGCTGACATGCGGCTGGACAACCGCGAGGAACTGGCACGCGACCTGGACATAGACGCGGCGGCGCTGGCCGGACTGGCGGACAGCGACGTTCTGCTCAGGGCATGGTGCGCCTGGGGTGAGACTTGCGTCCAGCGACTGGTCGGCGATTTCACCTTCGCGCTGTGGGATGCCCGCGCGCGGCGGCTGCATCTGGTGCGCGATGGCATGGGGCAACGCGGGCTTTACCTGCATCGCGGTGAGCATTTCCTGGCCTTTGCCACCGAGATCAAGGCGCTCTGGGCCGTGGCAGGGGTGCCGCGCCGACTGAGCGAGGTGGGCATCGGACGGCGGTTGCTGTTCCCGGTTGACCCTGATCCCGACACCACGCTGTTCGAAGGCATCGCCCTGCTGCCCGGCGGCACCATGCGCAGCTTCGCCGCCGACGGCGCGATGCAGGATCGCCGCTACTGGCAGCCGCGCGCCGGGGAGCAGCATCTCGGCAAGGACGATGCCTACTATGTCGAGGCCTATCGCCGGATCGTGGGCGAGGCGATTGCCTGCCGCGTGCGGCGGCTGGAAACGCCGCCGGTGGTGTTGTTCAGCGGCGGGTTCGACAGCGGCATCATCGCCGCCGTCGCCGGGCCGATCGCGGCGGGGCACGGACGCGAGGTGCTGGCGCTCGCATCAGTACTGCCCGAGGGCGAAACCCGGATGGTGCGCGATGCGCGTGCGGCGGTGGCGGCCTTTGCCGGTACGCCGGGGCTGGACATCCACTATTATACGCGCGGGCAGGACTCCCAGTTCAGCGGGCTGGAAAGCGCCTTCGCGCGCGACGATACGGCAATGGGAACCGACTATGTCCGTGCGGCAGCCTTCCGGCTGGGCAAGACGCGCGGCGCGCGGCTGGCGATGGATGGCCATGGCGGCGACTATACGGTGAACGTCCGCGCGCCGGCGATGCTCGGTCGCTGGCTGCGGCGCGGCGAATTGCGGCACTTTCTGCGCGAATTTTCTGCACGTCGCGCCGTCACCGGACAATCGGCGATATGGACCTTGCGTGCAGAGGTGCTTCCCGCGTTCCTGCCTGCGCGCCTGATGCACGCCCTGCATGGCCTGCGGCGCGGATTGGCGCCGCAGTGGCAGGCCCGGATGGTCCGCAACGAATTCGCCCAGTCGTTGATTGCGCGCGGGCTGATTGACCCCGCCCGGCTGCGCAGCGGCAAGGTGCTGTACGGGCGTTGGGAAACGCGCTGGTTGCACCTGCTGGACAAAGCCGCGCGCGGACCCACCCATCACGGGCCGGCGGCTGCGGCGGCAGGGCTGGATTTTACCCGCCCGTTCCACGATCCGCGCGTGGTCGAACTGGGCCTGGCCATACCCGAGCGCCTTCACCTGCGCGAAGGCCGCGAACGCTGGCTCGCGCGGCAGGCCTTCGGTACGCAGTTGCCGCAATACCTGCTAGCCCGTGGTCCGGGCAACGATCAGGAAATGCCCGACATGTTCCGTGCGGTGATGGATGCGGCGAGGCAGGACCTCGCCCTGGCCCGGGAAGCCGATCACGAAGGATCGATCAGCCGTTACGTGGATTTTGCCAAGATCGAGGCCGCGCTGGCCCGGCCCGATGAGTCACGAATGGGAGATCAGGCGGAAGTCTATGTAGCGGCGAATGCCATCGTCGCCGCGCGGTTCATCGGCTGGTTCGAGCGGTCGAACCGGCGCGGTCAGGAACCGTATTTATAGCTGCCGCTGCTGCCGTCTGACCCGTGGGTAACATGGGCTGACGCATCGCGCAGTTCGGAAACGATCACACGCGGGGTGGTCCATTCGGCCCGAACCGCGGCAGCGGCAAGCACTGGCGATGCAGCGCCCGGCGTTTCAATTTCGTGTCCAGTCAGTCCAGACATGCCAAGCAAAGCCCCGATAAAAATGCCCAAGTCGTCCAGTCGGTCTGACAGATTTGCGATTCACTTGCAATCGGCAATTGGCGCGGAATTGCGCGGCTGATCGGTGCGCGATGCGCCGGATTTCGATGGGGCAGCAAAAGCTCGCGCCGTTTCAAAAGTTTGGCAGAATCTTTCGCCCGCTCGCAGAAATGTAATGCAATTCGATAGCAGGTTGCTAGGCTTGCCGCGTTCACGGTTCGGGACTCCCTGGCGCAGCAGTCGTCCATACCGTTAGAACGGGGCCAAAGTTCCGTCGGGAGATTCTTGCGATGACCACACCGTTCGTTGGCGAAATCAAGATGGTGGCGTTCAACTTCCCGCCGAAGGGCTGGGCGTTCTGCGATGGCCAATTGCTGCCGATCAGCCAGAATCAGGCGCTGTTTTCGTTGGTTGGCACCTTCTACGGTGGCAACGGGACGACGAATTTCGCGCTCCCCGACATGCGCAGCAGGGTGCCGGTGCATCAGGCCGCTGCCTATCCGATCGGTGCTGGCGGCGGGGTGGAAAATGTCACGCTGCAGTCCACCCAGATGCCGCAGCATACCCATCCGCTGAACGGCACCTCTGGCACCGCAACCAAACGGCCGCCTGCCGGCAAGACGTTTGCGGCCGATACCGCCAGCCAGGCAGATTTCTACACTGCTCCAGCGAACCTTCTGGCGCTGAATCCGCAGTCGGTCACCACTGCCGGCAGCAACCAGCCGCACTCGAACCTGCAACCCTACCTCGCGATCGGCTTCTGCATCGCGCTGCAGGGCATGTTCCCGTCGCGCAACTGACCCGTCACCGGAGGAAAACAGCATGGCACAAGGTTTTATCGGTGAAATCCGGATGTTCGGCGGAACCTACGCGCCGCAGAACTGGATGTTCTGCCAGGGGCAGGCGCTGCCAATCGCACAATACGATGCGATGTTCGCGCTGCTCGGCACAACTTACGGCGGGGATGGGCAAAACACCTTCAACCTGCCCGATCTGCGCGGACGGGCGCCGGTGCACATCGGGACGGGGCCTGGTCTTTCGACCTATGTTCAGGGACAGATGGCCGGGTCCACGTCGGTGACGCTCAACGCCGCGCAAATGCCGGCACACAGCCATTCGGCAATGGTTTCGACCAATACCGGCAACGTTACCGCGCCATCGGCTGCGGTGGTTCCGGCAACGCCGGTTGATACGCTGGCGTTTCCGACGTTTTATGTCGTTCCGGGCACCAGCACGGTTACGCCCACCGCGATGGCCGCCACCAGCATCACCAACCAGGGCGGCGGACAGCCGCACGCCAACGTGATGCCCTACGTTGGCATGAACTTCATCATCTGCGCCTTCGGCGTGTTCCCCCAGCGCAACTGATTTTCGAAGGAAACGAGCATGTCCGATCCTTTCATCGCCGAAATCAGAATGGTTGCGTTCAACTTCGCCCCCAGGGGCTGGATGTTGTGCAACGGACAACTTCTGCCGATCCAGCAATACACGGCGGTCTTCTCCATCCTGGGTACGACCTACGGTGGCAACGGCCAGACGAATTTTGCCCTGCCCAATTTCCAGGGCCGCGTGCCGGTTGGCATGGGGTCCGGGCCAGGGCTGGCTCCGGTCAATCTAGGCGAAGTTGCCGGCACTGAATCGGTGACCCTGCTGAGCACCGAGATGCCCAATCACGGTCACACCCTGAACTGCGGTGTGCTCACGCCCCAGAACGGCGCACAGAACGTCGCGGTGCCGACCACGCAGGCCATGTTCGGTCTTTCCGGGCCGAACCAGACCTATGCCGATAGCCCCACTCCGGCGGTAAGCTTCAATCCGGCGGCGCTGGCGCTTTCTGGCGGAAACCAGCCGCACGAAAATCGTCAGCCCTACCGGACAGTGAATTTCGTTATCGCGGTCCAGGGTATCTTCCCGCCGCGAAACTGATCCCGTGGTCATGGCAGCAATCGCGCGTAGCAGGCTGGTCCGCATTCCGGACCCGCTTGCCCGCGCCGGCATCACGCTTCGCCCGGAACTGCCCGGCGACGATGCCTTCCTGCTCGCGCTCTACCGCTCCACGCGCGAACATGAACTCGCCATAGTGCCTGACTGGGACGAGGGGGTGAAGGCAGCCTTCATTGCCCAGCAATTCGCCGCGCAGCGTCACCACTATCGCGGTACTATCGAAAATTGCGCTTTCGACGTGATCGAGCGCAATGGCACGCTGATCGGCCGGCTTTACACGCAGGAGCGCCAGACCCAGCTCCACATCGTCGATATTGCGCTGGTCGCCGGGGAACGCGGCCAAGGGCTGGGCCAGGCGCTGCTTGAGGGGCTGATTGCCGAGGCCGGACGTGCCGGCAAGGCGGTCGGCATATTCGTCGAGGGATTCAACCCGGCGCGCCGCCTCTATGACAGGCTGGGCTTCCAGCCGATAGGCGAACAGGGCGTCTATCTGGAAATGGAACGCCTGCCCGACGCTTCGTGACCGGGCCTATGACGCCATCAGTTGAACAAGGCCTCGTATTCGATGCCGTCCGGTCGTTGCCCGATGGGCACGATGAACAGGTCCACCCTGCCGACAATAGCATGATCCATGGCATAGGAGCCCTGCGGCAGCACGCGCAGATCGGGACAGACGAACACCAGCGAGAACGGCGCGCGCGCCTGCGGGTCTGGCGAGTACTGGCGCAGCGCCGTGGCCTCGGCCAGGCGCAGGGCAAAGCGATCATCCGCAATGGCGATCTCGAACAGACTGTCCACATGCGGTGCGAACAGAGCGAGGTCGAGGGTGCGCGGCGCGGCTTCGGCGTGATTCGTCATGGCCGCGATGGTGGCCGAGCCATGGCCGGCAAGCAAGCGCCGCGCCGTGGCTGAACCGCTTTCCGATGCCCTGCGCGCGCTGTGCAGTCTGATAGCGCCGCCCGGCGGACAGGCACTCGCGCTGCCCACTGCCGATCCCGAGCAACTGGCCCGCGCCGCGCGGCGGCACCAGGTCGAAAGCCTGGTCGTCGAACGGCTGACCCATGCGAACGCAGACGTACCGCCCGCCCTCGCCGCAGCCGCACGGCGCGCGCGCGAGGCGGGGCTGCGCCAGCTTTCCGTGGCGATAGACCTGCAACGCCGGTTTGCTGCGGTCGGCCTCGGATGCCTGTTCCTCAAGGGACTGGCCCTGTCGCAGCGCGCCTATGGCGCGATGCTGACCCGCCAGTCGGTGGACATCGATCTGCTGATCGCCGCCACCGACGTACCGCGCGCCTGGCGGGTGCTGGCCGAAGCGGGCTATCTGCCGCTCAATCCGCAGAAGGCCCTGTCCGGCGCGGCGCTGGGCTTGTTCCTGCATTCGGCCAAGGACAGCCTGCACCGTGATCCGCTGCATGGTGTGGCCATCGAACTGCACTGGCGCATGTCGGACGAAATGGCCGCGCCTGCCCTGCCGCCGCCAGAGGGGTGGCAAACCGTCACCGTATCGCCGGGGGTGCATCTGGAAACCCTGGCCGACGCGGACCTGGTCGTTTTCCTGTGTACCCACGGAGCCGCCCATGGCTGGGCGCGGCTGAAATGGCTGGCTGACGTTGCCGCGCTGCTGGCGAGCGCACCCGATGGCGGCGCGGCGTGGTGGCTGCACGCGCAGCGCGCCGGGGCAACCATTCCGGCTGCCTCCGCCGTGCTGCTGGCCGAGCGCCTGCTGGGCATGGCTCCGCCGCCCGGCTTCGATCCGCCGCGCTCGTTGCGGCTCAGCTTGCTGATGCGGCTTGCCATGGCGTTGATCGCCGCTGGTGGAGGCACGCGCGAACTGGCAACCACGCCCTGGCGCGGCTGGGCGGAGATGGCGGCCAAGCTGCTGGCCGCAGCGAACTGGCGCGCACGTGCGGTCGTTGGTCGCCGCCTGCTGGTTTCGGCTGAGGACGTGGCCGAACTGAGCCTGCCGGCGGGCTTCGGCTGGCTCTATCCCGTGCTGCGCGTGCCCATGCTGGTGCGTCGGCGGCTTGGCCGGGCACGGCGGCGCGCGCAGCGGTTGCACCGACGCGGGCAAGGCCCTAACACCGCGCGATGATCCGACGCGCAGCAATTCTCGCCGGGGCACGCGGGCGCGGAGGCAAGCTTTGCGCACTGGTGCTGATCGCCATGACCGCCGCCTGCGGTGGCCGGGGCGGGCCTATTCCCTATGATCCACCCGGCTTCGTCGCGCCCGATCCGCTGGCGGGCAAACTGCCCGAACTGCCGG
The DNA here is from genome assembly GCA_028869175.1 of Sphingomonadales bacterium. Taxonomy (GTDB): domain Bacteria; phylum Pseudomonadota; class Alphaproteobacteria; order Sphingomonadales; family Sphingomonadaceae; genus Novosphingobium. The sequence continues at coordinate 20,263 of JAGWTB010000009.1, forward strand.
CGATGCTCTCACCCGGTGATGTCGTGGTGGTGCGCGTGTTCAAGGTGGATAGCCTGTCAGGCGAGCAGGCGGTCGATAGTGCCGGGCGCATCAAGGTGCCGCTGATCGGCGCGATCATGGCTGCTGGCCGGACGACGGACGAAGTGCAGGCAGACATCGCCCGCGCCCTGGGCGCACGCTACCTCACGCGCCCAGACGTACAGGTCACGCTCAAGTCCTCGCTGGTGCGCACGGTCGCGGTCGATGGCTCGGTTCAGCAGCCTGGCATCTATCCCGCCGCCCCGCTTTCGACGCTGGTCCAGACCATCGCCCTGGCGCATGGGACGACCGAAGCGGCCAATACCCACCGCGTGGTGGTGTTCCGCACTGTTGCCGGGCAGCGCATGGCCGCCTCGTTCGATCTCGCGCGGATCCGGCGGGGCGAATCGCCCGATCCGGCGATCTATCCTGACGACATTGTCGTCGTCGACGGCTCTTCGCTGACTTCGAACTGGAAGCTCATCCTGCAGAGCCTGCCCATCGTTGCTCTGTTCCGCCCGTTCGGCTGATTCGGCCCGCCGCCAGCATTGCCAAGGTTCCGGGCGCGTGATAACGCTTCTCAATCGATCCGGGGCAGGGTTCCGGCGCTTGGGGAACAGACTATGCGCAAGGCTATCGCATGTGCCGTCATGGGGACCATGATCCTGACGCAGGGTGCCAGCGTGCTCGCGGCTCCGGCGAAGGCCGATCTGCGCCCGGCGGCCATCGGGCTGGCAGGCAACCGTGCGGCGCTGGGCCTGATCGCGGCGCGTGCTGCGGCAGACGGTAGTTGCACCCCGAAGAACGATGGTAGCAACGGTTGCCAGGGTAATGACGCAGGCGGCAAGCCCAATACTGGTCTGCCGCCGGTTGCGCTCATCGCTGTCGTCCTGGGCGGCGGTGCCATCGCTGCGGCTGCCGGTGGTGGCGGCGGCGGCAATGGCGGCGGCAACCCGGGCAGCCCCTGATCGCTGCGGCAATCCAGGCTGCGGCATGATGGCCGTGGCGATTGCCTGCTTCCGACCGAATCCGTGATCCGCAATTTCCTGCAAGACTGGCTGGCAGCCATGCTGCTGATCTGCGCGCTGCTGCTGGGCGGTGCGAGCGCGGCAGGCGTGTGGGCGAATGCGGCGCTGTCATTGCTGGCGTTGGCGGCAATCGGCTGGGCGCTGCACGCGGGCGCCATGCGCGCCATGCCGTGCGGCCTGCGCTGGCTGGCAGGCTCCATGATCGCCCTGCCGCTGCTGCAGCTCGTGCCCTTGCCGCCGTCTCTCTGGAGCGCACTGCCCGGCCGCGAGGGTGTGGCGCGGGTATTTGCGCTGATCGGCGGCCCCTCGCCGTGGCTGCCGCTGTCGCTGGACGCCGAAGCGACGCTGGGAGCCTGGCTTGCGTTGATCGTGCCCATGGCCATGGTGCTGGTCATCCTCGCATCCGGCCCCGCCGGCCGCCGTCATGCGGTTCAGGCTTTGGTGATCGGGGCGGTGCTGGCGCTGGCGCTGGGCGCGGCACAAGTGGCCGGGGGCGAGGGCAGCCGGCTCTATCCCTACGCCTTCACCAATTTCGGCAGCGCGGTCGGCCCGTTTGCCAACCGCAATCATCTCGCCTCATTGCTGCTTTGCGCTCTGCCGGCACTTGCCGCTGTGGCCCCGGCGCACGCTGGCGGGCGGGTGGTGACCTGGCTGGGTGGTGCCGTGCTGACCGCAGGCGTGGTGCTGGTCGGTTCCGGGGCGGGGATTGCCATGCTGGTGCCGGTTGTGGCGCTGACGATCTGGCTTGGCCGCTCGAACGGTGCTCAGCGCCCGGCTCTGGCCATGCTGGCGGTCGCCGGCGTGCTGGCGGGGCTGGCCATGATTGCCGCCGTGTTTGCCGTGGTGCGCGCCACCAACGAATCGGGCGGAGTGGAAGTGCATCGACCGTTTATTGTCGCCACCGCGCTCAAGGCCGCGCGCGATCATTTTCCGGCTGGCTCCGGCGCGGGCACGCTGCGGCGCATCTATCCGGCCTATGAAGATCCCGGGCGGATCGCCGGTGACTACACCGCCCATGCCCACTGCGACTATGCCGAGGTCTTGCTCGAATATGGCCTGCCCGGTGCCTTGCTGATCCTCGGCGTGCTGGTCTGGTGGGGCAGCCGCCTGCGGGTGATATGGCTGGCGGCCAGCGACGATCGGCTCGCGCGCGCCGGAAGCGCCATGGTCGGCGTACTGCTGGTCCACAGTCTGGTCGACTATCCGCTGCGTACTGCGGCCATGGCTGCCGTTGCCGGGCTGGGCGCTGCACTGGCCGCCCGGCCACCATCCCTGCAGGGTGATGTGGTGGGGAAAGCCGCGCCGTCGCATATCCGGGTAACGCTGTAGATGGCACCGTGTCGCACCTTTACGCCCGGCGTTAAGCCTGTCATTCGCAGCAGGCGGCAACTTGCCGCGCATGGGGCGAAGGCGGCGAGCGCGTGGATTTCAATCGGACTGACTCCGGCATGACCAGCGCCAGTGAAGCCGCCGCGCCGCGCCGTCCTTTCGGCTTGTCGTTCGCCTCAGGCGGGCAGGACGCGACTGCGCAAGGCGCGGCACCCGCTCGCCAGATTGTCGACATCGATCAGGGCGTTCGCGTGCTGATGCGGCACCGCTGGATCGTGCTGGGTGCCGTGTTGCTGGGTCTGATCGCCGCGCTGGTGGTGACGCTGCTTTCCACCCGCGAATACCGCGCGAGCGCGACGATGGCGATCAACTCCTCGCCCACCCAGATCCTGGGCAGTCGTAACCAGCCGGTCCAGCGCTTCCGCAATGATGACCAGTACCTTCAGACCCAGTTCGGCATCCTGCGCAGCCGGTCGCTGGCAGAGCGCGTTGTGCGCAAGCAAAAGCTGGCCGACGATCCGGGCTACGTTGCCCAGTCCGCCCTGCCGGCGCAGCGCCAGCGCATCGCCACCTTCAAGCTGATGGCCAATGTCGAGGTCGTGCCGCTGCGTGGCAGCGATCTGGTGATGCTGGCCGTTACCGACGTCGATCCGAACCGCGCCGCACGGGTCGCCAATGGCCTGGTCGATGGCTTCATCGAAACCACCACCGAAACCCGCTACAACGCCACGGCGTTCGCCCGCGATTTCCTGCAGCAGCGCCTTTCCGCCGCGCGCGAGAAGCTGGAGACCAGCGAGCGGGCGTTGGTGCTCTATGCGCGCAATCAGGGGATCGTTCAGCTGGACGGCAACTCCGGCGGCGGCGCGCGTGCCAATGCCGACGGACCTAGCTCGTCGACCGGCGATTCGCTGTCCACCCAGTCGCTGGTATCACTCAACGCCGCCCTGTCGGTTGCGGTGGCTGATCGCATCGCAGCCGAACAGCGCTTTCGCCAGTCCGTCGCCAACGGCGCCTCGAGCGAGATGGTGCAGGACCCGGCGGTGCAGGCACTGCGCGCCGAGCGGGCGCGGCTGGAAGCGGATTACCGCGAGAAGCTGGGCACCTTCAAGCCCGACTATCCCGACATGCTCGCGCTGCGCGCGCGGATCGATCAGGTGCAGTCGGCCATCGGCCGCGAATCCGGCACGATCAACACCTCGCTGCGCAGCAATTATCAGGCCGCTGCCGGGCGCGAGAAGGAACTGCGCGCGCAGGTCGCCACGCTGCGCGCCGGGGTGCTGGACCTGCGCAGCCGGGGCATCGGCTACAACTTCCTCCAGCGCGACGTCGATACCAACCGCGCGCTCTATGATGCCTTGCTGCAGCGCTACAAGGAAATCGGTGTGGTCGGCGAACTGGGCGAAAGCCAGGCTTCGGTGGTGGATACCGCCCTGCCGCCGGGTGCGCCCTACAAGCCGCGCGTGCTGCGAAACCTGCTGTTCGGGCTGGTCGCCGGCCTGCTTGTCGGGCTGGGCCTCGCCTTCGTGATCGATTTCATCGACGATACGATCAAGACGCCGGAAGACATCGCTGCGCAGCTCAACCTGCCGGCGCTCGGTGTGGTGCCGCGCATGGCCAAGGGCAGCACCGTGGCCGAAGAGCTGGAGAATTCGAAGTCTCCGCTGACCGAAGGCTATCACTCGATCATGACCGCGCTGCGCTTTGCCGCGGACGGCGGGCTGCCGCACTCGATCCTCGTCACCAGTTCGCGCCCGGGTGAGGGCAAGTCGAGCAGTTCGCTGGCGCTGGCGCAGAATTTCGCCCGCATCGGCACCCGGGTCCTGCTGATCGATGCCGACATGCGCAACCCGTCGTTTACCTCGCGCGAAAGCGAGACGATCGGGCTGTTCGGCCTGCTCACCAGCCATGAGAAGCTGGTGGACCACGTCGTGCCGACCCGGCTGGCCAGCATGTCATTGCTGCCCGTCGGCGCGATCCCGCCCAATCCGGCGGAACTGCTGGCATCGGTCCGCATCCGCGAACTGATCGAGGAGGCGGAGAAAGCGTTCGACGTGGTCATCATCGATGCCCCGCCGGTGCTGGGCCTTGCGGATTCGCCGATCCTCGGCTCGGCCTGCGATGCCACGCTGGTGGTGGTGGAAGCGGGGGCCGCTCGCCGACCGGTAGTGCTTGGCACGGTCGGACGACTGCAGGCCGCCAATGCCCGGGTGATCGGCGCGGTGCTCACCAAGTACAAGCCGAAGTCGGGCTCCGAGGGTTATGGTTACGGCTATGGCTATGGTTACGGGGCAGGGCGCAGCGAACATGCCCTGATCGACACCGCCGGTCCGGGTGGCAAGCTGCCGGACCTGGGTGCGTGACCCAGGCCTTGGCGGGCAAGCGAACGCTGGCGGGCGCGCTGATCCTCGCGGCTTGCGGCTGGCTGGTGTTGCACCGTGCCGCCGATGCCGCCTGGGCGGTGCAGGCACCTGAACGTGCCGCCGCCTTCCCGCCCGCCAGCGGCACCGCGCTGGGCAGCATGGTCCTGCACCGGGTTGTCGCCGCCGGCGGCGTGGTCGACGCCGGGGCGCGGGCGATGAACGCCGAAGCGCTGCGCCGCGCGCCGCTGTCCAGCCTGCCGCCGACCATCGCCGGCTTTGATGCCGCCGCCCGGGGTGATCTGCCGCAGGCGGTGCGCCTGATGGAAGCCGCGCGCGCGCGCGATCCGCGCGCTGCTCTGGCACGGACCTGGCTGCTCAACGAATATGCCCGGACCGGCCGTTATGGGCTGACGCTGGCGGAAGCCGGGCCGGTGATGCGGTTCGATGCCGGAACCCGTCCGCAGATCTATGCGCTGATCATGCAGATACTGGGGTTGCCGGGTGGCGGGGCTGCGGTTCGCGCGGCGCTGGCGCGCGAACCGGACTGGCGCGGTCCCTTCGTCCAGGCACTCCCCGGCCTGCGTCCGTCGCCCGCCGCGCTGGCAGCATTGACCCAGGGCCTTTCGCCGCCCCGCGATCCCGCCGCCGCCCAGGCCGAGGCGCGTGCCTTGCAGGCCGCCGTCGTGGCGCAGTGAGCGCGCGATGACCGGCGGCAGCGCAGCCGAAGCGTCCCCGCCGTCCGGCGCGTTTGCCGCTGCGCTGGCCGTTTTCCGCCAGCTTGAAGCCACGCGCCGCCGGCAATTGTTCGGCACAATGGTGCTGATGGTGCTGGGTGCTTTCGCCGAAATGGCAACGATCGGCGCAGTCTTGCCGCTGCTGGCCATGGTTTCTCCCGGCGGGGAAAGCGGCAGGTATGCCACGCTGCTCGGTCCGGTGCGGCATCTGGCCGAAGGCCTGGGCATCGGCGTGCTGCCGATGGCCGCGCTGCTGCTGATCGTGGTGGCCATCGCCGCTGCGGTGCTTCGGCTGCTGCTGCTGTGGGCGGGGCAGAACTATGTTTTCGCCGTGGCGCACGACCTGTCACGCGCGGTCTATGCCCGGGTGCTGCACCGGCCCTACACCTGGCACGTGATGCACAATTCCAGCGAGACGCTGGCGGGCATGCAGAAAGTGCAGTTCGTGCTGGGCAACGTGCTGCTGCCGATCATGGCGGGGACGACGGCAGCGGTCGTGGCGCTGTTCATCCTCGCCGCGCTGGTAGCGATCGATCCGGCGACCTCGCTCGTATCGGGACTGGTCTTCGGCCTGCTCTACTATGGCGTCGGCAAGGCCACGCGTCGCAAGCTCTATCGCAGTTCGGACGTGATCGCCGAATCGCTCGGCGCACGGGTTCAGGCGATGCAGGAAGGTCTCGGCGGCATCCGCGACGTGCTGCTGGATCGCTCGCAGGCCGTGTTCCTTGCCGATTTCGAAGCGATAGACGCGCGCTTCTGCCAGGCCCAGGCGACCAACCAGTTCATCGCCGCCGCCCCGCGCTTCGTGGTCGAAGCGGCGGGGGTGGTGCTGATCGCGGGGCTGGCGGTGTGGGTTTCGGGACGGCCCGGCGGCATGGCGGCGGCTTTGCCGATGCTTGGTGCGCTGGCGCTGGGGGCGCAGCGCCTGCTGCCGCTGGTACAGCAGGTCTATTTCAGTTCGTCGCAGGTCTATGGCCACCGCGCGACGCTGATCGACGTGGCGAAGCTGCTCGATGGTCCACAGTCCGAACCACTGCCAGCGGACCAGCCCGCGCCGTTCACGCAAGGCATCGCGTTCGAACACGTTGGTTTCACCTATCCGTCGGCCAGCTTCCCGGCGCTAAGCGGCATCAACCTTGCCATCACGCGCGGCGCGCGGATCGGGCTGGCGGGCAAATCGGGCAGCGGCAAGAGCACCTTCGTCGATCTGCTGATGGGGCTGCTGGAGCCGGGCGAAGGCCGTATCCTGGTCGATGGCCGTCCGCTGGACGCAGCGGCGCGGGCGGCTTGGCAGGCGCAGGTCGCGCATGTGCCGCAGGCGATCTTCCTGAGTGACGGGTCCATCGCCGCCAACATCGCCTTCGGCCGCGCGGCCGGGCAGGTGGATATGGGGCGCGTGCGCGAAGCGGCGCGTCTGGCCGAGCTGGAGGACTTCATCGCGACCCTGCCCGCGGGCTTCGATACCCCGGTGGGTGAGCGCGGGGTGCGGCTTTCCGGTGGTCAGCGCCAGCGCATCGGCATCGCCCGCGCGCTCTACAAGCAGGCTTCGGTGCTGGTGTTCGACGAGGCGACCAGCGCGCTCGACGATGAGACCGAGGCCTCGGTCATGGCCGCTATCGCCCGGCTGCCGCGCGAACTGACCATCGTGATGATCGCCCACCGGCTGACCACGCTGCGGATGTGCGATGCCATCGTCCGGCTGGACGCGGGCCGCATTGCCGGGATCGGACCTTACGACCTGCTGCTGGCGCAGGGGCAGGGCGGCGAATGAGCCGGGGCGCGCCCCTGCGCGCCGACATCCAGGCGCTGCGGGGCTATGCCGTATCGCTGGTGATTGCCTATCACGCCGGGCTGGGCCTGGCACCGGGCGGGTTTCTGGGCGTCGACATCTTCTTTGTCGTCTCCGGGTTCCTGATCGGGGGCGGAGTGTTGCGCGGGCTGGCCGGGGGCACTTTCCGATTCAGTGGGTTCTACCTGCGCCGCATCCGCCGCCTTGCCCCCGCCGCCTATGCCGTGCTGCTGGTGACGACCGCTGTGGCGGCCTGGCTGCTCACGCCATCGGCAGAGGCCCGCTTCATGCCGCAGGCGCTCGGCGCGCTGAGCTATACCACCAACATTGTGCTGTGGCGGCAGATCAACTATTTCAACAGCTCTGCTGCCACCGAGCCGCTGCTGCACATGTGGTCGCTGGCGATCGAAGAGCAGTTCTACCTGCTCCTGCCACTGGCGCTGTGGCTCACGCCGCGCCGCTTGCGTGCCGCCGGGGTGGTGGCGGTGACCCTGGGCAGCCTGGCCGTCTACGTCTGGCTCTATCCCCGCACGCCGGGTGCGGGGTTCTATCTCTTGCCAACGCGAGCCTGGGAACTGGGGCTTGGCACCGTCGCAGCGCTGCTGGCCGGGCGAGTGCCGGGGCTGGCCTGCACCACGCTGTGGCCGGGACTGGCGGTGCTGGTGGTGGTACCGCTGGTGCCGCTGCCTTGGGTGCCGCCACACCTGCTGGCGCTGCCGGCCTGTGCGGCGACGGCACTGCTGCTGTGCGGCATGGCGCGGCAAGCGCCGCTGCTCGCCCCGCTAGCGCGGGTGGGCGATGCGTCCTATTCGCTCTACCTCGTCCACTGGCCGCTCTTCGCCTTTGCCCACACACTGTGGCTGGGCCAGGCGCTGCCGCCGGCGGTTTCGCTGGGCCTGGTCGGGCTGACCGCCCTGCTCGGCGCAGCACTCTATCGCTGGGTGGAGCTGCCGGGGCGGTGGACGGCCATTGCGCCGCGCCGGGCACTGCTGGCCTACATTGGCGCAACGCTGGCGCTGGCGGCGCTGGTGGCGGGCACGGCGGCCGTGGTCCGCGCGCGCGGCGAAACGGTGGATCTCAGCGGCGTGACCGGTCTGGGCCTGCCGGGCTGTTCGGCCGAGGCAACCGACTTCGATGGCCGCTGTAGGCGGTCGCCCGCGCCGGACATGCTCGTCTGGGGGGATTCGTTCTCGCAGCAAATCGTTCCCGCGCTCGAAGCCAGTGGCGCTGCGCGGCTGGTTCAGGCGAGCAAGGGCCAATGCGCGCCGCTGCTCGGCATGGCCCCGCTCGATCAGGATGCGACCCGGCCCTTTGCCGAAGGCTGCCTTGCCTTCAACCGCAGCGTCATCGCCTGGCTGGCGCGGGCACCGCAGGTGCGCGTGGTTGTCCTTTCCGGCTATTACGAGCGATATGCCCAATCCGGCACCCTGGCGCTGCGTGACGGGGTTTCCCGGCCCGCGCCCGCGACGCAGGCCGATCTGCTGGCGGCGCAGCGCCGCACCGTCTCAACCTTGCGCGCGCTTGGAAAACGAGTGGTGGTGGTGACCGGGCCGCGTCAGGCCGGGTTCGATGTCGGCCTGTGCTGGGAACGCAAGCTCGCCGGTCTTCCGGCCATGGACCCCGCGCCCGACTGCGCGATCACCCCTGCAGGCGCGGCGCGCAGCGCGGACTGGAGCGAGCACCTCTACACGGCCTTCGCCGCCGATGTGCCGGTGGTGCGGCTTGACCATCTGCTCTGCCCCGATGCGAGCCGCTGTGAAACCCGGTTGCAGGACGTCCCGCTCTACCGCGACCCCAACCACCTCAGCCAGCGCGGCACCCGCCTGGCCGGGCGATTGCTCGACCTGAACGCCCGGGTGCTGGCGGCAGCGCGTTAACCCCGTAGCAGTGCCCGTGTCCTGATCGCGAGGCGCATGGCGCTGGACGGGACCAGCGCCGCCAGCCGCCACAGCCACCACGCCGGACCTTTCATCCGGCACCCGTCCAGCAAGGCGCGCGCGGCCTGGCGGTGGCCGTTGTAGATCAGTTGCCCGGCGAACCGGCGACGCAGGCCGTCGCCATAGGCTGCCAGAGCGGCGTGGCGGGAGGCATGGCTGGGGTCTGCCAGCAGGGCGGCAATCGTCGCGAACACCGGCGAGGGCGGCGGGGCTTGGTGCGAGACCATGTCGGCCTGCGCCTGATCCATCAAACCGCCGTTGTCGCGTATGTAGTGGACGGTCACTGCCGCGCTCATGGCCATGGTGTGCTTCATCGCCATGCGGATCCACAGGTCGGTGTCTTCACCCACGCGAAATGGCGCAAAGCCGCCGGCATCAAGCAAGGTCGTGCGCCGCACCGCGACCGAGGAGGGAAAGATCGGATCGGCGCGATGGGGGGCGAGAAAGTCCAGCGCGCGGCTGGGGTGCGGCCCAGCGGGTAACGGCGGCGGCGCTCCGGCGCTGGCGGGGGAGTAGGCAGTGGAGACGAGATCGGCCTCGGGATGGGCGGCAATCACCTCGGCCAGCCGTTCGAGGTGATCGGCGGCCCACAGGTCGTCCGCGTCGACAAAGGCGATCCATGCGCCGCAGGCGCGCGCCGCGCCGGTGTTGCGGGCCGCGCCCGGTCCGGCATTGGCCTGCCGCAGCACGGCGATGCGCGGATCGTCCATCGCTTCGACCAGCGCGTCGCCGCCGTCGGACGAACCGTCATCCACCACCAGCACTTCCTGCGGGCCAAGCGTCTGGCCCAGTACTGTCGCCAGTGTCGCGCCGATGAAGCGGCGCTTGTTGTAGAGCGGGATGACCACCGAGAACTGGGGTTCCGTCGCTGCCATGTTCTCGCCCTTGCCCTCGCTTGCCGAGGCAGTACAGCTTGGCGGCGCAATCGGAAAGGGCGGCGAGCGATGACTGTGGCGGGGGTGGGTGACGGCGTGCGGCTGATGCTGCTCACCACCGACGATCCGTCCGTGCCGGGCGGTGGGCGCGAAATGCTGTCGCGGCTCAACCGATCAGTGCTGCAGGAACTGTGTGGCGGCCACTTTGCCGAGTTCCGCCTGCCCGCCGGAGCGCGCACCAGACCGCTCGATGGCCTGCGCGGGCGGCTCAACGGGCTGGACGGGCGCGCGCTGGCCGAACTCACCGCGCGGGTTGCGCGGGAAGATATCACTCATCTGGTCGTCGATGGCAGCAACCTCGGCGCGGCGGTGCGGGCGGTGAAGCGCGCCTGTTCGCAGGTGCGGGTGCTGACATTCTGCCATAATGTCGAAGCGCGGTTCTTTGCCGCCGCCTTCCGGGCCCGGCCCGGAATCAAGGCGGCACTGGTCTGGGCGGGAAACCGCCGGGCGGAGGCCATGGCCGCGCGGTGGAGCGACTTGCTGATCGCCATCAGTCCGCGCGATTCGGCGCAGTTCGCCTGGGACTATGGCCGCGCCGCCGATGCCATCGCGCCCATGGCGATGGCCGATGCGTGTGATCCGCTTGCCAAGCCCGCAGGCGGCGGTGAGCCCTATCTGCTGTTCGTCGGCGGCGGGTTCTTCGGCAATGTTCAGGGTCTGGCCTGGTACGCGCGCGAGATTGCGCCGCATCTGCCGCTGCGCACCTGCGCGATCGGGCGCGGACTGGAAGGTCAGGCGGAGCGGCTCGGGACGGGCAGCAAGGTCGAACTGATCGGCGCGGTAGACGATCTTTCGCCGTGGTATGCCGGGGCGGCGCTGGTCGTCGCGCCGATCCGCGACGGCTCGGGCATGAAGACCAAGGTGGCCGAGGCGCTGATGCACGGCAAGACCGTGGCGGGCACGCCGGAAGCCTTCGCTGGCTATGGCGAGGCGGTGCGTGCCGCCAATCCCTGCGCCGAGGATGCCGCCAGCTTCGTCGAAGCGGTGAAGCAGGTGCTGGAGCGGCGCCCGCCGCCATTCGATCCGGTGCAGCGCGCGCTTTACGAGCGATACCATGCGCGTGCAGCGGCGCTGGCCCGATGGTCGGCAATTCTCGGGTCAGGCCCTGATCGCCGCCGCGTCGTCCACCTCATCCCCTACCACGGCATCGGCGGCGTCGAGACGGCGGCGGCGACGATGAGCGGCGTGGAGCCGGAAGACTTCACCTTCCGCGTCGAAACCCTGTTTCCGGCACCGCCGCCGCCGCTGCCGCTCCAACCGTTCACCGCGCTTGCCACGCTGGTGCGCCTGTGGCGGCGGCCGCCCGACGTGCTGATCGTCTCCCTATGGCGCGCCTGCGCCGTGGGCTGGATGCTCAAGCTGTTGCGTCCGCAGGTGCGGCTGGTGCTGTTCCTGCACAGCGGTGCCGATTTCCACGCGGCGGACCGCCAGTTCAACCGCGCCGCCGGGCGACGGGCCGAGCGGATATGGGCGGACTGTCAGGCGACGCTGGCCGCGCGCATGCCGGCGCTGGCGGAGGGCAAGGGCCGGGTCATCTCGTTTCTGACCACGCGGATCGTGCCGCTGCCCGCCGCGCCGCCGCGCCCGCATTTCGTGTTCTGGGGGCGGCTTCATGCGGTCAAGCGGTTTGACCGGGCGCTGGGCATCTTTGCCGGTGTCCGCCAGCGCCATGCCGATGCGCGGCTGACCGTGATCGGGCCGGACGGCGGTGCGCTCGCTGCCGCACGGGCGGCAGCACGCGGGCTGGGAATAGAGGCGGCGGTGCAGTTCACCGGGGCGTGCAGCTTTGCCGAAATCCGCCGGCACGCGGGCGGGGCATCGTTCTTTCTCCAGACCAGCGACTTTGAAGGCATGGCCACTTCGGTGGTGGAGGCGATGCAACTGGGGCTGGTTCCGGTAGTCACCCCGGTCGGTGAAATCGCCCGCTATGCCCGCGACGCGGATAACGCCGTGGTGGTGCGTGACGACGCAGCGGCAATCGCGGAGATTTGCGCGCTGATCGGCGATCCGCTGCGTTATGCGGCGATGCGCACGCGGGCGATTGCCGAGTGGCAGGACGTGCCGCTCTATTCCGATTCGGTGATCGAGGCTTGTCGCGAGCTGCTTTGAATGGCGGCGTCTGCCAGCCCCAGCAGCGCGAAATGCCGGGCGATGACCCGGTCCTGCGCGAAGGGCGCAATCGCTTCCTCCAGCAGTTCCGGGGCTACCGGACGGGCCAGCGCGGCGCACAGGCCGTCGGCCAGATGCGCCGGATCGGCCTTGCGGACCAGATAGCCGAAGCGCCCGTCCTGCAGCAATTCGCGTGGGCCGGTGGGGCAGTCGGCAGCGACCGGCGTGCAGCCGCACATCATGGCTTCGACCAGCACATTGGGCATGCCTTCAAAGTGCGATGACAGCGCGAAGACCCTGGCGCGGCTGAAATACCGCAGCGGGTTGGCTACCCGCCCTGGCAGGCGGACGCGGTCGGTCAGCCCCAGCCGGGCGACCAGGGCCTCAAGCTCGGCGCGCAGCGGGCCTTCGCCCAGGATCACCAGCCGGGCCTGAGGCGCGCGCGCCTGCAGCAGTGCCATGGCATGGATCAGGTCGGCGAAGCCCTTGTAAGGAGCCAGCGAACCCGCCGCGACGATGGGCGGCGGCAAGCCGTCTGCAAACCACGGATCGTCGAGCGGTTCGGCCATTCGGTCCAGTGAAGCGGCCTTGTCGATGATGTTGTAGACGCACTGGTGGCCCATGCCCGGCAGCATCGCCTGATACTGTGCCACCATGTCCTGCGAAACGCAGGTCAGCGCGTCGGCCCGCCAGGCCAGCGCGCGCATCGCCTGCTTGAGCAGCCAGCGCTTGCTGGCCACCTTGTCCGAATAGGTATCGAAGGGCGGCACCCGCGACGATCCGCTGATCCTGGCGCGCGATCGACAGGCCACGGCGGCGGCGAGAACGACGCAGGTGAGGTGATCCTCGGCAGCGAAGACCACATCGGGTCGTTCGCGCCGCAGGTAGCGCCACAGCGCGGCGGCCATGTTGCGTGTCTTTGGGCTATTGAGCTCGATCGAGCGCACGCCCGGAATCACCGGCATCGGCCGCCCGGTCGCGCGCAGGCCGACCATGTAGTCCACCGCATGGCCAGCCTCGGCCAGCGCAGCGGCAAAGCGTGCCTGCGCCAGCGGCACCCCGGTTACGGTGTAGCGGGCGGTGACAACCAGGATCTTCAAGCGCGCATTCCCCGCCATGGCGAGGCAGAGCGATAGGCAGGGCCCGGTTCGTTGTCCACGCGCAAAGCGCGCCGCGCAGTCACGCGGGACTTTGCGCGGGCGCGGCTCTGTTGTAGCTCGGGCGACAATGTGCGGAATTGCCGGTCTTTGGGCGCGTGACGCCGTCCCGCCCGAGGCCGTGCATGCCATGGCAGACCGGCTGGTCCATCGCGGGCCGGACAGCGGCGCGGTCTGGACCGATGCCGGGGCAGGCATTGGCCTGGGGCATCGCCGGCTGGCGGTGATCGATCTCAGCCAGGCCGGGGCGCAGCCGATGCATTCGGCCTGCGGGCGCTTCGTCATCGTGTTCAACGGCGAAATCTACAACCACGCCGAACTGCGCGCCCGCCTTGATGCCGAGGCGCGGACCGAATGGCGCGGGCATTCGGATACGGAAACGCTGCTCGAACTGGTCAGCCGCAAGGGGCTGGCAGCAGCGCTGGCGGACTGCGTCGGTGCCTTCGCGCTGGCCCTGTGGGACCGGCGCGAGCGGCGGCTGGCGCTGGCGCGTGACCGCATGGGGGAAAAGCCGCTCTACTATGGCTGGCACGCCGGGCGGGTGCTGTTCGGTTCCGAACTGAAGGCCCTGCGCGGCGCACCGCGCTTCGATGCCGCGCCCGATCCGCGTGTGCTGTCGCTCTATCTGCGGCACAATCAGGTGCCCGCGCCATGGTCGATCCTGCAGGGCGTTTACAAGGTTCCCGCCGGCAGCGTGGTGACGCTGGATGCTGCCGCGCTTGCCCATGCGCCGGACCAGCCGCCGCAGCCGGGGCACGCTTCGCCGGGCATGACCTGCACCGCCTACTGGTCGCTGGCAGAGGTCGTCTCCCGACCACCCGCCGCCGCCAGCGAGGAAGAGGCGCTGGCGCGGATCGAGGCGGCGCTGGACGAGGCTGTGCGCTTGCAGATGGTCGCCGACGTGCCGGTTGGGGCGTTCCTGTCGGGCGGGATCGATTCCTCGCTGATCACGGCGCTGATGTGCCGTCTTTCGCCAGAGAAGGTGAAGACCTTCACCATCGGCTTCGAACAGGCCGGTTTCGATGAAGCACCCTATGCCCGCGCCGTGGCCCGGCACCTGGGGGCGGAGCACGTAGAGCTGTACCTGAGCCCGGCAGCCGTCCGCACGGAAATTCCGGCGCTTCCAGACGTTTACGACGAGCCTTTCGCAGACAGTTCGCAATTGCCGACCATGCTGGTCAGCCGCCTCGCGCGGCAGTCGGTGACGGTCGCGCTGTCTGGCGATGCGGGGGACGAGCTGTTCTGCGGCTATAACCGCTATCTCGTCTCGCGGCGGGTCTGGGACCGGCTGGCCGGCGTGCCATTGCCGCTGCGCCGGGCGGTGGCAGCGGCAATGGCCGCGCTGCCACCGGCGGCCTGGGACCGGCTGGGGCGTCTGCCGCTGCTGCCGCAGGTGCCGATGCTGGGGGCCAAGGCCGGCAAGGTGGCGCGAATGCTGTCTGGGCCGCTTGATCCGCGCGCGATCTACCGTGCCTCCAGCGAGGAATGGTACGGCGCCCTGCCGCTGCACGGCGGGGAGGTGCTCGCCTCGCCGGTCGATCTGCTTGAACCGGGGCGCGGCAGCGCCGAAGAGCAGATGATGCAGTGGGACATGGCCGGATACCTGGCGGACGACATCCTGGTGAAGGTGGACCGGGCCTCGATGGCCAGCAGCCTCGAAGTGCGGGTGCCGCTGCTGGACCACCGCGTGATTGAGGCAGCATGGAGCCTGCCGCTGGCGTTCAGGAAACGCGCCGGGCAGGGCAAGTGGCCGCTGCGCCGCCTGCTCTCCCGTCACGTACCCGATGCGCTGATCGATCGGCCCAAGGCCGGTTTCGCCGTGCCGGTGGGCGCGTGGCTGCGCACCGACTTGCGCGACTGGGCGGAAGACCTGCTCTCCACCGAGGCGCTTGGTGCCATTCCCGAACTTGATGCCAAGGCGATCCGTCGCCGCTGGGCACAGCATAGCGCCGGCAGCCATGACTGGACCGGATCGATGTGGGGCGTGCTGATGCTGCAGGCATGGCAGCGGCGCTGGAGCGGGGCATGCTGATCTACTGGCTGATGTTTGCCTATCCGGCGCTGTTCGCGCTGGTCGAGCGGCCGGGAGACAGCCGCAAGGGCCGGTTCGCCCTGGCCTGGGGACTGGCGATGATCGCCCTGGTGCTGCTGATCGGCCTGCGCTGGGAAACCGGCGGCGATTGGGGGAATTATGACCGCATCGTCCAGTCGGCGCTATGGTCGCGTGAACCGATTACCTTGCTCGACGATCCCGCCTTCACCCTGCTGACGCGCTTTGCCGCGGGTACGAAGTACGGGATGTTGACGATCACCATGGTCAGCGGACTGTTCATGGCGGCGGGACTGACGCGCTTTTCCCTCGCCCAGCCGCGCCCCTGGCTGTGCCTTGCCGTGGCGGTGCCCTACCTCGTGGTCGTGCTGGGCATGGGCTATATCCGGCAAGGCATGGCGGTATCGCTGTTCATGGTGGCGCTTGCCGGCATCGGCAAAGGCAGTTCGCTGCGCTATGCCCTGTGGATCGTTGCGGCGGCGATGTTCCATTCCACCGCGATCATCCTCTTGCCGCTGGTGGTGGTGATTTCCCGCGCCCACATCGCGGTCCGTGCGGCCACGCTGATTCTGGTGGCACTGGTCTTCGCCTTTGCCGCGCTGTCTGCCAGGGCAGAACTGTTCGTCACCAATTATGTCGATGCCGAACTGGTATCCGCCGGTGCGGTCATCCGCCTGTTCATGACTGCGCTGCCCGCCGCGATCCTGATCGTCTGGCGTGATCGCTTCATTCTCGACAGTGCCGAGCGGCGCATTGTGCTGTTGCTGTCGCTGATCGCCATCGTCGCCTTCGCGCTGGTGCTGGTGTTCCCCGCTTCGACGGTAATCGACCGAACAGGGCTCTATCTGCTACCGCTGCAATGCCTGATCTACGCCCGCCTGCCCGAAGCGCTGGGCGGCAATCTGCGCACCGCGCGGGTGCTGGTGGTGGCGGTGGTGGCGCTATACGCCGCGTCGTTCTTCGTCTGGCTGAACTATGCGGTGAACGTATCCTACTGGCTGCCCTACCGTTTCTTCCCGCTGGAGGAGAGCGCGTGCCTCGAGTGCTGATGTCGATCAACGCGGCGTGGAACGTGGTCAACTTCCGCGCCGCACTGGTCCGGGCGCTGTCCGGGGAGGACGGCCACCAGGTCATCGCCGCCGTGCCGGACGACGGCGCGCTGGACAAGGTGGCGGCATTGGGTGCCCGGCCCGTGGCACTGGCCATGACCAGCGGCAGTACTTCCATTTTCGGGGATCTGGCGCTGTTCTGGCGCTACCTGCGCCTGATGCGGCGCGAGCGGCCCGACATCTATCTGGGCTGGACGATCAAGCCGAACACATACGGCTCGCTGGCCGCGCGGCTGTGCGGGGTGCCCCGGATCAACAACATTTCCGGTCTGGGCACTGCCTTTATCCGCACCGGCTGGCTTACCCGCATCGCCAGTGCCCTGTACCGGCTGGGACTGGGCGGCTCTTCGACTGTGTTCTTCCAGAACGCCGATGACGCAGCGCTGTTCCGGCGGCTCGGGCTGGTGCGGCAGAGTCAGATAGTGCTGCTCCCTGGCTCGGGGATCGATCTGGCACACTACGATCCCACCCGGTTTCCGCCCCGCGCGCCCGACGGAGAGTTCCGTTTCCTGCTCATTGCCCGGCTGATCCGTGACAAGGGCGTCCATGAATTCGTCGCGGCGGCCCGGCTCCTGCGCGCCCGCCATCCGCACCTGCGCTGGCAATTGCTTGGCTTTCTTGACGTCGATAACCGCACCGCGATCGATCGCGCGACGCTGGACGGCTGGGTGGCTGAAGAGCTGGTCGAATACCTCGGCGCGGCAGAGGACGTGCGCGGGCACATCGCCGCCGCCGACTGCATCGTTCTGCCCAGCTATCGCGAAGGCCTCTCGCGCGTGCTGCTCGAAGCGGCGGCGATGGAGAGGCCGGCCATCGCCAGCGACGTTCCCGGTTGCCGCGATGTCGTTTGCGACGGGGAGACCGGGCTGCTGTGCCAGGTGCAGGATGCCGCCAGCCTGGCCGAGGCCATGACGCGGATGGCCGCGCTGCCGGAAGCGGCGCGTGCGGCCATGGGGAGGGCGGCGCGGGTGCAGGCCGGCGCACGGTTTTCCGAAGGCGCGGTGATCGCTGCCTATCGCACGGCGATTGCGCAGGCGCTCGGGCGTTGACAAATCGGCGCGGGCAAGGCCTCTAGGCGTCACTACGCAGCTTGGGGAGCATCGCGGTGTCGGCCATGGGCCAATCGGTATGCCGCGCAGGCAGTGTGGAGGTTCGCACCGTCGCCGTCCGGACATGGTCCGGGCATCCGCCTGTTCATCCGGTTTGCGAACTGCTGCTGTCATGACGCCCGAATCCGCGCCGCATCAGGCACTTTTTCCGCCGCCCGTCGTCGCGGTGATCGGGCTGGGCTATGTCGGGCTGCCGCTGGCAGTGCGGCTGGCTGGCGCGTTCCAGACCATCGGCTTCGATACCGACCCTGCGCGAATCGCGGCGCTGCGGCGCGGCGAGGACCGGACGGGCGAGGTCGACAAGGCGCGGCTGCTGGCCGCACAGTCAGGACAGTCGGGAGAGCGCGGCCTGCTGCTGCGTGACCGCGCCGATGCCTGCCCCGCCGCCGACGTCTACATCGTTACCGTGCCGACGCCGGTCGATGGTGCCAACCGCCCGGACCTGTCGCTGGTTGAAGCGGCGAGCGAGACGGTTGGGGCCATGCTCGATCCCGCGCGGCGGGCCATCGTGGTCTATGAAAGCACGGTATATCCAGGGGTTACCGAGGATATTTGCGGCCCGATCCTCGAACGCGCATCGGGTCTGGTGCGCGGCCGCGATTTCTTCCTCGGCTATAGCCCCGAGCGGATCAACCCCGGCGACCGCGACCATACCGTTGATCGCGTCACCAAGGTGGTGGCGGGCGAGAACGCCGCGGTGACCGAACGGCTTTGCGCGATTTACCGCGCGGTCACGGCAGGCGGGGTATTTGCCGCCGCCTCGATCCGCGTTGCCGAGGCGGCCAAGGTGATCGAGAATGCCCAGCGAGACATCAACATCGCCTTCGTCAACGAAGTGGCGCAGATCACCCACCGGCTGGGCATTTCGATCTGGGACGTGCTCGAAGCGGCGCGGACAAAGTGGAACTTCCTGCCATTCCAGCCCGGTCTGGTCGGCGGCCACTGCATCGGCGTCGATCCCTATTATCTCAGCCACTGCGCCCAGGCGCTGGGCCATGAACCGCACGTTATCCTGGCAGGCCGGTCGATCAACGATGGCATGGCCGGCTGGGTGGCGCAGCGCTTCGGCAGCGCGTTGCCAGCGCGCGCACGGGTGCTGGTACTGGGGCTTACCTTCAAGGAAAACGTGCCCGACCTGCGCAATAGCAAGGTTGCCGATCTGGTGACGGAACTGCGCGGGCAGGGCCACGCGGTGGAGGTCCACGATCCGCTGGCGGACAGCACGGATGCGCGCCGCGAACATGGCCTGGACCTGCTCGATCAGCTGCCCGGCGCGGCGTTTGACGGCGTGATTCTTGCCGTGCCGCATCGCGCCTACCTCGATCTGCCGCTCGCGCGCCTTGCCGCGCTGGTCGCACCCGGCGGGCTGTTCGCCGATCTGAAGAATGCCTTGCCCGCGATGGCGGACCTGCCGGGATTGCGCCGATGGCGGATATGAGGACCATCGATACCCACGGCAAGACCCGCCCCGGCAACGGCGCGGCTGCCTCGCGTGGAGGGGTGATCTGGAACCGCGCGCTGTTCCAGTTGCTGGGCGCGCTGCTGATCGCCGTGGCCGTGCCATACGCCGTTGCCGGGCTGGTGACGCCCTACCTGATGCAGCTCAGCCTCTATTACGTCTCGATGGCGGCCAGTACGGCGTCTATCGCGGCGGGGTTCTGGATGTTCCGCAACCTCAGTTCGTTCCCCGGCATCCGGGCGAGCTACTACATCCTGCCGGTGTTCCTTTCGAACTTCGTCGCTGCCTTCACCCTGCTGCTCATGGCGCGACTGGCCTATAGCCGCCCCCTGCTGATCGCCAGCCTGCTGCTGGCGCTGGCGTGGTTCTATATCGTCTATCTGATGATCCAGCGCCGCCAGCGGCTGATCATCGCGGTGGTACCGTTCGGGCGGGTCGACAGCCTGCTCGGCATCGACACGGTGGTCTGGAACCAGCTTGCCGGGCCCGGCCTGCCGGCGGACTGCGCACTGGTGACGGCCGATTTCGACCACGATCTCGCGCCCGAATGGCTCAACTTCCTGGCGGAATGTGCGCTGCACGATGTTCCTGTGCTGCATTACAAGCAGCTGCGCCAATCCTTGACCGGACAGGTGCAGATCGAGCGCCTTTCCGAGAACGCCTATGGCTCGCTGGTACCCAACGCCACCTACATCGCGATCAAGCGGCTGATCGATTCGACTGTCGCGCTGGTGCTGATGCCTGTGCTGCTGCCGCTGTTTGCCGGCGTGGCGCTGGCGGTACGGCTGGATTCGCCGGGGCCGGCCTTCTTCCGCCAGACCCGCATCGGCTATCGCGGTCGGCCGTTCCGGGTGTGGAAATTCCGCACGATGCGCACCGGCAAGGCCGCGGTGCCCGCGCCCGGCGACCGGTTGCAGCAGGCCATCACCCAGCATAACGATCCGCGCGTTACCCGGCTTGGCCGCTGGCTGCGCCGCACCCGCATCGATGAACTGCCGCAGGCCTTCAACGTGCTGCGCGGCGAGATGAGCTGGATCGGTCCGCGCCCCGAAGCCGAAGACCTCTCGCGCTGGTACGAGGCCGAGCTGCCGTTCTACCGCTACCGCCACGTCGTCCGGCCCGGCATCTCCGGCTGGGCGCAGGTGAGCCAGGGCCATGTCGCCGATCTCGATTCGGTGCTGAAGAAGCTGAACTACGATTTCTTCTACATCAGCCGCTGCTCGCTTTGGATCGACGTGCTGATCCTGCTGCGAACGATCAAGACAATGCTGACGGGATTTGGCTCGCGTTAGCCAAATTCGCGATACGTCCGTTCGTGGCGACCGGGGCTGGTCATGCGGTTGGCAGCAGGTGCCCGCCTTCAAATCGCAGAACCCGCTCGCACAGCGCCAGCGCTTCGGGGCGGTGGGCCACGGTTACCACGGTCGGCCTGCCGGGCAGGGCGGCAAGGTTGGCGAGGATGCGCCGTTCGGTGGCGATGTCCAGCGCATTGGTCGCTTCATCCAGCACCAGCAGCACCGGGCGGCGGATCAGCGCTCGGGCGAGGGCGAGGCGCTGGCGTTCGCCGCCGGAAAGGCGGATGCCGCGTTCGCCCACCATCTCGTCCAGCCCGTCCGGCAGCGCGGCGACGACCTCAGCCGCTTCGGCCAGCGCCAGCGCCTCGGCAATCGCGGCATCGCTCACCCCGTCGATGCCCCAGGTCAGGTTGCGGCGCAGGCTGTCGTTGAACAGGTAGCTGTCCTGCGCGACATAGGCGATGCCCGCACGCCAGCGGTGCAGCGCCGCGCCGTCGAGCGCCTCGCCGCCGACCGAGACCGTGCCCGCCTGCGGTTCGAGCAACCCGCAGAGCAGATCGACGAAGGTGGTCTTGCCCGCGCCCGAAGGCCCGGAAATGCCGATATGGCTGCCCTGCGGGATCGTCAGGGTCACCTCCGTCAGGCCCGCGCCGCCGGGATGGTGATAGGAGACGCCACCGAAGGTCACCGCTCCGCGCAGCGGAACGGCGGGCTCCTCGCCCGGCTCGGCCCGGTCGGCAGCGGCGAGGCTGGTCTGGAGCGCTTCGA
The DNA here is from genome assembly GCA_028869175.1 of Sphingomonadales bacterium. Classification (GTDB taxonomy): domain Bacteria; phylum Pseudomonadota; class Alphaproteobacteria; order Sphingomonadales; family Sphingomonadaceae; genus Novosphingobium. The sequence continues at coordinate 41,449 of JAGWTB010000009.1, forward strand.
CTTCGCCATGGGCGGCCAGGGTGCCGGCCAGCTGGTGCAGGCTGCGCAGCAGGGCTGTGGCCGGACCCAGCATCCGCGCGAAGACGGCCATGGCGGCGATCAGCGCCACGCCGCCCGCCCCGCTGCGCAAGCCGGTCCAGACCATCACGGCCAGCGCCAGCGCGGCGGCCATCGCGCCCAGCACCCGGCTGCGCCCGGCGCGGCGATCGTAGTCGCGCTGGCGGCGGACGATCTCGCCAGAGGCTTCGGCCATTTCCGCCACGAAGGCCTGCTGCATGTTCTGCGCCAGTGCCAGCTTGAGCCCGCCCAGCAGTTGCCCGGCAAGGTTGGTCAGGGCCATGGTCCCGCGCCGGTTTTCCGCCGCCAGCGCCCGCGCTCGGCCTAGCGACGGCAATGCGGCGATCAGGGCCAGGGTGGCCGCACCGAGCGCCAGCAGGGCCAGCGGCCATGCCAGCAGGGCCAGCAGGGTCGTCTGCGCCAGCAGCATCACGGTGCCGATGCCGCATGCCAGCAGCATGGCGAGCGCGGAGCCCAGTCGGGGCACTTCCGCGCCCAGCACATGAGTCACCCGCGCATGGCACAGCGTGGCAAGATCCTGCCAGCGGGAGCGCGCCAGTACCTGCATCAGGGTGATCCGCCGGTGCTCGACATAGCGGGTCTGCAAGCCGTTGACCGCCCGGTCGCGCGCCGCGAGCACCAGCGCGCGCGCGGCTATCGCGAGGACGAACAGCGCCAGCATCGCGGCCAGCCGGCTCTCCGCGCTGCACAGGCCGCTGCGGGCGCAGGCCTGCGCAGAGAAGGCCGCCAGTCGCCCGCTGCCCGGAGCGACGACGAGAGCCACCAGCGGCACGATCATCGCCAGGCTGATGCCCTCGCTCAGTGCGCCGAGCAGCACCAGCAGCGCAGCCGGGAGCGCGGCAGCGCCGGCAAAGCGCAGGAAATCGCGCCCCAGCCGCAAGGCCGCGCTGGCCATCATGCCGGTTTCACGCCCCAGGCTTCGACGCCGTTTCCGCCGATCCACACGTGGATGTCCCGCGCGCCGAGGCCTTCCAGCGTGGCGCGGATCTGCTCGGGACGACGCAGATGCTTGAACACGTCGGTCGTGCTGTCGTGGGTGTCGAGCTGCGACCAGCGATAATGCATGTCGCGGTCCTTCAGCGCCATGTCGGGGTAGTAGAACCGGACGGGGGAAAGGCGGCGGACCACCCTTTGCAGCAGGTAGGAATCGCGGAAGCGCCAGTGCCACGGAAACCAGAAATCGGTAATCCGCTCCACCACGCCAGCGCGCTTTTCCGGGGCCATGCGCAGGATGAACCAGCGGTAGAGGCTGGCGGCATCACCCACCGGGGTTGGCAGGAGGAAGCGCCAGCGGAAGCGGTAGTGATCGATCACCAGCCGCCCGCCGGGCCGCACCATGCGCCACAGTGCGGCGATGCTGTCCTCGGGCGAGGGGGTGTGCTGCAACACGCCCAGGCAGATGACATGGTCATAGCTCGCTTCGGCAAAGGGCGGGCAGCGGATGTCGCCCTGGGCCAGCGTCAGGTGATCGCTCGCCCCGTTGTTCGCGGCGTTGGCGGCGACGGCGGAGGAGTAGTCGAACGAATGGACCTCCGCCCCGGCCGCCAGCAACACTTCGGTAAAGCGGCCTGCGCCCGATCCGGCTTCGAGCACGCGCTTGCCGCCGAGCGAGTCCAGCTCGCCGCGTAGGCACCGCGCCAGCCGGTCGCGCGTCAGGGTAAGGCCGGTGTGCGAATCGAGCTGGGTCTGGGGAAACCGGTTCCATTGCGCGCCGAAATCATCGGCATAGTTGCCCGGCGGCACGAAGCGCGGAATGCCGCTGACAATCGGGTGACGCGTGCCGTCCGGCGCAACCAGCGCGTCGCCCTCGTGCGCCAGTATGGCCCCGCTGGCGGGATCGCGGAAAGCCGTGAAGTCCGGGTTCACGGGCGGAAGGCGCTCTGTGCGAAGATCATGGCGCGGCGATAGCAGGCACGCCGCGCTGCCGCTACTGCGCCGGCCTCAATCGCGTTCGGGCACGGGCGCGATCTTCTGCAGTTCGGGCATTACCTCGGCCAGCAGCTTCAGGCTTTGCCAGCCCAGCTCAGGCGGCATGCCGCCCATCAGCGGCATGAAGGTGAGCGAGCCGATGGCATCGACGGTCCTGGCTTTTTCCAGCAGTTCTTCGGGGGTGCAGACGGTGAAGATGCCGCAGCTGCGCAGGGCCTCTTCGCTGGCCAGCAGGCCGCGGAATGGCGAATTCGCCCCGCTTTCCTCGGCGATGCGAGCATAGTCGCCCACCGCGTGCTTGAGGTGCGGCATGATCGCCGCCCAGGCGGCTTCGGGATCGTGGGTCAGGTGGACGTCGCCGACACCGCCCGGCCCGAACTTGCGCCCCGGTTCGCGGCCGAGGCGGCGACATTCGGCGTCATAGAGGCCGAACAGCCCGCGCTGCATCGGTCCGAAACCCAGCCCGAACCGCGCTGCCCGCTTAGCCGAGGCTTCCACCCCGCCGCCGACGATCAGGATGTCTTCCGGTTGCTGCACCGGCAGCGGCCGCACGAAAATCTCGCGCCCGCCGGCTTCGAACCGATCACCATGCAGGGCCCGCAGGATGATCTCGATGCCTTCGTCGAGCAGCTTGCCGCGCTGCTTCATCGAGGAGTTGAACATGCGGAACTCCGCATCGACATAGCCCGCGCCGATGATCACATCGAGCCGCCCGCCGGACATCAGGTCCAGCACGGCGATCTGTTCGGCGATCTTCACCGGATCGTGCAGCGGCAGTACCACCGCGCCCAGCGTGATGCGGCATTGCTTCGTGCGCGCCGCGAAGCCGCCGCCCAGCACGAAGGGCGTGGGCAGGTAACTGTCGGCAAAGCCGTGGTGCTCCATGGCGTTGATTGCCGAAACGCCGATCTCGTCGGCGAACTGCGCCATGTCGAGTGCCGCTGCATAGAGGTCGCGCGTCGGCGGGCCGAAGTCCGGCGAGCGCATGTCGAATTTCAGCGAGGTGCGGATGGCCATGGGCAATCTCCTTTGGCCACACGATTGCGCGGGCGAGCGGGCTGCGCCAGTCCCCAGGGCGGGTTATCGCCGGGGCGTCAGCACAGGCGCGGGAGGACCAGTGCGGATTGGCCGCCGAGCAGCACCTCTTGCTGCGCGGGGACCAGCGTGGTGGCTGTCGCCAGCGGTTCGCCGGTGCCGGGGTTGCGGGCAAAGCGCGGGTGCGCGCCGCTGGCGACGATCAGCATCAGCCGGTGTCCCTTGCGGAAGCGCCAGGCGGTGGGCCAGCAATCGATGACGATGCGCCGCACGCCGTCCGCACCTGCCACCGGGCGCTGCGGGCGCAGCCGCAGATAGCCGTCGCAGACCTGCCGGGCTTTCCCGCGCGGATCGACGTCGCACAGGCAGGCGAAGAAATCGGTATGTTCCCGGTCCGACCGCACGGCGAGTTCGACGCTGACCGGGCCAATCACGTCGCAATCGGCATCGAGCGCATCGCTGGTGAACTGCGCCGTATCGCTGCGGGCGACCAGCGCCGCCATGTCGCGCTGCTTGTCGCCGCCCATTACCAGCGGACCGTGGACGGCGGGGGTGGGATCGGCGGGATCGTAGGTATAGCGCGCCGGTTGCTCCGCGCTGTCGCCAGCGTCCGGGGCGAGCCTGCCCCCCGCGCGCAGGTGCAGCCTGAGTTCGGCGGAGCCCGGCGGCGGCCAGGATGGAAATTCGCGCCACTGGTTGGCTTCCTGCAGCCACAGCCGCACCGGCAGCCGGTCGGCATGGGGCGTGCGGCCTTCACCCAGCGCGGCGTAGAGCGCCACGGCGTCGCGCATCGATTCGGCCATGCCGCCCGGCGCGGCGTGGCTCCATGCGCCCACCGTGATCCAGCTCGGCTGCCCGGCGGCCTGGCGCGCGGCGAAATCGCGCAGCTGGTGCGGCAGGAAGATGTCCTGCCAGCCCGCGACCATCGATACCGGCGCGGCAACCTGCGGCACTGCGGGCGAATGGTTCAGCGCCTGCCACCACGGGTCTTGCGGATCGTCATGCGCGGTCCATTCGCGCCACCAGTCAACCGGCTTGCCAAAGGCCGCTTCGTCCATTGTGCCCACCGGCAGCCGGGCCAGCGCGGGGGAGAGGTCTGGCTGCTTGCGGCTCATCCCCACGCCGGACAGGATCATCTGCATGGTCTGGGTCCAGCCCAGCATTCCCCCCAGGGTAAAGCCCCCGAATCCAAGCAGTTCGTCGGTGAAGTTCGACAGCGTCATGGAAAGCGCCATGCCGTCCAGCGATTGCGGATCGGCAGCGGCCATCGCCCATTGGACATTGCCGAGGTAGCTGGTGCCGAAGGTGTAGAGCTTGCCGCCGAACCACGGCTGCGCCTTGATCCAGGCGAGGGTGTCTGCCCCGTCGTCCCTTTCCTGCCGCATCGGGTTGAACATGCCTTCGGAGCCGCTGGTGCCGCGCACGCTCTGCGCCACCACCTGCACCCCGCGCTCGGCCAGCAGCGCCGCCATCATGCCGAACAGCGCGCTGCGGCCGTAGGGGCTGCGGATCAGCACCACCGGGGCCTGCGGCGCTTCGGGGGAATGGTAGCGGTCAGCCAGCAGATGGACGCCGTCGCGCAGCGGCATGCGCAGTGGCTCCACGGCGATGCTGGCATGGCGGCGACGGGGAAGGCGCAGAGCCTTGCCGATGGCCCAGCGAATCAAGGGGTTGGCAGCCATGGCTCAGGTCATCCGGAAGATGGCGATGCGCACGGCGAAGCGATCAGGCGTGATCGCCGGGGCCAGCGTGCCGACATAGACGCCGTGGTTGAGCCATTCGTGCGGGCCTTCAGGCGCAATGAAGCGCGGGCGGGTGATTGCCATGACATCGCCGCGCCCCTCGCGCGGGGCCATGTGGTCGGTCACACCGTTGTCGATCTGGATGATCGTGCCGTCGCTTGCCCGGATGGCATAGCGGGCATCGACTGTAGCCACGCCGTTGTCACGCATGATCGACCAGTCCGCACCGCCGGGAATGACTTCGCCCTGCAAGTTCGGACCGGAAACGGAGCCGCCGATAATCGGGATCATCCGTGCCTTGCCGCCGTCGATCCACCCCATATCGACCGGCGGGGAACACACCGCCTCGATCTCGAACACCAGCTCCGCCTGCGGCACATAGCCCGCCATGTGGTTCCTCCCCCGACTTTCGCGCGCAGGCTATGCCAAGGGCCGCGCAGCGTCGAGAGGCCAGGGGGTGTCACCGCCGGGGCGTTTGCGGAACAGCACGTCCGCGTAGGGCGCAGCGCCGACGATTCGGCGGTCGTCGGGGCCGTAGAGCAGGTCCTGCGGTGTCGCGTTTGCCTGTCGCAGCGGATCGGCGGTGTAGTTCAGGGCGGTTGGCGTGTCGGCAAAACGGAAATGGGCGTTCCATATCGCCAGCCAGCCGCCCGGTTCGAGCACCCCGTCGAGCAGCGCCACCGTGCCGGCAAAGCGGGCGAAGGGCAGCACGGCGGCGCTGCTGGCGGGGCGGAAGGCCTCCAGGTCCCCGTGTCGCAGCACCGCCAGCGCCAGTACCGCGTCATAGCGTTCCGCCGGATCGGGGCGGTCGGCCAGGACCAGCCGGGTCAGCGGATCGGCACCGGCCTTGCGCGCGGCGGCCAGCGCGCGCGGGTTGATGTCGATCCCGGTGATCCGCGCCTGCGGCATCCGGCGGCGCAGCGCGCGCAGTTCCGCGCCGGTGGAGCAGCCGAAGGAGAGGATGCGCGGCGCCGCCAGCCCGGCGAGGCGCTCGGCCAGGGCATCGAACACTTCGGGGTAGCGATCCTCGCGGGTTTCGGTCCAGGGTTGCAGCAGGCCCGGCGCGCCGCGCTTGAGCCGGTGGATCGTGCGCAGTTCGGGGTCGAGCAGCACGCGCAGGTGCCGCCCCAGCGCCATGCCGCCGGGAACGAGACGCGCCAGCCTGCGCAGCGGCTCCAGTCGGTCGGCTGCCATGTTGCCGCCATGTCGCAGCGGGGCGGACAAGTAAAGGCAGGGTGACGGGACGGGGGAACGCCCCTACACTCCCGGGCGTTGTGCCGCCGAGGTTCCGAACAGTGACAGTGCCCAAACCCGATCAGACCGATGATGCCGGGGTAACCCCCTCGGTTTGGCGCTTCGCCCGCGCCAGCCGCGCGCACGTGGTGGTGGACGCGGCCGACTATTTCGATCTGATGCAGGATGCCATGCTCGCCGCGCGGCAGCGGATCATGCTGATCGGCTGGGACTTCGATACGCGCATCCGCCTGGGCGAGGGGCGGCGCTGGTGGAACCTGCCGCGCAAGGGCATCTACCCGGCGCGGCTGGGCGCTTTCGTCGTCTGGCTGGTCAAGCGGCAGAAGCGCTTGCAGGTGCGGGTGCTCAAGTGGAATTTCGGGGCGCTGAAGTTCGTCTTTCGCGGCACCATGATCATCGACATGGTGCGCTGGTTCTTCCAGCGCGGGATCGATTTCAAGTTCGATGCCGCCCATCCGCTGGGCTGTTCGCACCACCAGAAGATCGTGGTGATCGACGATTGTTTCGCGGTCTGCGGCGGGATCGACATGACGTCCGACCGCTGGGACACCCCGGCGCACGAGGAACTCGATCCGCGCCGCCGCCGCCCCAATGGCAAGCTCTACGGTCCCTGGCATGACCTGACCATGCTGATCGAGGGTGAGGCGGCGCGCGCGCTGGGCGATCTGGGGCGCGATCGCTGGCAGCGCGCGGGTGGCGGCACCATGCTGCCCTGCGCGCCGCAGCAGGAAACCGCCTGGCCGCCGACGCTGGTGGCCGAGTTCACCGATGTCGAGATCGGCATCGCCCGTACTCGCGCCGCCTGGCGCGACTGGAGCGAGGTGCGCGAGATCGAGGCGCTCTATGTCGAGCACATCCGCCGGGCGAAGCGCTTCATCTATGCGGAAAGCCAGTATTTCGCCTCGCGCAAGGTGGCAGAGGCCATCGCCCAGCGCATGGCGGAAGCCGATCCGCCCGAAGTGCTGCTGATCAACCCGCACAGCGCCGAGGGCTGGCTGGAGCAGGCGGCGATGGACGGCGCGCGCGTGCAGCTGTGCCATGCCATCGGCGAGAAGGACCCGGGCAACCGCTTCCGCATCTATGTGCCCTATGCCTCGGGCGGCACGCCGATCTATGTCCATGCCAAGATGATGATCGTCGATGACGAAATCGTCCGCATCGGTTCGGCCAACATGAACAACCGCTCGATGGGGCTCGATAGCGAGGCGGACGTGTTCATCGACGCCGCCCGGCCCGGCAATGGCCATATCGTGCCTGCGATCACGCGCCTGCGCCACGCCTTGCTGGCCGAGCATTGCGGCATCGATGCTGAACGGATTCCCGCGCTTCTGGAGCAGCACGGCACGATGGCGGCGATGATCGACGCGCTTGCCATGCCGGGCAAGCGGCTGCAGCCTTTTGTCTTGCGCGAACTGACCGATACGGAGAAAGCTGTGGCTGACAGTGCCTTGCTCGATCCGGAGAGGCCGCAGGACATATTCGAGCCGATGTCCCGTCGGCGCGGTCTGTTCCGGCGCGGCGGCATCCTGCGCAGGCCGACCTGAGGGAGAACGATTGCATGAGCCGCCACGAACACGATGCCGCGGGCGATGTCGGGCCGACTGCCAAACTGCCGGTGCCCGAAGAGGTGCAGGAAGCGATCCGCACCCTGCTGCGCTGGTCGGGCGACGATCCCAGCCGCGAAGGCCTGCTCGATACCCCCAAGCGCGTCGCCCGCGCCTGGAAGGAATATTGCCAGGGCTATGGCGAGGACCCGGCGATCCACCTTGAACGGCAGTTCGAGGAAGTGGGCGGCTATGATGAACTGGTGCTGCTGAAGGACATTCCCTTCCAGTCGCACTGCGAACACCACATGGCCCCGATCACCGGCAAGGCGGCGATTGCCTACATGCCGCGCCATTCGGTGGTGGGCATCTCCAAGCTCGCCCGGGTGCTGCACGGCTACGCCCAGCGGCTGCAGATCCAGGAACGGCTGACCGCCGAAGTGGCGCAATGCATCTGGGACAACCTCAATCCGCATGGCGTTGCCGTGGTGATCGAGGCGCAGCACGGCTGCATGACCGGGCGCGGGGTGAAGACGCCGGGCGTCGGCATGGTCACCAGCCGCCTGCTCGGCTGCTTCCTGGAGGATTCGCGCAGCCGCAAGGAAGTGATGAGCCTGATGGGCTATTGAGCCGGGCAGTGCTCGCCGGGATCAGGCGCTGGGCCGCTGCGCTGAAGCGCGATGTCGGCGTGCTGTGGCTGGCGGCGCGGGACCCCGAGGTGCCGCTGGCCGCCAAGCTGCTTGCCGGAGCGGTTGCCGCCTATGCGCTTTCGCCGATTGACCTGATCCCCGATTTCATCCCGGTGCTGGGCTATCTCGATGACCTGCTGATCGTGCCGCTGGGCGTTTGGGCAGCGCTGCGCCTGATTCCCCCTGTCACGGTTGACCGCCTGCGCACCGAGGCAGCGGCGCGGGGCAGGGCACCACGCTCGCGCATCGGCGCGGCGGTCATCGTCCTGCTGTGGCTGGCGGCGCTGTGGCTCGGCTGGCGCTGGTGGACGCGCAGCTGACCCCTTCCGGCATGCCGCCATTGCCTGTAGACCCCCGGCCATGGTCAGTCTCAAACGCCAGATTTACGGCCTGCCGCTGCTCAAGGCCTACCGGCTCTGGCGGGCACGGCAGATCGCCCGCCGTCCCCGTCCGGTGCGCGAGGGGTTCAGCTTCGCCAGCTATGACATGGCCTTCACCGAAGACTGGGAAAGGGCGGAGCGCGCGCTGGTGGCGCGGATGCTGCCCGATTGCGCGGCGCTGGTCGATGTCGGGGCGAACAGCGGGTTCTATGCCCTGCTTGCGGTGCATGCTGGCAAGCCGGCGCTGGCGATCGAGCCCGATGCGGGCAACCTGGTGCTGCTGCGCGCCAACACGCGAGGCAAGCCGGTGGAGATCGTTGCCGCCGCGCTGTCCGATGCGCCGGGCACGGTCTCGCTCTATGGCGATGGGGACATGGCCTCGTTCGATCCGCGCTGGCAGGGGGTGGGAACCCACTTCCGCCAGTCGGTGCCAGCGATGACGCTCGATGCGCTGCTCGCCGCGCGCTGGCCGGCCGAGCGTCTGCTGATAAAGGTCGATGTCGAAGGTGCCGAGGCGCTGGTCCTGCGCGGGGCGAAGGCGACGCTGGCGCGCGAACCCCGCCCGTGCTGGCTGATCGAGACGCTCGATCACCTGCCCACCGGCGCGGCCAACCCCAGCCACGGCGAAGTGCTGGCGATCATGCAGGCGGCGGGCTATTCTGCGGAGGAAGTCAGCCCGGGCAACCTGTTCTTCGCCTGAGCCAAAGCGCAGGAGCTTACCATGCCCGTTACGGGAATCGGCGGTTTCTTCTACCGGGCGAACGATCCCGCCGCCTTGCAGAAGTGGTATGCGGACCGTCTGGGCGTGGTCGTGGACTTCGCCGCGCCGTGGGTGCAGCAGCCCGGCCCGACCATGATCATGCCCTTCGCGCGCGACACGGACTATTTCGCGGCGGACAAGCAGTGGATGCTCAACCTGCGGGTAAGCGGGCTGGATGACCTGATCGCCGACCTGCGCGCGGCGGGCATTGTCGTCACCACCGATCCGGCATGGGATTCGCCCGAGACAGGCCGCTTCGCGCGGATCCACGATCCCGAGGGCAATCCGCTGGAATTGTGGGAACCGCCTGCGGATTAGTGGATCAGCCTCTAACCCGTTCCCACGATGCGGCCGCGCCCCTGGACCCAGTCGCGGATTGACTGGTCGTGGCGGCGGCGCTCCATTTCGGGGAAGCTTTCCGCCAGGTGCCGCATGGCGATCACGGTTTCGAGCGGCAGCATCTCGTCGAACGCGATGCCGCAGCTTTGCCAGGCGTGCCACACGACCCGGGAAAACGCTTCGTGCCCGGCGAACATCAGGTAGCCCGCGGCCCCGTTCCCCGGCGCGTCGCGGATCAGCAGCCGGGCACCACTGGTGGAGAGGTTTTCCAGCCAGCAGCGGTGGTTCCCGTCGAGCGAGATGAACTCTGCCGGCAAGCGCAGCCGCACGCGCGAACACAACCGCCGACCGAGCGGAGTCTGCGTTGGCAGCGAAGGGTACGGAGCAGCCATGCCGCCATCATGCCGCAGTCCCTGCTAAGCCCGTGCGAACCGGCGGCTAGGTAGGAATGCTCAGACCGGCAGGCCCCAGCGCTTTCCTGCCCACATCAGCACGAGGTAGCCTGCCATGGCGGCGAGGCAGCCCGCGCCCAGGGCGGGGACGATGCCGGCCCCCCGGCGCAGAAGTGCTGCCAGCAAGGCGAAGGCGGGCAGCGCCGCGATCACGTAGCAGGCGGTACCGGTGACGAAGTCGGCAGCGCGGGCCGGGTCCGGATTGTCACGCCACAACCAGCCGAGCGCCAGCAGGGTGGTCAGCGGCAAGGAGGCGACCAGTCCGCCCCAGCCCGGATTGCGCCGGGCAATCTCCGAGGCGAACGCGACCAGCAGGCCCGATACCAGCGCCTTGATCACCAGTTGGTATGGCATTGCCTTCCCCCTATCGAACCTTCGCCGCCCTACACCGGGCCGCGCGCATGAAAAAGGGGAGGGACCATGCCCTCCCCTTTCCCGTTTTCGCAGGCGATGCGGATCAGAGCTGGCCGAGCATGTGCTCTGCCGAGCTGACCTTGAACTCGCCGGGGGCTTCTACATTGAGCTGTTCGACCACGCCGTCGTTCACCACCATCGAGAAACGCTGGCCGCGCTGGCCAAGCCCGAAGCCCGAACCGTCCATGGTCAGGCCCACGGCCTTGGCGAATTCGCCGTTGCCGTCAGCCAGCATGGTCACGTCGGACGAACCCGAAGCCTTGCCCCAGGCACCCATGACGAAGGCGTCGTTGACGGCGGTGCAGGCGATCTCGTCGATGCCCTTGGCCTTCAGTTCAGCCGCCTTTTCGACATAGCCGGGCAGGTGCTTGGCCGAACAGGTGGGGGTGAAAGCACCCGGCACCGAGAACAGCGCAACCCGCTTGCCAGCGAAGAAGTCGCTCGCCTGAACGGCGTCGGGGCCGTTGTCGGTCGCCTTGACCAGCTTGACGTCGGGGATTTTCTGACCGGTTTCGATCGCCATGGGGCAGTCCTTTCCTGATAATGAATCTCAACTCGGCCCGATATAGGGAGGCGCGGCGGCGGGGCAACCTTCGCTTATGGTTAATTTCGCTTCACTGCCCTGCTTTAAGAAGAGGTAAACGCTTTGCCACAGTCTGGGCCGTGCGGGAGTCGAGCCCGCGGGGAGACTGCACATGAGGAAATCACACAAGATCGCGGCAGGTCTTGCCGCCGTGGCGATGCTGGCGGCGGTGCCGGCGACGGCCAATGCGATGAGCGGCGCTGAAAAGCTGCGCCGGCTGGACATCATGCTGATGGTGACCGGGCTGCGCTGCCGCACCACGGCGGACAATTTCCAGGCCGACTATGGCCGCTTCACCACCCGGCATATCGGCGAACTGAACCTTGCCGCTGCCCAGCTGCGCGGCGAGATGGCCCGCCGTTTCGGTGCCGCTGGCGCGGAGCGCGCGCTCGACCGGTTGAGCGTGACCATGGCCAACGACTATGGCCAGGGCCACCCCTGGCTGAGCTGCCACGAGCTCAAGATGGTCGCCGCCAATCTGGTCGATGCGCAGGGAGCCGATACGCTGGAAGCAGCGGCGGACCAGTTGCTCGCATCGAACGGATCAGGCCAGCTGGCGATGTCGCGGCGCTGAACTGCGGCAAGCGGCCATACCGCGGCGCGTCACGGCGCGCATGGCGAAGCAATCCCGGACGCCTGGATTGCCTCGCTGCGCTCGCAGTGGCGCGGGTCTGGTGCGAGGACACGGAATTTCCGGAAGCATATAAAGACTTCTTTATATTTGCTTCGGGCAAAGCGAGCGGCTAAGGGCGGCGGCATCGCTGGCGCTGCCCTTGTGCCGTCCTGTTTGGGGCGGTCCGGGCTGCGCCGGCCATACCAATCAGGAGTGACTGACCGTGGCCGACGCCAAGAACGACTATGCCATTGCCGACATCGGGCTTGCCGATTTCGGACGCGCGGAAATCCGCATCGCCGAAACCGAAATGCCCGGCCTGATGGCACTGCGCAGCGAATTCGGCGCTGCCCAGCCGCTCAAGGGCGCGCGGATCACCGGTTCGCTGCACATGACCATCCAGACCGCCGTGCTGATCGAAACGCTGGTGGCGCTGGGTGCCGACGTCCGCTGGGCCACCTGCAACATCTTCTCCACCCAGGATCATGCCGCCGCCGCCATCGCCGCCGCCGGCATCCCGGTCTATGCGATCAAGGGCGAAAGCCTGGCCGATTACTGGGACTACGTCGGCTCGATCTTCGACTGGGGTGACGACATCACCGCCAACATGATCCTCGATGATGGCGGCGACGCCACCATGTTCGCCCTGTGGGGCGCGCGCGTCGAAGCCGGCGAGACGCTGTTCGAACCCTCGAACGCCGAAGAAATCGAATTCGTCCGCGCGCTCAAGGCCTTCCTCGCCGCCAAGCCGGGCTACCTCACCCAGTCGGTCAAGGCGATCAAGGGCGTTTCGGAAGAGACCACCACCGGCGTCCACCGGCTTTACCAGATCGCCAAGGAGGGCAAGCTGCCGTTCCCCGCGATCAACGTGAACGATTCGGTCACCAAGTCGAAGTTCGACAACCTCTATGGCTGCAAGGAATCGCTGGTCGA
>JAGWTB010000076.1 GCA_028869175.1 Sphingomonadales bacterium
CGGCACCGGCCCACTCCCCCGGCCCGGCCACCCGGCAGTGTACCTTGTCGGTGGCTTGGCCAGCGGAGTGGGCCAGTGCCGCGCGAGGGTTCAGCCAAGGCTGAACCCGGACAACGCAAGCAATGGCCCTCGGTCCCCGCCTAGACATCCGCCAGTCGCAATCGCTGGTGATGACACCGCAGCTGCAGCAGGCGATCAAGCTGCTCGCGCTGTCGAACCTTGAGGTAGAGGCGTTCATCGGCGAGGCGCTGGAGGCCAACCCGCTGCTCGACGTGGGCGAAAGTGCTCCGCTGGCAGCCGACGCGGTCGAGCCGGGCGAGGATCATCGTCGCACCACGCTGGAAAGCTCACCGGTTGACCAACTGGTCGCGGAAGGCCGCGCCGCCGATGACCGCCCGCTCGACATCGATGGCTCCGCGCTGGACCGAGACCGTGATACCGGTGACGGCGCGGTCTCGCTTGCCGATCCGTCGATTGGCGACTGGGGCGGCGAAATCCGCATGAGCGGCGGCGAGGACGGCCCGTCGATCGATGAGCGCGGCGAGGCGGAGGAAAGCCTGGCCGAACATCTCCACGCCCAGGCCGGCCCCTCGTGCCGCGATCCGCGGGTCCAGTTCATCGTTCGCCACCTGATCGGCCAGCTGGATGAGGCGGGCTACCTGCCGGTGCCTCTGCGCGACGTTGCCGCCGAACTCGGCGTGCCGCTGGCCGAGGCGGAAGGCGCGCTGGCGGTGCTGCAAGGCTTCGATCCCACCGGCGTCGGCGCGCGCAACCTGGCCGAATGCATCGCGCTGCAGGCGAAGGAAGCCGATCGCTACGATCCCTGCATGGCGCGGCTGATCGACAACCTGGAACTGGTGGCACGCGGCGAATTCGCCCGGCTCAAGCGCATGTGCGCGGTCGATGACGAGGACTTCGCCGACATGCTGGCCGAGCTGCGCGGCTACGATCCCAAGCCCGGCCTGCGCTTCGGCGGTGGCGGCGGCGATCCGGTGACACCCGACATCCTGCTGACCGCGCGGGCCGATGGGGGCTGGGACGTCTCGCTCAACCAGGCAACCTTGCCGCGCGTCATCGTCAACCGCACCTACTACGCCGAAGTACGCGGCTCTTGCGATGACAAGGCGGCCAAGGGCTGGCTTTCGGAAAAACTGGCCGACGCCAACTGGCTGGTCAAGGCGCTGGACCAGCGGCAGAAGACCATCCTCAAGGTCGCCACCGAACTGGTGCGCCAGCAGGACGCCTTCTTCCGCCACGGGGTATCCCAGCTGAAGCCGCTGACGCTGCGCGCCGTGGCCGAGGCCATTGCGATGCATGAATCGACCGTCAGCCGGGTGACCTCGAACAAGTACCTGCACTGCGAGCGCGGCACCTTCGAGCTCAAGTACTTCTTCACCTCCGGCGTCGCCTCGTCCGATGGCGAGGGCGCGGTTTCGGCCGAGGCAGTGAAGGCGTCGATCAAGCAACTGATCGATGCCGAGGACGCCCGGTCGATCCTCTCCGACGATGCCCTGGTCGATTTGCTCAAGGCCAGAGGCTTCGATCTGGCCCGCCGCACCGTGGCGAAATACCGCGAGGCCATCGGACTGGGCAGTTCGGTGCAGCGGCGGCGGCAGAAGGCACTGTCCGGCGGGCGCTGAGCCCAACGTCAGGATCCATAGTGGCGTTCGGATGACCAGAACCATCGCCCCGAAACCCGTCCTGAACCTGTCGAAGGACTGATCTTCCTCTCAAGCCGTGACGAGAGAGGCCCGACGAAAAGGACAACGCTTTGACAAGCTCGGGACAGACGGGAAATCGTCCAGATTTCGAGCAATTTGCCCTATTCGCCCTCGCCTGCGGCATGGGCGGCGATCCATTCGACCATGCGGCCGACGATCACGTCGGCAATGGCGGCGAAATCGCGCTGCTGTTTCGCGCTCAGCCCGCCCAGCAGCGCATCGGCAACCGAGGCGATGTCCCCCGCCATGCGTTCATAGGCCTGCCAGCCCGCCGCGCTCAGCCGCACCGGACGGCGGCGGCGATTGTCCGGGTCGGTGGCATCCTCGATCCAGCCATGGCCGCGCAGCGCGGCCAGCGCGCGGCTGACGTTCATCGGCGGCACGCCCATGATGGCGACAAGGTCATGCCCGGCCAGCGCGCCTTCGCCCGCCAGCGCCATCATCACCTTGAGTTCGTTGGAACTGAGCCCGGCGGGATCGCAGACCCCTTCCTTCATCGGCGTGTTGACGAAGCTGCCCAGTTTGAGAAGGCGCACGAGCAGCTCGACCGCAGCGGGGCGCGGGGCGGGGTCTATCGCGGCAGATAACGGCGCATCCATGGCCTGCGCTATTCCCCCGGCTGCAGCGAAGCGCAAGCACTATAACAATCGTGACCTTTTTGCATCACATGGGCAAACCTGTGCGAAAGCCTCGCATCACCCGCTTGCGCCGCGCCGAATTGTATGTCTTACTCACAATAGTTGCATGGACCGACAACCGGTTGTGACAGGAGAGGGACAACATGGCCAAGACATTTGGCATCACAGCACAAATCCGTTTCGGGCTGGCCGCAGGCGCATCCGCCATCGCGATGAGCCTTGCCGCGCCCGCCATGGCGCAGGACGCTCAGGCCGACGATGAAGGCGCAGGCCGTGAAATCGTCGTGACCGCGCAGTTCCGCGAGCAGAAACTGCAGGACACGCCGCTGTCGATCACCGCGGTTGACGCCGGGATGCTCGAATCGCGCAACCAGACCGATCTTTCGCAGATTGCCAAGCAGGCACCGAACGTCACGCTGAATGCCATGGGCGGTGCCTATGGTTCGTCGCTGGGCGCTTCGATCCGCGGCATCGGCCAGTTTGACTTCAACCCGGCCTATGAACCCGGCGTTGGCATGTACATCGATGACGTGTACTACGCCACGCTGACCGGCGGCATCTTCGACCTGCTCGATCTGGAGCGCGTCGAGGTCCTGCGCGGACCGCAGGGCACGCTGACCGGGCGTAACTCGATCGGCGGCGCGATCAAGCTGTTCTCGATCAAGCCGAATGACAAGAATTCGGGCATGATCGAGGCCAAGTATGGCAGCCGCAACCGCGTCGATCTGCGCGCCAGCGCCAACTTCGTGCTGGCCGACGGCCTCTATGGCCGCATCTCGGGCGTCTACAAGCACCAGAACGGCTATGTCGACCAGGTCGACTATGGCTGCGCCAAGCCGGGCAACCCCGAAGGCATCGGTGCCTTCCCGAGCAGCACCCACGGCTGCGTCATGTCGAAGTTCGGCGAAGTGAACTATTCGGGCGTGCGCGCCGCGCTGCGCTTCAACCCGAACGACAAGATCGACTACACCGTTACCGGTGACTACACCTACGAAAACCGCACCAACGCGGCCGAAGTGGTGACCCAGACAAACGCCGCCACCGCCAACGCGATCTGCGGCCGGTTCTGCAACTATGCCAGCTTCTACCTGCCCGCAGGCGGTCAGGTTTCCGCCGGCTACTTCATGCCGAACACCACCAAGTTCGAAGGCTGGGGCGTTTCCGGCAACGGCACCTTCAACCTGACGGACAACCTCAACATCCAGTCGATCACGGCCTATCGCCGCTATCGCCAGGTCTGGGGCACGGACGACGACTACACGCCCTTCGGTGCCAAGGGTGCCGGTGGTTACGACAATCTCGATTTCTGGTTCTTCAGCCAGGAACTGCGAGTCAATGCCAAGCTGGGCGACATGGTCGACGTGACCCTGGGCGGCTTCTACTCCAAGCAGAAGTCGACCTACTTCACCCGCCAGGACATCCGCTACATCGCGCCGGGGCTGAACTTCCAGTTCCTGGGTGACGATCCGGTGAATGCCAACAGCAAGGCCGTGTTCGGCACCGCGATCATCAAGCCGGCCGAGGCGATGACCATCACCGCCGGCTTCCGCTATACCGACGAGCACAAGGACTACACCTTCCGCCGCAAGAATTTCGACGGAACGAAGTCGATCTTCCTCGGCGCGCTTGACGGGGTGACAGCGGTCTATGACGGCAGCCGTTGGGACTGGCGCATTTCGGCGGACTACCGCTTCTCGCCCGAAGTGCTGGCCTATGTCACCGTCGGCACCGGCTTCAAGGGCGGCGGCGTGACCGCGCGTCCGTTCGACGCCGCCCAGGCGCTGAACGGCAGCTTTGGTCCGGAAACCGTCACGGCCTACGAAGCGGGCCTCAAGACCGATCTGCTCGACCGCCGGCTGCGCATCAACCTTGCGGGCTTCATCAATGACTACAAGGCGATCCAGCTGCCGCTCATCTCGTGCGCCTCGCTGGGTTCGAACGCGCCTTGCGGTGCCCGCCAGAACGCGGGTAACGGGAAGATCAAGGGCTTCGAGGCCGAAGTCACCGCCTCGCCGGTCCCGGGTCTCGACATCGATGCCTCGCTCAGCCATCTGTTCGGTCACTGGTCGACCATCGACGCCCGCGTCGGCAACGCCATCCTGCTCAGCGATCCGATCGTTTCGCCGAACTGGAAGTGGAGCGCCGGTATCCAGTACAAGGCCGATCTCGGCGGTGCGGGTTCGCTGACCCCGCGCTTCGACATTGCCTATACCGGCAAGACCAGCGCTGGCCGCGTCGCCGCAGGTGGTCCGATCGACTACTTCCCGAGCTACTCGCTGGCCAATGCCCGCGTGACCTGGAAGAACTCTGACGAGGATCTCTCGATCGCGTTCGAGGTGCAGAACCTGTTCGACAAGTACTACACCCCGGCCCGCTTCGCGGCGGTCTATGCGTTCTCGGGCACCATCTATTCGCAGGTCGGCCGGCCGCGCGAGTGGGCGGTCTCGGTCAAGAAGACCTTCTGATCCACCGGCCACCGTCAAGGTGGGGAGACAATCGAGGGGGGCGGCCGGCAACGGTCGCCCCTTTTGCTTGGGAGAGAGAAGGCCCCTCCGTCAGCGCTTCGCGCTGCCACCTCTCCATCGCAAGTCGATGGGGAGGATCGAGGCCTGGCC
This sequence comes from Sphingomonadales bacterium, assembly GCA_028869175.1. Taxonomy (GTDB): domain Bacteria; phylum Pseudomonadota; class Alphaproteobacteria; order Sphingomonadales; family Sphingomonadaceae; genus Novosphingobium. The sequence goes on from JAGWTB010000076.1 coordinate 4,975, forward strand.
GGATGGTGGAGGGGTCCTGCTCCTTGACCTTGCCATCTTTCCGTCGCATCATCACTAACAATTGTTACAAATATCCGGGAGACTCTCCATGCTGCCCCGCGGCGTTGCCATCGCTCATCCCGACAAGCTGTTCATCGGCGGCAGCTGGGTTCAGGCCCACTCCGGGCGCGAGATCGCCCTGGCTTCACCCGATAGCGGCGAGATCGTCGCCCGGGTGGCCGAGGCGGACGAGGCGGACATGGACCGCGCCGTTGCTGCGGCGCGTGCGGCTTTTGACCACGGCCCCTGGCCGCGCATGGCCAAGGGCGAGCGACTGGCGCTCTACCGCGCCATGGTCGAACACCTGAAAGCGCGCACCGATGAACTGGCGCGCTGCTGGAACGCGCAGGTGGGCGGGCTGATGAGCTTCGCGCCGATGATGCACATGGGCGGGGTGATGACGCTGGAGCAGATCGGCACCTTTGCCGAAGCCTTCGCCTTCGAGGAGGTCCGCGCCAGCCACGCCGCCCCCGCCGCGATCCTGGCGCACGAGCCCGTCGGCGTGGTCGCCGCCATCGCCCCGTGGAACGCGCCGTTCGGCATCATGGCCAACAAGCTGGCCTATGCGCTGGTGACGGGTTGCACCGTGGTGATGAAGCCCAGCCCCGAAACCCCGCTGGAAGCCTATATCATCGCCGAGGCCGCCGAGGCGGCGGGACTGCCGCCGGGCGTGGTCAATCTGGTTCCGGCCCAGCGCGAGGCATCGGACCACCTCGTCTGCAACGAAGGCGTCGACAAGGTCAGCTTCACCGGATCGACCGTCGCCGGCAAGCGCATCGCCTCGGTCTGCGGCAGCCGCATTGCCCGCTGCACGCTGGAACTGGGCGGCAAGTCGGCTGCGATCCTGCGCGACGATTTCCCCATCGATGCGGCGGCCAAGTTGCTGTCGGGCACGATCATCCAGATGTCCGGCCAGATCTGCGCGATGCTCAGCCGGGTGATCGTACCCAGGAAGCGCCACGACGAACTGGCCGCAGCGATTGCCGCCGAAATGAAGCAGGTGGTGATCGGGCACAGCACCGATCCCGCCACCCAGCTTGGCCCCCTCGCCATGCAGCGCCAGCTCGAACGGGTGGAAATGTACATCGCCGAAGGCCGCAAGACCGCTGATCTCGTCTGCGGCGGCAATCGTCCGGCCCATATGAACCAGGGCTTTTTCATCGAACCGACGCTGTTCGCCAACGTCGATAACGCCAGCCGCATCGCGCAGGAGGAAATTTTCGGCCCGGTGCTCAGCCTGATCCCGTGCGAGGACGACGACGACGCGGTGCGGATCGCCAATGACAGCCATTTCGGCCTCAACGGTTCGGTACTGACCACCGACGCCGAAGCCGCCTACCGCCTCGCCCGCCAGATGCGCACCGGTGCGGTGGGACAGAACGGCATGCGGCTTGATTTCGGCCTGCCGTTCGGCGGTTTCAAGCAATCGGGCATCGGCCGCGAAGGTGGTCCGGAGGGGCTGCTGCCCTATGTCGAAACCAAGACCATCCTGATCGACGCGATGCCGGCCACGTTATAGGGAGTTTTGGTTCGCGCTGAGACGCAGAGGAAGCACCTTGCCGGAGGCGCACATTTACCGCCTGACGTGCTCCTGAAAACTCCCTGACCGGGCGTAATACCTCTCTGCGCTTCTGTTCTTCCTCTGCGCCTCTGCGCGAACCCCTTCAACTCTTCAGCTCCACGCATCCCCCGTCTACGAACAGGTCCACCCCGTTGATGAAGCTCGCCTCGCTGCTGGCGAGAAACACGGCGGCGCAGGCGACTTCCTCGGGCGTGCCCATGCGGCCTTCGGGGACCACCCCGGCAAAGAAGCTGCGCAAGCCGGCCACTTCCTCCGCCGAGGCATCGCGCTTGAAGATGTCCGTGTCGGTCGGGCCGGGCGAGACGACGTTGACCCGGATCTTTCGCGGCAGCAGTTCGGCGGCGAGAATGCGGGCGACGGCGCGGATGCCGGCCTTGGCGGCGGCATAGGCGACATTGCCGGGCACGGCGCTGACCGATCCGATCGAGCCGGTGATGACGATGGCACCGCCGTCACGCATCAAGGGCAGTGCCTTCTGGATGGCGAAGAACGCCCCCTTGAGGTTGACCGAATGAATGCCGTCCCAGAACTGCTCGGTTACCTCAGGCACCGGCGCGAAGCCGCCGACCCCGGCATTGACGAACAGCACGTCGATCCCGCCGAGCGCGTCTGCCACTTCGCGCATGACCGTGTCGCTGTCTGCCAGAACGCCCATGTCGGCACGGATTGCCAAGGCACCCAGTTCCTCAGCGGCGGCGCGCAGGCTTTCCGGGTTGCGCCCGGTCAGCGCCAGCTTCGCCCCCTCCGCCACGAAGATCCGCGCGGCGGCAAGGCCGATGCCGGCATTACCGCCCAGCACCAGCACGCATTTGCCGTCAAACCGCATCTCAGAACATGCCGTTGGCATTGGCAGACTTCTCCGGCACGGGCTGGACCACGTCCCAGTGCTCCATCACCTTGCAGCCCTGCACCCGCAGGATGTCGACCACGGCCATTCCCCGGTCGCCCTCTGCCATGTGCCCATGGGCATGGACGGCGACGAGGTTGCCGTCAGCGATCACCCGCTTGATCTCGTAATGCACACCGGGATTGCCGGCGAAGAAGGGTTCGAGGAAGGCAATCGCCGCATCGCGCCCGGTGGCGGCCATCGGGTTGTGCTGGATATAGCCGGGATCGACCCAGGTTTCGAAGGCGTGGCGCACCTGCTTTTCGACATAGAATTCGGTCATGAACCGCGTGACGACCTGCTTGGGTGTCAGGTGGCACTGCCCGGCGTGCACGCGGGCGGCATCGGCGGGCGGGGCGGTGAACGTGGCCAGCGCTGCCACGGCAATCAGGACTCTGCGCATCGGGTACTCCCTTCAGAACATCGGATTGGGATTGACGGCTTGGCTGGGAACGTCCTGGATCACGTCCCAGTGTTCCACGATCATCCCGCTTTCCACGCGGAAGATGTCCACCACGGCCAGTCCCGGGTCGCCCGCGTGGCGGATGACGTGGTGGTGGACGATCACGTGGTCACCATCGACGAAGGCGCGCTTGAGGTTGTGAGTGGCATCGGGCGACTGGCCCTTCACGAAATCGAGAAAACCCTTGAGCGCCTGGACAGTCGGTTCGGCCAGCGAGCTATGCTGGATGTAGCCGGGGGCAATATAGTCATCGACCCGCGTGCTATCGAGCGGCATCAACACGTCGCGGTACATGGCGAGTACCAGGGCGAGGTTCGTTTCCTCTTCCGGCGTGCGAGCCATTTGCCTCTCCCATTGTTATTGTAACAATTGATAGGATATGCGACACGAATCGAAAGGCCACAAGGCCTGATCGGGAGAGACCATGGACCGCGCTGCGCTCTACACCAAACTCGACACCTATCTTGCCGCGCTGGCCGCGCGCGATCATGCCCGGCTGGACTGGGCCGCAGGCGCGCTGACCAGCGAGAACAACGTCATGCTCGATCCGGGCGACGGGCTGTGGGGCACGATCGACCTCCTGGGCACCTATGACCTGCGTTTTGCCGACGTGGCAGCGCGGCAGGTGGGCTTCTTCGGCGTGGTCCATGAGCACAAGGACGAATCGGCGCTGTCGCTGCGGCTGCAATTCGATGCCGCCGGTGCCATCATGGAGGCCGAGACCATCGTGGTGCGCCAGCAGGACAGCGGCATCAAGTTCCTGAATCCGCGCTATTGGGACAAGGCGGAGATGAACGAGCCCCCGGCAGTGCGAAACACCCGCGCCGAGATGCTGGCGCTGGCCGACGGCTATTTCTCCACGCTGCAGCAGAATGACGGCACCCTGCACACGGCGTTCCACCCTCAGGCGAACCGGGTGGAGAACGGGGTACAGACCACGCACAATCCCGAATTCGCCTATATCGTCCCTGTCGCCGCGCTGGGCTGCGAGGAGCAGTTCCGCATGGGTAACTACCGCTATGACGACCGCCTGCGCGGTCGCCGTTTCCCGCTGGTGGACGAGGAACGCGGGCTGGTGCTGGCCTTCGGCTTCATCGACCACTGCGGGCGGCTGCAGGAATACCAGCTGACCGACGGACGCACGGTGCAGTCGCCCGTGCGCTATCCGCACTCGTTCTACCTCGCCGAGCTGTTCAAGATCGACGATGGCATGATTCGCCAGATCGAGGCGAATTTCATCACTGTGCCCTATCACATGAAAAGCCCATGGGACGAGCAGTGATGGGCTGGGTGCGCAACCTGACTCCCCTCCCCTTCAGGGGAGGTGTCGGAGGTGGGGCATGTCCGCCGGATCGTGCCTTTCGCGGGTGGACAGCCCCCACCCCAACCCCTCCCCTGAAGGGGAGGGGCTTATCCCTGCTCTTCCCCCTGCTCCTCGCCGCCTGCACTCCCGCCAGCGAGCCCGCTCCGCCGCAGCAGGCGCGCGCGGCGGAGAGCTGGACCAACCCCGGTGGCGATGCCGGCAAGACGCGCCATTCCACGCTGGGTGACATCACCGCCACCAACGTCGCGACGCTGGGCCTGGCCTGGCAGGCGGAGCTGGGTACCAACCGCGTGCTCGAAGCGACCCCGGTGGTGGTGGACGGGGTGATGTACGCCTCTGGCCCCGCCGGGCGCGTCTGGGCCTTCGACGCGGCGAGCGGCAAGGAACTCTGGCGCTTCGAGCCGCATGTGGACATGCAGGTCAACCGCACCGTCTGCTGCGACATGGCCAATCGCGGCGTCGCCGTGGCCCGGGGCAAGGTCTATGTCGTCGCGCTCGACGGCATGGCCTACGCGCTCGATGCGAAGACCGGCAAGGTCGTGTGGAAAGCCGATTCGATCGAAGACCACGCGCGTGGCGCCAATTCCACCGGCGCGCCCGAAGTGGCGGGCAGCGTGGTGGTGATCGGCAATGGCGGCGCGGACTATGACGCGCGCGGCTATGTCACCGCCTTCGATCTCGATAGCGGCAGGATCGTGTGGCGCTTCCACATCGTCCCGCGCGACCCGAAGCTGGGGCCGCAGGACAATCCCGAACTGGAAGCCGCGCTCAAGACCTGGGACCCGCGCAGCCGGTGGGACATCGGCGCGGGCGGCGGCCCGTGGGATGCGATCAACTACGATCCCGAGACCGGACTGGTGCTGGTCGGCACCGGCAATGGCGAGCCCTATAATATCGAGATTCGCTCGCCCTCGCGCGGGAACAACCTCTATGTTTCCTCGATCGTCGCGCTCGACGCGAAGACCGGGCGGATGAAGTGGTTCTACCAGGAAAGCCCCGAGGACCAGTGGGATTACGACGCCACCGCGCCGATGATCCTCACCCGGCTGAAGGTGGATGGAGAGGATCGCCCGGTGGTGCTGCACGCGCCCAAGAACGGCTTCCTCTATGTGATTGACCGGCGCGACGGCAAGCTGCTGCGCGCGAACAAGCTGGTGCGGGTCAACTGGGCGAGCGGTGTGGACCTCAAAACCGGCGCGCCGGTGATTGACCGCGCGGCGGCTGACATATCGCAGGGGCCGAAGATCGTCTTCCCCGGCACGCCTGGCGCGCGCAATTGGTTCCCGGCGAGCTACGATCCGGTGAGCGGACTCTACATCGGTTCGGTGCAGGACATGGGCAACCTGATTTTCACCCCGCCGGGCGAGGTGCCCTACAAGCCCAAGGGGCTGAACACCGGCGCGGCGCTGATCTTCACCCCGCAGCTCGCCGCCGCGCTGCCCACCCTGCCGCCGCCGGTGGCCGCTGCGGTGAAGGCACTGCCAGCCTGGCAAGAGGTGCTGAAGAATCCCGGCGGCACGACGATGCGCGGGATCGATCCGCTGACCGGGCGGACGGTGTGGTCACAGCCGATGGAAGGCTGGCAGGATCGCGGCGGGGTGATGACCACGGCGGGCGGCCTCACCTTCCACGGCACGCTTTCGGGCAAGCTGGTGGTGCGCGATTCGCGCAGCGGCAAGGTGCTGAAGGAGATCGAGACAGGCTCCACCATTGTCGCCGCGCCGATGACCTACAAGGTCGGCGGGGTGCAATATGTTGCGGTGATGGCGGCCTGGGGCGGCGGCGGTTTTCCCTATGTCCCGCCCTATTCGGCGGCCTATCGGCGCGGCAATGCGGGGCGGCTGCTGGTGTTCCGGCTGGGCGGCGGCCCGGTGCCGGTGCCGGCGGAACTGCCGCCCTTGCAGGTCGCGCCCGAGCCACCCGCGCAGGCACCGGGGGTCACGCCTGCGACCATCGCGGCGGGGCGCGCGGCGTTTTTCGGTAACTGCGCGATCTGCCATTCGAACCAGCACCGTTCGATCACTCCGGACCTCCGGCGCATGAGCAAGGAAACCCATGCGGCGTTCGACGACATCGTGCTGAAGGGGCTCTACCTGCCTGCCGGCATGCCGCGCTGGGACGACGTGCTGAAACCGGCCGACGCCGCCGCGATCCACGCCTTCCTGATCGATGAACAGCGCCGCACCCGGGCGGACGAGCAGGAAAAGGTCAAACGCGGCATCGCGCTCGACGCGCCGAGCCTTGCCATCCTGTCGAACTACTGAGCGGCCCGAGAGCGTCGCTCCCTATGCCGCCAGCCCCAGCATGATGGCCAGCAGCGCCTCAGGCTGGTCACGCATCACGTCATGGGTGCTGTCGAGCTCGTGCAGGTCCCAGCCCGCGTCGCCGGCGACGGTATCGCGAAACCGGGTGAACGGCGTTGGCTGGTAGCCGGTGGCATAGATGTAGCTGCGGCGGGGAATCTTCGCTTCCTCGCCGGTGAAGTGGACCGGCTCGATCAGCGTCAGCAGCGGCTGGCGCGAATAGCCAGGCTTGCCGCGACTGGCCGGGAAGGGGAGGACAAGGCCGGGCAGGTCCTTCTGCGCCGCGATGTAGTAATCGTGCTCCCACTGCCCGGTGATGTCCCACAACGACTGACCATCGCCCGGCAGGAAGGCATCAATGTAGCAGATCGCATCGATCCGGCCGCCCAGCTTCGCCGAAACGCCGGTGGCGACCATGCCGCCCCATGAATGGGCGGCGAGAATGAAGCGAGTGAAACCGGCGGCTTCCACCTGCTGCGTCACGTCGGTGACATGGTGCGAAAGCGTGATCGCCGGGCTTGCCTCGTCGGCCCGGCTGCCAAGCCCCGTCAGCTGGGCGACCAGCACCCGGTGGCCTCGGTCACGCAGTTCGCCGGCCAGCCGGTCATAGGCCCAGCCGCCGCCCCATGCCCCGTGGATCAGGACAAAATCGGCCATGTCAGAGCCCGTGACGACGGTTGTAGTCGCCGATCCATTCGACACACTTCTTCAGGCCGCCGAAGGGATAGAAGTGCAGCCGCACCTTGCCGTGTTCATCCCCCAGCTGCGCGGCGAAGGTATCGACCAGCTTGTCAGGCCCGGCGCTGCCGAGCAGGTTGGTGATGGACAGGCCGTATTTCGCCATGACGCTGGCCGACGCGCCGACCCCGCAGCGCGCGGCGAAGCGCAGCAGCGTCTTGATTCCAGCCGGACCGGGAATGCCGATACGGATCGGTGTATCGATGCCGCGCGCGCGCGCCTGCTTGAGCCAGCCGAGGAAGGCGTCGGGGTCGAAGCCGAACTGGGTGACCACCAGTGGCGCCATGCCGCGCGCCTCGATGTCGGCGATCTTGGTGTCGAGCACGTCCCAGGCCTGCTGCGCCGACATGTTGGGATGGCCTTCGGGGTGCCCGCCAATGCCGATCGCCTTGATGCCGTTGCGCTCGAAAGCGCCGGTGGCGATCAGCGCGGAGCTGTCGAAAAACGGTCCCTGCGGCTCGGGTGGATCGCCGGCGACGATGAAGCAGCGCTGCACCCCGGCCTGGGCGACCACGGCGGCGAGGTAGCCCTCGAACTCGTCATGGCTGACGATGCGCCGGGCGGAAAAATGGGGCATCGGCTCGAAGCCGAGCTCGCGCACCGCGACGGCAGCGGCGATCCGCGCATCGGCTTCCTCGCCGGGCAGGAAGGTCACCGCCACCGGCGTGTCCTTCGGCATCAGCGGCGCGGCTTCGCGCAGCGCCGGCACGTCCTTGGCGGTGATCTCGATCGAATAGCCGTCGGTGATCCCCGCGGGGGCGGAATTCCAGGCGGGATGAATGACCGGCTTGTTCATGGCTTGCGTGCATCCTGCAATAATTCGGCACCACAACCGTTCGTGTCGAGCGTAGTCGAGACACCTCGCACCGCTCTGGCGTGTCTCG
>JAGWTB010000010.1 GCA_028869175.1 Sphingomonadales bacterium
TCGCTGCAGACCTTTGGCGAGGACAAGGGCGACCACTGGGTGGTCAACGGCAGCAAGATCTGGACCAGCTACGCCAACAAGGCTGACTGGATCTTCTGCCTGGTCCGCACCGACAAGAGCAACAAGTACCAGGGGATCAGCTTCCTGCTGTTCGACATGACCAGCCCGGGGGTTTCGACCAAACCGATCCTGCTGATTTCCGGCAGCTCGCCATTTTGCGAAACCTTCTTCGACAATGTGAAAGTGCCCAAGCACCAGATCGTCGGCGAACTGAACCGCGGCTGGGACGTCGCCAAGTACCTGCTCGGGCATGAGCGCGAGATGATTTCGGGTGCGGGCGGGAACGACCGGCTCAACACGATTGGCGCGGTGCTGAACCGCGCCGGTCTGGAAGACCCGCTGCTGCGCGCCGAGCTGGCCCAGTTCGATGTCGATGCGCTGGCGTTCAGCGCGATGGGCGAGAAGTTCCTCGACGAGATCAAGGTCGGCAAGGCCCACCCCGCCCAGCCGAACATGATGAAATACGCCGGGACCGAGCTCAACAAGCGGCGCTACGAGCTGCTGATGGCCGGTGGCGGCAGCGCCAGCCTGGAATGGGAAAGCGAAGCCAGCGATGGCGGCGCGCGCGCCCGTACGTGGCTGCGCACCAAGGCCAATTCGATCGAGGGCGGCACCAGCGAGGTGATGCTCAACGTCATTTCCAAACGCATTCTCGACCTGCCGGGAGCCTGATCGATGCCGCTTTATCACACCGAAGACCAGGCGATGCTCGCCGATACCGCGCGCCAGTTCATGGGCGAGGAAGGGGCCATTGCCAAACAGCTGCGCCACTGGCGCGACACCAATTGCAAGGATGGCTTCGGCCACGGGCTGTGGAAGCAGTTTGCCGAGCTGGGCTTTACCGGGATCCTGGTGGGCGAGGCTGATGGCGGCCTTGGCATGGGTCATGTCGAAGCCGGGATCGTGCTGGAAGAAATCGGCCGCAACCTGACCCCCTCGCCGTTCCTGACCAGCTCGGTCATGGCCGCGACCGCGCTGGGCAGCGCCAGCGCGGACCTGCGCGGGCGCTGGCTGCCAGGGCTGCTGACAGGCGACAGCGTGTTCGCCGTGGCGGTTGACGAAGGCGCGAAGCACCGCCCCGAACGGATCAGGACCCGCGCCGAACGCGCCGGCAACGGCTTCAAGCTCAACGGGACCAAGGCCTTCGTGATCCACGGCGGCAGCGCCGACATGCTGGTGGTCGCCGCGCGCACTGCCGGGGCGGACGATGACGATGCCGGGATCACCCTGTTCGCCGTGCCCAAGGACGCCGCTGGCCTCAGCCAGGACAAGGTCCGGCTGGTCGACAGCGCAATGGCGACGCATGTGAAGCTCGACAATGTCACGCTCGATGCCGATGCCGTGATCGGCGAGGTCGATGGCGGGCGCGAAGTGCTGAACCGGATGCTGGCGGCCGGCCGCGTCGGTGCGGCGGCGGAAAGCGTCGGCGTGGCCGCCGGCGCGTTTGACATGACCACCACCTACCTCAAGCAGCGCAAGCAGTTCGGCAAGCTGATCGGCGAATTCCAGGCGCTGCAGCATCGCGCCGCGCACCTCTATTCCGAGCTCGAGATCGCCCGCGCCACCGTGATCAAGGCGCAGCAACTGCTCGATGCCGGCAGCGAAAAGGCCGATCTGATGGTCTCGGTCGCCAAGGCCAAGGCCGGCAAGGCGGCGGGCCTGGCGGTCAGGGAAGGCGTGCAGATGCACGGCGGGATCGGCATGACCGACGAATACGACATCGGCCTCTACATGAAGCGCGACCGCGCCCTGGCGGAATTCATGGGCGACCAGTACTATCACGCCGACCGCGTGGCGCGGCTGAGCGGGTATTGAGGCACAGGCAGCACGGCATCCTTCGACAGGCTCAGGATGAGCGGATGTAGTTTGAAGATCATACCCTTTCCCCGCTCGGGCTGAGCTTGTCGAAGCCCCCCGCGCGAGGTCAGGACGGGGAGAACGCATATGGATTTCACCAAACTGTTCAGCCTTGAAGGCAAGATCGCGTTGATCACCGGCGGTTCGCGCGGGATCGGCAAGATGCTGCTCGAAGGCTACCTCGCCGCCGGGTGCGAGCGGGTCTACATCACCGCCCGCAAGCGCGAGCAGATCGCCGAAACCCTGGCCGAATTCGAACCGCAGTATCCCGGCAAGGTGATCGGCCTGCCCGGCGACCTGAGCCAGATGGACGAGATCAAGCGGCTGGTCGAGGAGCTGGCGGGGCGCGAGAGCCGGCTCGACGTGCTCGTCAACAATGCCGGGGCGGCCTGGGGGGCGCAGTTTGACCAGTTCCCCGAAGTGGGCTGGGACAAGGTGATGGATCTCAACGTCAAGTCGCTGTTCTTCCTGACGCAGAAGCTGCATCCGCTGATGAACGCGGCCGCGAGTGCCGACCGTCCGGCCAAGGTGATCAACATCGCTTCGATCGACGGGCTGCGCCCCAATCCCTGGGACACCTACAGCTATCAGGCCAGCAAGGCGGCGGTGATTCACCTGACCAAGCGGATGGCGGCGGAGCTGATCAAGGACAATATCGTCGTCAGCTGCATCGCGCCGGGCGCCTACCCCAGCGAGATGAACAAGGCGGCGGCGAAGAATCCCGAAGGCAGCGCCCGGGGCATCCCCTCCAAACGCATCGGCGTGGCCGAGGATATTGCCGGCGGGGCAATCTATCTGGCGAGCAGGGCTGGCGACTATGTCGTGGGCACCACGATCCCGATCGACGGCGGGATCGTCAACGCCTGGATCCCGGAAGAGTTCAACGATCCATCGGGGCATTGATCTGGAGGCCACGCCATGAAACGCCAGCTGCGCACGCTTGCCCATTCGATCTATTTCGGTGAGGGGCCGCGTTGGCGCGGCGGGCGGCTGTGGTTTTCGGATTTCTATGCCCACCGGGTCTGCTCGGTCGATCTGGCCGGGACCCTGCGGACCGAGCTGGAGCTGGAGGGGCGGCCTTCCGGGCTCGGCTGGATGCCCGACGGCTCGCTGCTGGTGGTCCGGATGGAGCTGCGGCAGTTGTGGCGGCGCTGGCCGGACGGCCGGTTTGCATGCCACGCCGATCTGGCGGCCTATTCGGAGTTCCTCTGCAACGATCTGGTCGTCGATGGCCAGGGCCGGGCCCATGTCGGCAATTTCGGGTTCGATCTTGATGCCGCAATCCACGCGCGCGGGGCAGAAAGCGTGCTGGCCGATCACCCCACCACCGTGCTGGCGCTGGTCCAGCCGGATGGCAGCGTCAGCGATGCCGCGCCGGGGGAGCGCTTCAGCTTTCCCAACGGCATGGTGATCACGCCCGATGGCAAGACCCTGATCCTCGGTGAAACCCTGGCCGGGCGGCTGACTGCCCTCGATATCGGCTCCGACGGCACGCTCTCCAACCGGCGGGAATGGGCCCCAACCTGGCCCGCGATCCCCGATGGGATCGCGCTCGATGCCGAAGGCGCGGTCTGGATCGCCAACCCGCTCGCCCCCGAATGCCGCCGGATCGGCGCGGGCGGCGCGGTGCTGGAAGTGATCGAAACTGCTGGTCTGCCATGTTTTGCCTGCATGCTCGGCGGGCCAGAGGGCAAGCATCTGTTCATGCTGGTGGCGCCCAGCAGCGATGCGGGCGCGGCCGCCAGCGCGCCCCAGGGCAAGGTGCTGGTGGCGCAGGTGGATGTGGCGCACGCGGGCCTGCCCTGATCCGGCCGATTGCCGGGTCTGCCTGATGCGGCAGGCAGGTGGAGCGCAACGTCGATTTCGCGCATAGCGCGATCCGGGCCGGGAACCGGTCTGCCTGGCGCGAGCATGCGCCTGACACTGCCCGGCCAGCCTTTCCTACACGGCACCGTTCTGGCATGATCGAATTCTGCCTGCTGACACGGCGAGGCCAGAATTGAAAAGTCACAGATGATGGGTGCAAATTGATCCAAATTTGATGATTATATATAATAATTACAGATAGATATGGGGGCTTTGAACGCGCAAGGTCACACGAATTCCACCCCGCTTGGGTGTCTGCCGCGCCTTGACTTTTCCCACACTTGGCCGCTTTTCGGCCCCATTCGTCGGCCAAGGGGCCGCCTGACACAACCGGAGCAAACAGACCAATGGATCGCGCCGCTACCGCCGAGAAGATCGCCGCCCTGATCGAACCGTTCAACAAGAAGGGCGTGGCGATCAGCGATGCCACCACCTTTGCCGGGGATCTCGAATTCGACAGCCTGACTGTTATGGATTTCGTCGCCGCGATCGAGGACGATTTCGACATCATCATCACCATGAACCAGCAGGCCGAAATCGAGAATTACGGCCAGCTGGTCGATGCCGTCGTAAAGCTGCAGGGCTGAGGGGGCTGGAGCCGCGATGACCGACCTGTTTTCCAAGTTCGACCCGCTGATCGAAACCCGCCGCGCGCTGCTCGCCACCGGGGTGACCGATCCGTTCAACCTGGTGATGGAGCGCGTGGTTTCGCCCACCGTGGCCATGTGCAACGGGCGCGAGACGATCCTGCTCGGCACCTACAACTACATGGGCATGACTTTCGATCCCGACGTGATCGAAGCCGGCAAGCAGGCGCTGGACGATTTCGGCAGCGGCACCACCGGCAGCCGCGTGCTCAACGGCACCTATGCCGGCCACCGCGCGGTGGAAGAAGCGCTCAAGGAATTTTACGCCATGGATCATGCCATGGTGTTCTCCACCGGGTACCAGGCCAACCTGGGGATCATCAGCACCATCGCCGGCAAGGGCGATTACATCGTGCTCGACATCGATAGCCACGCCTCGATCTGGGATGGCTGCAAGATGGGCGACGCCGAAGTCGTGCCGTTCAAGCACAACGACATCGAGGCGATGGAAAAGCGCCTGAAGCGCATTCCCGAAGGCGCGGGCAAGCTGGTGGTGCTGGAAGGGGTCTATTCGATGCTGGGCGACATCGCCCCGCTGAAGGACATGATCCGCATCGCCAAGGAAAACGGCGCGATGGTGCTGGTGGACGAGGCGCATTCGATGGGCTTCATCGGCCCCAACGGACGCGGCGTGGCCGAGGATCAGGGCTGCCTCGACGATGTCGATTTCGTCATCGGCACCTTTTCCAAGTCGGTCGGCACGGTCGGCGGCTTCTGCGTATCGAACCACCCCAAGTTCGAGATCATGCGGCTGGTCTGCCGGCCCTATGTGTTCACCGCCAGCCTGCCGCCCAGCGTGGTTGCCACCGCTGCGACCTCGATCCGCAAGCTGATGCACGGCAGCAACAAGCGCACGCATCTGTGGGAAAATTCCAAGACCCTGCACAAGGGGCTGCGCGATGCCGGCTTCACCCTCGGCACCGAAACCCCGCAAAGCGCGATCATCGCGGTGATCATGCCCGATCTGGAACGCGGCGCGGCAATGTGGGAAGCGCTGCTGCGCGAAGGTCTCTACGTCAACCTCGCCCGCCCGCCGGCGACCCCGGCGAACATGACCCTGCTGCGCTGCTCGCTCTGCGCGGAGCATTCCGCCGAACAGGTCCAGACGATCCTCGGCATGTTCGAGCGCGCCGGCAAGGCCGTGGGGATCATCGACTGATGGCTATGCGCCGCGCCGCCTCGATCCTGACGGCTCTGGCGGCGCTCGCCGGTGCCAGCAGCGCCCGCGCCGCCGATCCGGTACCGCCGGGCGAAGGCATGATCGAGCAGCCCTGCCCGGTGCAGGACAGCCTGTGGTTCGGTTCGGCCTATGTCCGCCAGTATGACTGGGCCTGGCTGTGCCGGTTCCGCGCCGAAAACGAGAGCCTGGCCAAGGGTGCGCCGCCGCTCGCGGTGTTCATCGGCGATTCGATCACCGAGGGCTGGATCAAGCTCGATCCCGATTTCTTCGCGCGGCGCTATGCTGATCGCGGGATCAGCGGGCAGACCAGCCCGCAGGTGCTGCTGCGCTTCCGGCAGGATGTGGTCGGCCTGCATCCGCGCGTGGTCCACATCATGGTCGGCACCAACGACGTGGCTGGCAACACCGGCCCCACCCGCGCCGAAGACTGGCAGAATGCGATGCGCGCCATGGTCGAGCAGGCCAGGGCGAACCGGATCAAGGTCGTGGTCGGCAGCCTGCTTCCCGCGGCGCGCTTCCCCTGGCGACCAGCCCTGCAGCCCGCCCCGCAGATCGCCGCGCTCAACGCCTGGCTGCGCGGCTATGCCCATGACGAACATCTCGTCTATGCCGACTATCACACGGCGCTGGCCGCGCCGGACGGCTCGCTGAAAAGCGAATACAGCGCCGACGGCGTCCATCCGAACGCAGCCGGCTATGCCGTGATGCGCACGATTGCCGCGCGCGCGCTGGCCCAGGCGGACCGGCGGCTGCGCCAGTAGGCGAACATCGCCCGCCAGCGCAGCCAGTGCGTGGTCAGTCGTCCTTCTTCTTGAACTGATCGTGGCAGCCCTTGCAGGCACCGCCCAGTTCCTTCATCGCCGCGCCGACCGCCGCCGGATCACCGGCCTGGGCCATGGCATCGAACTTGCCGGCCTGATCGACCAGCTTGGCAGCCGCCTGCTGGAATTCGCCGGGCTTCTCCCAGATCGCGGGCAGCGCGGCGCTCTTGGGCGCAACCGCCACGCCGCTGCCGACCGGGAACCAGCCGGCGATCTTGGGGGCCGTTTCCTTGATCTTCGCGGCCGAAGCCTTGACCACGGCCATGTCGACATGGCCCGACTTGAGCCCGTCGCCGACCGCCTTCATCGCCTTGCCCATCGCTTCGAAGCCATCGTGCCGCTCATGCGCGACCTTGGCGCCGTCTTCGGCGGAAACCGTGGCAAACGGCGTCGGCGCAGCGACCGGGGCCGCAGCGGACGATGCCGCGTCGGCCGGCGCGGCGGTCTTGTCGGACTGGCCACAGGCAGCAAGGCCAAGGGCAAGCAGGGGAACGAGGAGGAAAGTCTTGCGCATGGGGATAGGGTCTCCGTGGGAAGGGAGGGGCAACCTGCGGCAATTTACCGATTCAGGCAAACCCGGGAATCGCACAATCCAGTCCGCACTTGAATTTTTCAGAGTTTCGGCCTAACTAGCTAGCCGTCAACGTCGGAGCTTCCGCTCCAGTGATATGACCCTCAGTCATTGCCGTGGCTGGGGGTCAATTCTTTTCGGCGTTTGAGGGAGCAAGTTGCCGCTCGCTCCCTCTCCCGTGTGCTACTTGGTGCGGGATATCTCCACAACCTTCAGGATGAAGGTCGCAAAGGCAATCATCACACCCAGAATAACGCACAATTCTGTCAACGTCATGCGCTAGTTCTCCAGTGAAACGCGGCGGAATTGCCACGCACTTTCGTTCCTAGAATCGCAAGTGACCGGAATCTACAATTTTGATTTGAAATACCCGGTAACTGCGCTCTATCCACGAACTACCAGCACAGCTGCCGTCCCAGTACGAACACTACTTCGGTCGCCTCGGTACGGGTGGGCGTTGGTAGCTGGCGTCGGACTTGTCGCGAGTGCCGGGGAAGCGTTCTCCGGGGGCGTAGGCAGATTTCGGATCGGGTGCCAGTTCGCTGGGCAAGAGGCCGTAGTTCGCCTCGACGATGGTCACCCGGTTGGCGATGCGCCATTCGCTGCCGCGTCGCTGGAAGTGATCGACATAGCGTCCCGTGGACATGAAATGCGGCGGTGCGGCCAGGGTGCCGGTGAAGATGTAGCCGGTTTCGGCATAGGCATTGTCACCGGCCAGTTCGCAGTTGTGCGTGGTCAGGGCGTGCTGGCACGAAACGAAGCTGTCTGTCATTGCATCGGCATAGCGGACGAAATCGGCAGGCGTCCCGACGAACTGGCTGTGATCCTCGATGGCTTCCGGCCAGTAGCACGAGAGGGTCAGCGCGTTGTCCATCCGGTCCACCCCGCGCGCGAAGCGGTGCATCACGCGCAGGATGGCATCGCGGTCCAGCAGATCGCGCAATTTGTCTTCAAGCAAGACGTCCATCGGATTCAGTCCTTGAGAAAATCGATCACCAGCGGCGCGATCAGCGGCCAGCGCTCGAACCGGCCGCGGCGGTTGGCCGGGTCGATCGGGAAGGTGGAAACCAGATTCCACTCCTGATCGTCCCACGGCGGCTCGAACATCCGGGCGTTGGGCAGCAGGCGGTGGACCCATTCGGAGGTGGCGCGGGTGTGGGCCATGTCGCTGCGGCCCGAGCGGAAAACCTGCACCGGCATGGTCAGCCGGGCGAAATCGGCTGGCCCCATGCCGGGCACGGGGCTCTCTTCCGAATAGGCGAAGGCCTTGCCCCAGGCCTGCATGGTGGCGATGTAGGCATCCGGGTCCTGCGCCAGCAGGGTTTCGCGCACGCGGGGGTTCTTCGCGATCTGTTCGGCCCAGCTCGGCAACTGGACCACCGCCGCCATCCCGCCCTTGCTCGCCGCCGCGATCTGATCGCCGCAGTAGAACCAGGCGAGGCCGGCCAGCCCCACCGGGCCGCCGCTGATCCACCAGATCGAGATCTTGCGCACAGTGTCCGGCATCCGCGCCGCCGCCATCAGCGAGATGCGCGATCCCGCCGAACCGCCGACCAGGGTAACGTCCCGCAGCCCCAGTTCGCGCACCAGCCCGACCAGCGCCTCGCAGTTCATCACCGATTCGCTGGGCGCGGTGAAGGCGATGTCAGACGCGCCGCAGCCGGGGCGGTCCCACAACAGCACGCGGTAACCCGCGTCCGCCAGCAGCGCGCCGAGTTCGGGCACTCCGGCGGTATCGCGCGGATAGCGCCCGCCGGGGGTCAGCACCAGCGGGCGGCCATGTTCCGGGCCGATCAGTTCGTAGTCGAGCTCCAGCCCGTCAACTGCGATGCGTGCCATGCGGCGTCCCCCTCACACCGTCGTTTCCCGCAGGATCGCCCCGCCGGCGGCGCCGTCTTCGAAGCGGCCCAGGCCATAGTCGCCCCTGATCGTCGTGCGCTGCATGGTGCGGCCATCTTCCGGGCGATTGCCGGAAACCGCGTGGAGCACGCGCAGGTTGTCCCAGATCGCCATGTCGGTGGGCGACCAGCGGTGGAAATAGCTCATCGCGCCAGCCAGCGCGTTGATTGTCTGGCAGACCTCTTCCAGCAGGGCATCGCCTTCCGCATTTTCCATGCCGACGATGCCTTCGGCCATCCACGGCGAGATGTGGAGCACCTTCTCACCGGTATCGCGCGTCCACACCGCCGGGTGCAGCGCGCGCGGCATGCGGCGGGCTTCCTCGTCGAAGCCGGGAGGCATCGGCTTGGGCCGCACCACCTTGAGGCCGTCGGGCCGCCCGAAGCGCATGTTCTCGTACTGGACGTTGAGCGTGTAGATCACCGTCTTGCCCTCAATCCGGGCAAGCAGGTCGCGCGGGAAGGCGTTGTACAGCGCGACGCCATCGGTGAAGCCGGTCAGCCCGCCATCGTCCACGATCTCGGTGGCGCGCAGGATACCGGCGTAGTTGAGTTCGTCGTTATAGGCATGGTCGAAGTGCCAGGGCAGCCAGTGGGAGCGCTGCTTGCCGCCGACTTCGACCACCCCGCCCGATCCCGCCGGACTGCGAATCTCGACCACGCCCGGCAGAGCGTTGCCGTCGACCCGCGAAACGTTCTTGACCGGATGCTCCTTCAGCGGGCCGAACACGTTCGACAGCGCCACCTGCATCGCGTCGCTCGGCTCGACGCCTTCGAACACGATCACCCCGTGCCGCTGGAACAGCGCGTTGATCTCCGCGCGGATGGCGGGGTCCTCCGTCATCGCGCGGGTAACGCCGCCGATGCGGACGCCAAAGGGAAGTCCCGCCTGCAGCGGGCGGACATCGGTGAGCGCCATGGCTATCCTCCGAAACGGTTCTCGTTTCGTGGCAGGTTGCCTCAGCCTGGCGGATTTGAACAGCGGTTCAGTACCCGCCAGCGCGATAATGCGGGCTCAGGCAAGGGGGGCTGCGTTCTCGCACTTCGCATTGGCCTGCTTGCCGTGACCGCCCAGCAGGGTGATGGCGAGGAAACCGCCGACGACCAGAGCGATGAACCCGGCGACGGCGAGGCCCAGGTACTTGTCGATGAAGGCCTTGATCGGCGCGCCGAACAAGCGGAACAGCACCCCGACGATCATGAAGCTGATTGATCGGCTGACCAGGCTGCCCAGCAGGAAGCGTCCCAGGTCCATGCCGATGAACCCGGCGGTGATGGTCAGGAGTTTGAACGGGATCGGCGTCGCCCCCTTGGCCACGAAAATCCAGAACCCGTATTCGCGCAGGTAGCACGCCGCCCGGGGGAAGCTCTCGGTCAGGCCGAGCAGGTGGAGCAATTGCGCGCCAACCGTATCATAGAGGAAATGGCCGATGGCATAGCCCAGCATGCCGCCCGCCACCGATGCCAGCGTGGCGATCATGGCGAAGCGCACCGCCTTCTTGGGTTCGGCCAGGCACATCAGCCCCAGCACCGGGTGCGGCGGCACCGGGAAGAAACTGGCCTCGACAAAGGCAAACAGCGCCAGCCACCACTCGGCGCGCGGGTCGGCGGCCTTGGCCATGGTCCAGTCGTAAAGGCGGCGGATCATGGGTGCGGGCTCCGGCTGCGGGTGGTGCGGCGCTGCCTACAGGGGCGCGGCCACGGCGGCAAGCGGCACAGGGTCGTGTAACCGATTTGGTTATTTACGCTTGACATCGTCACGCTCATTCGGTACATATCAGGAACATCGCGATAGACCGAGTCGCCGCCCCCGCCTCGCCGCTGCGCGTTCCCGCCCCTGCCGAACGGATACCCTGCATGACGGACAAGCCCCGTGCCCGCCGGCGCAAGCCGGTTGCCGCCAAGCCCGCCTTCGCCGCCTGGACCAAGGCCTTCCTCTCCGAACTCGCCGCCACGTCCAACGTCTCCGCCTCGGCCAAGAAGGCCGGGGTCTCCACCTCCACCGCCTATGACACGCGCCGGGCCAACCCCGAGTTTCACCGCCGCTGGATGGAAGCGCTGTGCGAAGGCTACGACCACCTGGAAATGGACCTGCTGCTCCGCCTGCGCACCGGCGAAATCAAGCCGGCGGCGGGCGCGAAGAAGGGGGTTCGCACCTTCGACAACGCCACTGCCTACCGCCTGCTCGCCGCGCACCGCGATTCCGCCGGGCGGCAGCGGGCGATCCGCAGCCGCGCCGATGCCGATGCCATTGTCGAATCGATCAACGCCAAGCTGCAGCTGATGCGCCAGCGCGCGCTCGCCGCGCCGGGAAAGGATGCCGATGCCGATACCGCAGGATAGCGAAGGCCTTCGCCTGTGGCTGGAAGGCCTGCCTGAAAAGCAGCGGCTGGCGAACCTCAGGAAACTCAATCCGCTGCAACGCGAGGAGCTGCAGTATCACTGGACCCTGTGGGCGCGCGCCGATCAGTTGCCGCCAGCCGGGCCGTGGCGCACCTGGGTGGTCATGGCCGGGCGCGGCTTCGGCAAGACCCGCGCGGGGGCGGAATGGGTGCGCGATGTGGCGGAAACCAACCCCGACGCCCGCTTCGCACTGGTCGCCGCCTCGCTCGGCGAAGCGCGCGCGGTGATGGTCGAAGGGGACAGCGGGTTGCTGACGATCAGCCCGCCTGATCGCGGCCCCATCTACGAGCCCTCGCTGCGCCGTTTGTCATGGCCCAACGGCGCGCAGGCAACGCTCTATTCGGCGGGCGAACCCGAAGCACTGCGCGGCCCGCAGCACAGCCACACCTGGTGTGACGAGCTGGCCAAGTGGGACAACGCCGGAGGCCGCGCCGGCATGGCGTGGGACAACCTCACCCTCGGCCTGCGGCTGGGGGAAAATCCGCAGGCGCTGGTCACCACCACCCCGCGCGCCGTGCCGCTGCTGCGGCGCTTGCTCGAAGGAGATGACCTGGCCGTGACGCGCGGCAAGACCGAAGACAACCACGCCAACCTGCCCACCCGCTTCCTCAGCGACATCCGCCGGACCTACCGTGGTTCGCTACTCGCCCGGCAGGAACTTGACGGCGAACTGATCGAGGATGTGCCGGGCGCGCTGTGGAGCCGCAGCCTGATCGAGGCCTGCCGCGAGCCAGCGGCAAGCGCGCCGCCGGTCCGCACGGTGATCGGCGTCGATCCCCCCGCCTCTACCGGCGGAGACGCCTGCGGCATCGTCGTCTGCGCGCTGGGCGAGGACGGACTGGGGCGCGTGCTGGCCGATGCTTCGATCACCGGGGCCAGCCCCGAAAGCTGGGCCCGCGCCGTGGCGAATGCCGCGCGCGTCTGGCAGGCGGACCGGGTGGTGGCCGAAGCCAACCAGGGCGGCGACATGGTCGCCACCGTATTGCGCGCCGCCGAACTGTCGCTGCCGCTGCGGCTGGTCCACGCCAGCCGGGGCAAGGTAGCCCGCGCCGAACCCGTCGCCGCGCTCTATGAAGCCGGCCGGGTGCGCCACGCGGGCCAGTTCCCGAAGCTGGAGGACGAACTCTGCGGCCTGATCACCGGCGGCACCTACCAGGGCCCCGGCCGCTCCCCCGACCGCGCCGACGCGCTGGTCTGGGCCCTGACCGAACTGCTGCTCAAGCCCCGGCCGCAACCGCGGGTGTGGCTGGCGTGATCGTGAACCGACCCGCGCCGCGCGCAGGCTGCGACAGGGCCCGCATCGGCGAGTCTCCAAGGCACAGCCGCACACAACTCCGCTCGCCCTGAGCCTGTCGAAGGGCCCGCGCTACCCCTGCCCCACAGAAAGGCACCCCATGTCCTTCTTCCAGTCCCTCGCCGCTGCCTTCAAGGGCGGCGGGAACGAGCGTGCGCCGCTGGCGCGCGCGTTCACCTCGCCGTGGTTCTTTGCCGATGGTCCCGGCTCCCGCGCGCCCTTTGACTATCCGGCGGCGGTGCGGCGGGCCTGGCTGGAGAATCCGGTCGCCCAGCGCGCGGTGCGGCTGGTGGCCGAGGGAATCGGCGGTGCCCCGCTGCAGCCCGCCGAGCCGGCGCTGGCGGCCCTCGTCACCGCGACGAGCGCTGGCCAGTCGTTGCTCGAAACGCTGGCCGCGCAGCTGCTGCTGCACGGCAACGGCTATGTGCAGGTGCTGAAGGATGCCGCCGGGCGGCCGGTCGAACTGTTCGCCCTCAGGCCCGATCGGGTCAGCGTGGTGCCGGGGCAGGACGGCTGGCCGGCTGCCTTCGCCTACAAGGCCGGCGACCGCACCCTGACCATCCCGGTGCTGGACGAGGACGCCTCGCCCAATCTGATCCATATCAGGCACTTCCACCCGGCGGACGATCACTATGGCGCGGGCTGCCTTGCCGCCGCCGATCAGGCCATCGCCACCCACAACGCCGCATCCGCCTGGAACCGCGCGCTGCTGGAAAACGCGGCGCGGCCCTCTGGCGCGCTGGTCTATGATCCGGGCGATGCAGGCACGCTGACCACCGACCAGTTCGAGCGGCTGCGCGACGAGCTGGCCCGCGCCTATTCCGGCGAGGGCAATGCCGGGCGGCCGATGCTGCTCGAAGGCGGGCTGAAATGGCAGGCCATGGCCATGACCCCGGCGGACATGGACTTCGCCACGCTGAAGGCCGCCGCCGCGCGCGACGTGGCACTGGCTTTCGGGGTACCGCCGATGCTGCTCGGCCTGCCCGGAGACGCCACCTATGCCAACTACCGCGAGGCCAACCGCGCCTTGTGGCGGCTGACACTGCTGCCGCTGGCCGCCAAGATCCTTGGCGCGCTGGGCGAGGGGCTGGCGACCTGGTTCCCCGAGGCCCGGCTCGCCATCGATCTCGATCAGGTGCCGGCGCTGGCGGAGGACCGCGAGCGGCTGTGGGCGCAGGTCAGCGGCGCGGACTTTCTCTCGGCGCAGGAAAAGCGCGCGATGCTCGGCCTCGAACACCTCGGCCCTGCGGCGAAGGAGTGATCCCGATGGAACGCGAAGACATGCTGGCGCGGCTGATCGCGCAGTCCGCCGACACCGGCGGCGACCTCATCACCCTGCGCGCAATCGTCGAGGAGGCGAGCGAGATCGGCGCGGCGCGCGTGCTCACCCGCATGGGGCTGGACGACGCCACCGCGCAGCACGACCTTTCCGAATTGCGCGAACTGCTGCGTGCCTGGCGCGATGCCAAGGCGAGCGCGTGGAAGGCGGCGATGAACTGGATCGTGCGCGGCCTGCTGGCGCTGCTGCTGCTGGGCATCGCGGTGCGGCTGGGCGCGACGGACCTGCTCAAGTGAGCGGCGGCGATACCCTGCGCTTCGCCGGCTATGCCGCGCTGTTCGGCAAGCGCGACGCCGGGCGTGACACGATCCGTCCGGGAGCCTTCGCCCGCACGCTGGCCGAACGCACCGCGCCGCTGCCGCTGTACTGGCAGCACCGCCCGGACCAGCGCATCGGCTGGGTCGAAAGCGTTGCAGAGGACGCGCGCGGTCTGCGCGTGATCGCCGCGATCGACAATCCCGATGGCGGTGCGGCCATGGCGCTGAAGCGCGGCGCGGTGACCGGCCTCAGCTTCGGCTACCGCGCGCGCCAGTTCACCCGCGACGCGGCGGGGCGCGATCTGACCGCGATCGATCTGTTCGAAGTCAGTCTGGTCACCCACCCGATGCAGCACGCCGCGCGGGTGCACCTGCTGGCGTGACCCCGCTTGCGTGAGTGCCCCCGTCATCCCGGCGCAGGCCGGGACGACGGCCCTATGCCCCTTCCCAAAGGCCGCCTGCGGGGCGGTCCTCTCCAACGAAAGGTGAATGCCCCATGGATACCCTTGACCCGGCCGCGCAGCTCGACGGCTCGTTTGACATCGTCGCCCGGCAGGATGCCGCCGATCTGGCGCTGGGCGCGCTGCGCTCGGACGTCGATGAGGTGAAATCGCGCCTCGAAAAGGTCAGCCGCGCGGCGGCCCGGCCGCAGCTGGATGGCGGCGCGGCGCAGAGCCCCGAACTGAAGGGCTTCGTCGAAGGCTACCTGCGCTCTGGCCGCGAGGCAGAACTCAAGTCGCTGTCGGGTGCGGTGCCAGCGGATGGCGGCTATGCCGTCCCGCGCGAAATCGACGGACTGATCGCCGCCCAGCTCAAGAAGATGAGCCCGATCCGGTCCATCGCCCGTGTCGTCCAGACCGGCAGCGCTGGCTACCGCAAGCTGATCTCCACCGGCGGCACCGCCTCGGGCTGGGTCAGCGAAACCGGCGCGCGGCCTGAAACCGCCAGCCCCAAGTTCGCCGAAATCGCCCCGCCGACCGGCGAACTCTATGCCAACCCATCGGCCAGCCAGTCCATGCTCGACGATTCCGTGTTCGATCTGGAAGGCTGGCTTTCGGGTGAAATTGCCATGGAATTCGCCCGCGCCGAAGGGCTGGCGTTCATTTCCGGCACCGGCACCAACCAGCCCAGGGGCTTCCTGGCCGGACCGACCGCCGCCACCGGCGACGCCGCCCGCGCCTTCGGCACGCTGCAGCATGTGGTCAGCGGCAATGCCACCGGCTTCGATACCACGCCCGAACTCAAGCTGATCGATCTGGTCCAGTCGCTGCGCGCCGGCCACCGGCAGGGCGCGGCATGGGTGATGAATTCGGCAACGCTGGCCGTGGTGCGCAAGCTCAAGGACTCGACCGGCACCTTCCTGTGGCAGCCGGGGCTGAGCGAAGCCCAGCCCAATCGCCTGCTGGGCTATCCGGTGGTCGAGGCCGAAGACATGCCCGATGTTGCCGCCGGGACCTTCCCGATCGCCTTCGGCAATTTCCAGAATGGCTACCTGATCGCCGAACGCAGCGTCACCCGCATCTTGCGCGATCCCTATACCAACAAGCCCTTCGTCAACTTCTACGCAACCAAGCGCATCGGCGGGCAGGTGCTCGATTCCGATGCGATCAAGGTGCTCAAGATCTCGACCTGATACCTTCGGGTCGGCGGCAGGCTCCCCCCTTGCCTGCCATCGGCCCCGCGCCCGCGCCGCCGCCCTCCCCGGCGCGGGCGCACCCCTTTCCCGGCAATCATCACGGAGACCGCACATGACGCGGGCAATCGTCACGCCGGCCATCCTGCCGCCGGCTGCGCTGGCCGAGCTCAAGGACTGGCTTGGCATCACCACGGCGCAGGACGACGCGCCGCTTACCGCTCTGCTCCATACCGGGCTGGAGCTGTGCGAGCGCTTCACCGGCCTGATGCCGCTGGCCGCCACCATCGAGGAAGTGCTGGCGATCACCGGCGACTGGCAGGTGCTGTCCACGCGCCCGGTGCAGGCGATAACTGGCGTCGACGGCATTCCCGCGGACGCCCCGCGCTTCGCACTGCCAGCATCGGCCTATGCCATCGACCTTGACGCCGATGGTGGCGGACGGGTGCGAGTGCTGGCGCAGGGTGCCGCCGGGCGGGTGGCGGTGCGCTGCACCGCCGGACTCGCGCCCGATTGGGCCAGCCTGCCCGCCCCGTTTCGGCAAGGCATCATGCGGCTTGCCGCGCACCAGCACCGCACCCGCGAAGGCGACGGTGCCGCGCCCTTGCCGCCCGCCGCCGTCGCTGCGCTGTGGCGGCCGTGGCGGCAGGTGCGGCTGGCATGATCGCCGCCGATGCCGCCGCCAGCTTCGACCGGCTTGCCCGGCGATTGATCGACCGCGCCAGGGCGCTGGCCGAAGCCCGCGCCGCCGAAACCCTGCTCGCCCGGCGCGGCGATCCCGCGCGCTGGCGCAAGGCGCGGCTGCTCTGGCCGCAATTTACCCAAGGATAGTCCGATGGAAATCGCCCTGCGCTCCGCCCTGATCGCCTGGCTTGCCGCCGACCCCGCGCTGGCCGGCCAGCTCAATACCGTGTTCGAGGAAGCGCCTGCCCGCGCCAGCCTGCCCTGGCTTGCCCTCGCCGCCAGCGCCTGCACCGACTGGAGCAGCAAGTCCGGCCCGGGGCGCGAAGTGCGTCTGGCGCTGGAACTGCACTGCCGGGGCGACGCGCCGGACACCGCCGCCGCGCTGGTCACCGCCATCGAGGCCCGGGTGGAAGCCCTGCCCGCCGCACAAGCGGGCTTTGCCCTGGTCACCGTCCAGTTCCTCCGCGCCCGCGCTGAACAGCGCACGGGCAACACTCGCGCGGTGCTGCTGGAATACCGTTTCCGCCTGCTGGCGGGCTGAACCACCGACCGCCCTCGGGCTGCGACAGGCTCTGCCTGAGCAGGCCTTGCGCGAAGCCGAGTCACCTTTCCCCCCGCTCGGGCCGAGCCTGTCTCAACCCGCGCGCCACTTTTTGCCGCAAGGAGCACCTACATGACCGCCCAGAAAGGCAGCGCCTTCCTCCTCAAGATTTCCGACGGAGCGACCCCGCCCGTCTACCGCACCGTCGCCGGCCTGCGCACCACGCAGATGTCGATCACGGGGGACACCGTCGTCATCACCTCCAAGGAAAGCGGCGGCTGGCGCGAGCTGCTTTCGGGCGCGGGCGTGCGCACGGTTTCGGTCAGCGCGGCGGGGATATTCCTCGGCAGCGCCGCCGAAGCCCAGGTGCGCGCCAATGCCATGGCCGGCACGCTCGACGCCTATGAACTGAGCTTCGAAGGCGGCGAGAAGCTGCGCGGCCAGTTCCTGATCCAGAAGCTCGACTATTCGGGCGATTTCAATGGTGAGCGCAACTACACGCTGCAGCTCGAAAGCTCGGGCGCGGTGGTGCCGGCATGATGGCCAATCCGCATCGCGGCGAAGCCAGCCTGGCGGTCGCAGGCGTCGCCCGTGTGCTTCGCCCCAGCTTTGCCGCACTGGTCGCGGCCGAGGAGGAGCTTGGCCCGCTCTTCGCGCTGGTCGAGCGCGCGGCCGATGGCAAGTTGCGACTGAGCGAAGTGGCGGCACTGTTCTGGCACTGCCTGGCCGAACGCGACGGATTGAACCGCGAGACTGTGGGCGATGCCGTAGCTGAAATGGGCCTTGCCGCCGCCGCCGCCCCGCTGCGCGCGCTGCTGGCGCAGATCCTGCAAGGCGCGGGATGAGCGAGCCCGCCTTCGGCCCCGGCGCACGGCGGCTGGCGGGGCTTGCCGGGCGCGCACTGGGCTGGCGGCCGGACGAGTTCTGGCGCGCCACCCCGGCGGAGCTCGCCGCGATCCTTTCCCCCGAAGCCGCGGGCAACGCTGTCCCGCTGGCCCGCGCGGACCTCGAACGCCTGATGGAGCATGACGATGAGTGACACGGTCGATACCCTGCTGGTCGATGTCCGCGCCAGCACCCAGGGCTTCGCGGCGGACGTGGCAACGATGCGCGGCACCTTCGACGGCACCCTGGTGGATGGCTTTTCCCGCGCCGGCGACGTGCTTGAACGGGGGCTGCTCGGCGCGATCCGGCGCGGCAGCCTGGGCTTCGAGGACCTGCGGCGCATGGCCTTTTCGGTGATCGACCAGATCGCCGCGCAGTCACTGCAGAACCTGTTTGCCGGATCGCCAGGCGGCGGAACAGGCAGCGCGCTGAACCTCGGCGGCCTGCTCGGCGCGGTGCTGGGTTTGCCGGGCCGCGCCACTGGCGGGACGGTTGCGCCGGGGCGTGGCTATCTGGTGGGCGAGCGCGGCCCCGAACTGTTCGTGCCTACCAGCGCCGGCAACGTCATGCCGCACGGCGCGAACGGGTCGGGCGCGCCGCGCGAGGTCCGGGTCTCGATCAACGTCGTGGCCCCGCGTGGCGGCGATGCGCCGCAGGCGCTGCAACGCTCGAGCAGGCAGGTGGCGAGCGCCGTTCGCCGCGCCCTGGCCCAATTCTGAACGGACGGGAAATCTCATGGCCTACTGGCTCGCCCCGGCCCGCGAAGGGCAGGAAACCGACTGGATCCAGCGCTTCGATCCGCGCTTCTGGACCGTCGACTTTCCGCGCCCGATGATGGCGGCGCTGACCACCACCGCCCCCGACTCCCTGCACGTCGATGCCGTATTCCTGCGCGAGGGTGACCTTGCCGGGCTGATCTGGGCGAGCGAGGACCGGATCGACCACCCGCTGCTCGCCTACGATACTGATCGCGACTATTCGCGCACCACACTGTCGTTCCACTGGCGCTCGTCGGGAATTCTGCCGCTCGATGCGGTCAACGGTCCGACGCTGACCATCGAGGGGCGCGATGCCGGCGGCACGCCGCGCGCGTGGTATGTCCGCTTGTGGAACTACGCCGTGGGAACACCGGCAGATGCGCAGGTGACCTTGCCGTTTTCGGCACTGGCAGGCGGCTTCCTTCACCCCGCCGAAGCCGATCCGGTGCATCCCGCCGCGATTGACCGCATGTTCATCTCGCTGGTTGCACCGGGCTATGTTGGCGGCAGCACCACGCCGCTGGCCGCACCAGCCGAAGGCTGGGTCGAGCTTAGCGAAATGCGCGGCGAGGGCCACCGCGCCATGCTGGAGATCGGCGATGTGGTGGTGCCGTCGCACGGCCTCGCCATGGCCACCGCCTTCGACGATTGCGGCAACCAGACCCCGGCGCGGCTGGTGCGGGCGATCCGGCACCTCGGCTATCGCGGTTCGGTGCTGCATTACGTCGGGATGAGCCACTTCATGCGGCTGGGCATTGACGGACTGGTCGATCCGGGCGGCGATCCGCTGTGCAGCCCGGCGCGGGCGTGGCACGCGGACTTCTTCGCATCGTGCCACAAGGCCGGCCTCTCCCCCATCGCCTCACTGTCTTACGAAGTGCTCGCGCAGCATTGTCCGCCCGCGTGGCAGCAGCGCGCGGCGAACGGCGATCCGGCACGAACCGGCTGGCAGCCGCCCTCCGCCCTGCTTTCACCCGCCAGTGCCCCGGCCATGGCCTGGCTGCAGGCCGCTGGCGCCGCCTTCGTCGGCCTGCTCACGGACGCCGGCGCGCCGGTGCGGTTTCAGGTGGGTGAGCCGTGGTGGTGGATCATGCCCGATGGCCACCCCTGCCTCTATGATGATGCTGCCAGGGCGGCACTGGGCGGCAATCCGGCGGCGATCCCCGATATGCGCAGCGCCTTGAACGCGGCGCAGAAGGCCTTGCTGGATGCGGCCGGAGCCCTGCTGGCCAGTTCCACCGCAGCGTTGGTCCAGGCGGTGCGCGGTGCCGTCGCGCCCGCTCCGGTAGAGGCACTCTTGCTGGTCTTCACGCCCACCGTACTCGACCCGGCCATGCCCGAGGCGCGGCGCGCGAATCTGCCCGGCGGCTGGGCCGCCCCTGCCTTCGACCGGCTTCAGCTGGAGGACTATGACTGGCTGACCGCCGGTGCCGACGCCCCGCGCCGCTCCGCGCTGGCAACGATCAACCAGCGGCTGGGTTACCCGCCCGCAGAGCAGGACTACCTCGCCGGGTTCGTGCTGCGCGCCGACCAGTCGGACCAATGGCAGCGCATCGATGCCGGCGCGGACGAGGCCCTGGCACGCCCGGCGCACGAGGTCTTCGTCTGGGCCCTGCCGCAAATCTGCCGCGACGGCTTCGTCCGGCTCCCGCAAACCGAGGAGGACGCCGACATGCTCGCCTTCGACGACATTCCCTATCCGCTGGCGTTGGGCCGCGATGCCATGGTCACGCCCGAATTCTCCACCAGCGTCTCGGTCACCGCATCGGGCTTTGAGCGGCGGAGCAGCCTGTGGTCCGATGCTCGCCTGCGCTTCGATGTCGGCCCGGGGATCCGCTCAGAAGCCGAACTCGGCACGCTGATCGCCTTCTTCCGCGCGCGGCGCGGCGCGGCGCGCGGCTTCCGGCTGCGCGATCCCTCGGACCACAGCTCAAACGGCATGACCGGCACTCCTACCGCCAACGATCAGGTGCTGGGCACCGGCGACGGGCTGCGCGCTGGCTTCGCGCTGGTGAAACACTATGGCGAGGGCGCGGCAATGCAGCAGCGGCGCATCACGCGGCCGCAACCAGGCAGCGTGCTGGTCAGCGTCGGCGGCACGCCCGTAACCAGTGGCTGGACGCTCGATCCGGCGGGCATCGTCACCTTCGCCGCCCCGCCCGCTGCCGGCGCGGTGGTGCGTGCAGGCTTCCTGTTCGACGTGCCGGTGCGTTTTGCCGAAGACCGGCTGGAGGTTTCGGGCGCGGCATTTGCCGCAGGGGAAGCACCCTCGGTGCCGGTGCTCGAAGTGCGCGAGGCGGCATGAGCAGGGTCTGGTTCGCCAGCGAGCTGGAAACCGTCGCCACTTTCTGGCGGGTGATCCGCCGCGACGGGGTGACGCTGGGCTTCACCACCCATGACCGCAACTTGTGGTTCGACGGGGTGGATCATCGCTCCGCTCCCGGCATGGTGCCCTCCGCCGTCCGCCGCTCCGCCGATTTCGAGCCGGACAGCGCCGAAGTCGAAGGTGCGCTCAGCCATGCAGCGATTGCGGCGGGGGACCTGTCCGCCGGACGTTTTGACGGCGCGCAGGTGGTGATCGGGCTGGTCGACTGGGAAAGCCTGGAACGCCATACGACCTATCGCGGCTCCATCGGTACGGTCACGCAGGACGCAGGCAGCTTCACCGCCGCGCTGCAATCGCGCAAAGCGGAGCTGCAACGCGATCCCGTGCCGCGGACCAGCCCCACCTGCCGCGCTGCCTTCTGCGGCCCCGGCTGCACGCTCAGCGCCGCCCGCTTCACCCACGAAGGCGTGCTGGCTTCGGTCGATCCGGGCGGCAATGCGGTGACCTTCACCGGCGCGTCCGCACCCGAAGCGCTTGTCAATGGCCATGTACGCTGGCTGGGCGGGCCCTATTGCGGGCTGACCATGGGCGTGGTCGCCGCCCGCAATGGATCGCTGGTGCTCGATACGCCGCTCGACCTGCCGCTCGCGCCGGGCCTGCGCGCCGAACTGCGCGAAGGCTGCGACCGCACTCTGGCAAGCTGCGCCAGCCGCTTTGCCAATGCGATCAACTTCCAGGGGGAACCGTTCCTGCCGGGCAATGACCTGGTTGCCCGCTACGGCAGCCCTGCGGCATGAGCGGCCTCGCCCTGGCCGAGGCGGCGGAGGCGCTCGCCGGGTGCCGTTTCCGCCTGTACGGGCGCGATCCCGCCACCGGGGTGGACTGCATCGGGCTGCTGGCCGCCGCGCTGATGGCCATCGACCGTCCCGCACCCTTGCCGCTGCGCTACACCCTGCGCAGCCGCAATGACGAGCGCTTCACCGCGCTCGCTGGCCCCTGTGGTTTCGAACCGGCCAGCGGCGCGGCACTGCCGGGTGATGTGCTGATCTTTGCCGTCGGGCCCCATCAATATCACCTCGGCATTGCCGCGCGCACCGGGGACCTGGTCCACGCCCATGCCGGGCTGCGCCGCGTGGTGATCGCCCCGGCTCCTGCCGGCTGGCCCATCACCGGGCACTGGCGGCTCCGTCCCGCAACCTGAGGAAACCCCCATGGCAACGCTGCTTTTCACCGCGCTCGGCAATCAGCTCGGCGGACCACTGGGCGGCGTGATCGGCGCGCTGGCGGGGCGGCAGGTCGATACCATGCTGTTTGGCGGGCGCGGGCGCGAAGGCCCCCGGCTCAAGGAGCTGGCCGCCTCGACCTCCAGCTACGGCGCTGCCCTGCCGCGCCTGCACGGGCGGATGCGTGCGCCCGGGGCAATCATCTGGGCGACCGACCTGGTCGAGCACCGCGAGAAGCAGGGCGGCGGCAAGGGTCGCCCGTCAATGACCACCTACAGCTACAGCGCCAGCTTTGCCGTTGCGCTCGCCAGCCGCCCGATCCGGTCCGTTGGCCGGATCTGGGCCGATGGCAACCTGCTGCGCGGCGCGGGCGGCGACCTCAAGACCGGCGGCACCCTGCGCCTCCACACCGGCGAGCGCGATCAGTTGCCCGATCCACTGATCACCGCCGCCGAAGGCGCGAACCGGTGCCCCGCCTTCAGGGGGCTGGCCTATGCCGTGTTCGAGGATCTTGACCTGTCGGACTTCGGCAACCGCATTCCGGCGCTTACCTTCGAAGTTTTCGCCGACGAAGGCCCGCTCACCCTTGCCATGCTCGCCGAGGGGCTGATTGACCGTGCAGACACCGACGTGCCGCTGCCGGGGCTGGCGGGGATCGGCAACGAAGGTCCGCTCGGCGATCTGCTTGCCACGCTCGATCCGGTCTATCCGATGGATGCCGATGCCTGCGGCGAGCGGCTGACCATCGCCCGCGAACGCCTGCAGGTGGAACCGATAGCCTTGTCCGAAGCCGCCACATCGCCGCGCGAGGGAGACTTCGGCTCCGCAACCGGTTTCCGCCGCACCCGCGCGCCATCGCCCGAAGCGGTGCCGGGACTTTTGCGCTACTACGACGTCGACCGCGACTACCAGCCCGGTCTGCAACGGGCACCGGGCAGGCCCCGTCCCGGCCAGCCCGCCGTGATCGAGCTGCCCGCTGCCATGGCTGCCGCTGACGCGCGCATGCTGATCGCCAGCACCGCCCGCCGCGCCGGCTGGGCGCGCGAAACCATTGCCTGGCGCAGCGCGACGCTCGACCCCGCCGTCGCACCGGGCGGGGTGGTGACAGTGCCGGGCGAGCCCGGGCGCTGGCGGGTAACCGACTGGGAGTGGCGCGAAACCGGCGTCGAGTTGACCCTGGCCCGGATTGCCCCCGCTGAAGTATCTGGCGATCCATCACGGGCCGATTCGGGCCGGGCGGCCCTGGCCCCCGACCTTGTCGCCGGGCCAACCCGGCTCGCCGCCTTCGAGCTGCCGTGGGACGGGCAAGGCAGCGCCGACGCGGCCCCGCTCCATG
Source organism: Sphingomonadales bacterium (assembly GCA_028869175.1). GTDB lineage: Bacteria > Pseudomonadota > Alphaproteobacteria > Sphingomonadales > Sphingomonadaceae > Novosphingobium. The sequence goes on from JAGWTB010000010.1 coordinate 23,580, forward strand.
CCGCTGCCAGTTCCGCTACCGCCGGCTGGAGCGGGGCCGCGCTCTATGTTGATCGCGGCGACGGTGAACTGCATGCCATCGGCGTCACCGGTCGTGCCCGTGCCATGCTCGGGACTGCGGAAAACATCCTGCCATCCGCCTCGCCGCTGCTGTTCGATCGCTCCTCATCGCTCGTCGTCGAACTCGTGGGCGATGACATGGCGCTCGCCTCGGCCAGCCCGGCGCAACTCGCCATGGGAGAGAACCGGGCGCTGCTGGGCAACGAGGTGATCCAGTTTGCGCGGGCCGATTCGCTCGGCGGCAGGCGCTGGCGGCTCACGCACCTGTTGCGCGGTCGCGGCGGCAGCGAAAGCCGTGTTGCCGGCCATGTCGCGGGCGAGACTTTCATCCTGCTGGATGGCACGCCCGTCGCGCTCGACGCTGCCGCCATGGGGCTTGGTCCCGCCGCCACGATCGCTGCCATCGGCCGGGGGGACGCTACTGCGGTCCATGCCGCCATTGCCAACCGCGGTGTCGCCCTGCGTCCGCTCTCGCCGGTCCACCCGCGCGTCTCGCAGAGCCCAGACGGCGGGTTGAGCCTGCGCTGGACTCGCCGCGCGCGCGGCGCCTGGACGTGGAACGACGGAGTCGATGTCCCGCTGCAAGAGCAGTCGGAGTCCTACGAAGTGCTCTACGGCCCCGCCGAATCGCCGGTCGTGCGCTGGGACACTGCCGCGCCTCGCCTCGACCTGAATGGCGCACAACTTGCCGCTGTGTCTGCGGCGATGCCGGCGGGCCAGTTCCACGTCCGACAGCGCGGCAGCCACGCCCTGTCTGACCTGCTGTTCCTTCACCAGTTGACCTGATCCCAGAACCGGAGCCTGCCATGAGTGACCCCCTGATTTTCGACAGTGCCAGCCCCCGCTTCGGCCTGCCGCTGCTGTTCCCCGGACAGGCGCAAAAGGAAGCCTTCGTCAACGAAGCCCATGCCCTTGCCGATGCCTTGCTGCATTGCGTCATCGAAGGCACTGCGCTGACTCCGCCCGCCACGCCGCTGGACGGCCAGGCCTGGCTTGTGGGCGAAGCGGCGAGCGGCGAATGGACGGGGCAGGGTGGCAAACTTGCCTGCCGGCAGGGCGGAAACTGGCTGTTTATCGCGCCCCGCGACGGCATGTGGCTGCTTGATCGTTCAAGCGGACACTACATCCGCTATGCCGGTACTTGGAAGTTTCCTGTGCGCCCGTCTTCACCAAGTGGTGGGACAACGGTTGACGTGGAAGCTCGTTCGGCTATTGTTAATCTCATCAATGCTTTGGGCGCTGCGGGGATTCTTCCGCAAGTCTGATCGGGAACCGATAGGCATGATGAAGCGTTCCACGCTTGCAAATGAGGGAATTTTCGATCCACTTTCTTTCGCCAAACGCGCGAAATCGCGGCATTCTTGCAACAGTTGACGAATTTGCCCGCTTGCACCGCACAATCGAAGTCGATAGACCATTGGCCACTCGGTGGCCTCAATTCGCTAAAGGGGAATTTATAATGCGGAAACTCGTCATTGGACTGGCATTGGCCTCAACGGCCATGGCCACTCCGGCGCTGGCGCGTGACAAATCGTGGTATGTCGAAGGTGATGCTGGCGGCGTGATCGTCGAAAACATCTTCAACATTACCGGTTCGAACAACAACGGCACGCTTGACACCAAGCCGGGCTACGACTTCGGCGGCATCGTCGGTTATGACTTCGGCGCTTTCCGCCTCGAAGCAGAAGCCAGCTATCGTCGCGCTGAAGAGAAGAAGTACACCGCTGGCGCTACCACTGTTGGTGACGCTCTCGTTGGCGGCGGTGCCGAAGCGCTGAGCTTCATGGGCAACGCCCTGCTCGATTTCGGTCCCGATGACGGCCTCCAGGGCTTTGTCGGTGCCGGTGCGGGCGTCGGCCGCGTCAAGAACGCCGTGCTCCTCACCAAGCCGAACACCACCGATCTGGTTGATTCGGACACCGGGTTCGCCTGGCAGGCTCTGGCCGGCGTGCGCATGCCGATTTCGGATCACATCGATTTCGGTCTGAAGTATCGCTACTACCAGCAGAACCACAACGATCTGGTGAACAATGCGGGCAAGAACGTCCGTACCCGTTTCCGGTCGCACTCGCTGCTCGGCACCCTGACCTACAACTTCGGTGGCGCTCCTGCCCCGGCTCCCGAGCCGGTTGCTCCGCCGCCGCCGCCGCCGCCGCCGGTTGTCGCCCCCGTGGCACCGCCGCCGGCGCCGATCTGCAACAAGGGTCCGTACATCGTGTTCTTCGACTGGGATAAGTCGGACATCACTCCGGAAGCCGCTTCGATCCTCGACAGCGCCGTTTCGGCCTACGGCAACTGCGCCAATGTTCCGATCATGCTGGCCGGCTATGCCGACCGTTCGGGCACCCCGCGCTACAACCAGGGTCTCTCGGAACGCCGCAACACGTCGGTCCGTGGCTACCTGACCTCGCACGGCGTTGCCGATGGCGCGATCACCAGCCAGGGCTTCGGCGAAAACAACAACCGCGTTCCGACCGCCGATGGCGTTCGCGAACTCCAGAACCGTCGCGTGGAAATCACCTACGGTCCGGGTTCGGGCAACTAAGCTCGCAACGCGCGAAAATCAGGAAGGGACCGGAGAAATCCGGCCCCTTTTTGCATGGGCGCAAGACCTGTGGCCGAACGGCGCGGTGCGGCATCCGCCGTTGCACCGACGCCTTAACCAACATGCCTTTGTGGATATACGCCGCTTACCCGGCGGCGTAATCGGTCCGGTCCGGCAATCCTGCCTGTTCGAAGCCAGCGCGGCGCAAGCGGCAGCTATCACACAGGCCGCAGGCGCGGCCGTCGGGCTGCGGATCGTAACAGGACCAGCTCATCGCGGCGTCCAGCCCCAGGCGATTCGCCTCCAGCGCGATCTCGGCCTTGGACAGATATTGCAGCGGCGCGCGAATGGCAAAACCTTGTCCCTCGGAACCGGCCTTGGTCGCCAGATCGGCCAGGTGTTCGAACCCGCTGATGAACTCGGGGCGACAATCCGGGTAGCCCGAATAGTCGAGCGCATTGACCCCGATGAAGATGTCGCGCGCGCCCAGCGCTTCAGCCCAGGCCAGTGTCAGTGACAGGAAAACGAGATTGCGCGCCGGCACATAGGTGACGGGGATGTCATCCCCCACCCCTCCCTTCGGCACGGCAATGTCATCGGTCAGTGCCGACCCGCCGAATTGCCGCAGATCGAGCGGCAGCACGACATGACGCTCCGCACCCAGCACGGCAGCGATGCTGGCCGCAGCCTGGATTTCCCGCCGATGCCGCTGGTTGTAGTCGATGGTCAGCGCGTGGATCCGGTAGCCCGCCTCGCGCGCCAGCCCGGCCGCAACCATGGAATCGAGGCCACCAGACAGCAGCACCACGGCCTTGCGGCCCTCGGCAGGTTCAAGCATGGTCATGCACGTGCGCTAACCCGCCCGCTCAGGCGGGGCAATCCCCCACGCGGCGGCCCTCGGCGATGAAGTTGAACGGAAGCCCATCGGCGATGCCCTGGGTCTCGATCTGCACCAGCCGCCCGCTTTCGCGCCGGATATGGGTGCGACCGTAACCGCGCCCACGGCAGGTGTACTGCACCGTCACGTCATCCGCCTGATCATCGACCACATAGCGCTCGCACGCGTTCTGCGGATGGCGCAACTGGATCAGCCGGCGACCGTCCTGCAGGCAAACCGTCTGGATCGTCGCTCCGGCATCGCGCATGCGCAGTTCCCAACGGCCCCGCTCAAGCTGATCGAGCATGGCCAGCGGCGGCCGTTGGCCCGACGCCGGCACGACGATGCCCAGCGCGACAACTCCCGTCGCCAGTCCCATCTTCACGGCTTTCAGCAAACGGCTCATCGGTCAGAAATCTCCCTGCTCGGGCATTTCTCGCGAATCCCGGCAGTCATTGCAGCATATCACCACAATCCTATACGTCCAACCGTGCCATAGTCGCGATGAATGGACTATTTACGCATCGACCGCGAAGACCCTGGAGCAGAACGCGCAGTCAACCGGGATCGTCCCGCTCTCATCGCGCATGTCGGCCCGGTCCTCCTCGGAAAATCGTGAAAGGACACCGCGATAGTATTCGATGGTGCAACGGCACCCGCGGGACAGCACGGGCCCGGGTTCCACGCGTACTTCATCCTCTTCATGAAACAAACGCCACGCCAACGCTTCGAGCGACAGCGCCTGATCGACCAGTTCATCATTGCGGATCGAGCCAGCAAGCGCGGAAACATGTTCCCATTCCGGATGATCGAGCTGGACATGCAACCGCTCGCGCCCCTCCTCGCCCTCCGCCAGATGTTGCACCAGCAGCCCGGCGGCGACACAGTGGCGACTGTCCCAGCGAATGGCGGTGCGGATCAGGGTTGGTACCTGTTCGGACTGGCTGAAGTAGGCCTGACACGCTTCGGCCAGCGATTCCCCCTCCAGCGGCACGATGCCCTGATAGCGCTGATCGGTGGATGCCAGGTCGAATGTGATCGCCAGGTAGCCGCCACCGAACAGCGCATTGAGCGAGGGAAAACCAGCGAGCGAAGCCAGCCGCTCCGGATCGTGGCGCACATAGCCGCGCAGCTCGCCCGCGCGGTAGTCGCAGACCAGCAGATCGACGACCCCACTATCGGATTGCGCCTGCACCGTCAGCTGGCTGTCTTCATCCTTGAGCAGCGAGCCGATCAGCGCGGTGAGTACCAGAGCTTCGGCCAGCAGGTGCCGGATCGCCGTGGGATAGTCATGCGCCGAAAGCACGGTATCGAGCACCGGCCCCAGCCGCACCACTCGCCCGCGGGCATCGCGGCCGGGAATGGTGAAGGCCAGCACGCGATCGAAACCGGTTTCGCCATCTGGTATGGCCGACGCCTCGCTCACAGCTGGCCGAACACCCAGCGCAGCACGGCCTTCTGGGCATGAATGCGGTTCTCCGCTTCGTCCCAGACGACCGAGCCCGGGCCATCGATCACCCCGTCAGTCACCTCCTCACCGCGATGGGCGGGCAGGCAATGGAGGAACAGCGCGCCGGGTGCCGCCTGGGCCATCAGCGCCTCATTGACCTGATAGGGGGTCATCGCCGCGATCTTCGCTTCGCCGCCGGGCTGGCCCATAGACACCCAGGTATCGGTCACCACTATATCGGCCCCGCGCACGGCAGCCACCGGATCGCGCTCGACACGGATCTGTCCGCCCGCCGCACGGGCGCGGTCAATGAAGCCGGCATCGCAATCATAACCTTCCGGTACGCCGATGCGGACGTTGAACTTCATCAGCCCGGCAGCCTCGACGATAGAGTTCAGCACGTTGTTGCCATCGCCCAGCCAGGCGAGCTCCAGCCTGGGAAGCGCCTTGCCGTATTCGATCACCGTCTGCAGGTCGGCCACGATCTGGCAAGGGTGCGAAAGATCGGTCAGGCCGTTGATCACCGGCACGCTGGCGTACTCGGCCAGCGCCTCTATCTTGGCGTGATCGTCGGTGCGGATCATGATGGCATCGACCATGCGGCTGAGCACGCGCGCCGTATCGGCGATGGACTCACCGCGACCGAGCTGGGTGGATCCTGCTTCGAGAATGATTGCGCTGCCACCCAGCTGGCGGATCGCCATGTCGAACGAAACACGCGTGCGGGTGGAATTCTTCTCGAAGATCATTGCCAGCACGCGGTCCTTGAGCGGCGCATCGGCATCGACCCGCCCTTCGGGATAGCCCGCGCGCGCCGCCTTGCGGGCAATCGCCTCGTTCAGCATGGAGGCGACACCATCGCCGCCCGCATCGGACAGGTTGAGAAAGTGCCGGGCCATCATGCCTTCTCCGGAATCGGGAAGCTGGCCGCTGCGGCCGAGAGCTTCTCCATGAATTCATCGATATGCGAATCGTCGATCACCAGCGGCGGGACAATCCGCATGGTATTGTCGCCGCCAGAAACCGACAGCAACTGGTGGTTGTCACGCATATGGGCGACGAATTCGCGCGGCTCCACCTTCAGCTTGATCCCCATCAGCAGCCCGCGCCCGCGCACTTCGGCGAAGAGTTCGGGATAGTTGCCGATGAATTGCTGCAACCGGCTGCGGATTTTCTCGCCTTTCGTCCGGACATCGGCGAGAAACGCCTCGTTCGCCACGACATCAAGCACCGCCTCGCCTGCCGCCATGCCCAGCGGGTTGCCGCCATAGGTCGAACCGTGCGCCCCGATCACCATACCGCGCGCCGCCTTTTCCGTGGCAAGGCAGGCACCCAGCGGAAATCCGCCGCCGATGCCCTTGGCCGAAGCGAGGATGTCAGGCTCGATGCCGTATTGTTCATAGGCATAGAAGGTGCCCGAGCGGGCGACTCCGCACTGCACTTCGTCGAGCACCAGCATGAGGTCATGCTCGTCCGCCAGCGCGCGCAGGCCCTGCATGAAGCCCTCCGAGGCCGGGCGGATGCCGCCCTCGCCCTGGATCGGTTCGATCAGGAAACCGGCCGTGTTCGGCCCGATGGCCGCCTTCGCCGCCTCCAGATCGTCGAACTCGACATATTTGAAGCCAGCGAGCAACGGCAGGAAGCCCTTGTGCATCTTTTCCTGATTGGACGCGCTGATCGTCGCCATGGTGCGGCCATGGAAGGCATTCTTGAACGTGATCAGTTCGTACTTGTGATCGTTGCCGACGTGCTGGTGATAGGCGCGCGCGGTCTTGATCGCGCATTCCACCGCTTCAGCCCCTGAATTGGTGAAGAACACCGTATCGGCAAAGGTCAGGTCAACCAGACGCTGCGCCAGATGCTCGCCCTGCGGGCTGCCATAGAGGTTGGACACATGCATCAGCGTTACCGCCTGCTTCTGGATTGCGCCGATCAGGTGGTCGTTGGAATGGCCGAGAATGTTCACGGCGATGCCCGCCGCAAAATCGAGGTAACGGCGGCCGTCCTCACCGATCAGGTGGCAGTGATCGCCGCGCACGGGCCGAAAGCCGCACCGGGGATAGACTGGCATGAGCGGAGTGATCGACATGGGACGTTCCTTTTGCATTTCCACAGCACTGGGGATGAATTGAACCGCAAACGACAAATGGCGGCTCCTGAGGAGCCGCCATCTGCGCGCATCATGTGTGTCGCGTGCTGCCGGTCAATCCGGCAGCGGAGCGGACGGGGTCAACCCTGAAGCGGCACCAGGTTGACCGCCGAGTACTTGCCTCGTCGATCGACTTCGATGTCGAATTCAAGCCGGTCGCCCTCGTTGAGGTTCGACATGCCCGAGCGTTCCACCGCGCTGATATGCACGAAGGCATCAGGCTGGCCATCGTCACGGGTAATGAAGCCGAAGCCCTTCATCGAGTTGAAGAACTTGACCGTCCCGGTTGCCCGTTCGCCGGTAAGCTGGCGCTGCGGCGCGACTTCGCGCTTGGCCACGGGGATGACATCGCCGACGACCGAAAGGTCGCTGGCTGAAATCTTGCCGCCGCGATCAACCAGGGTAAATTCGAGCTGCTGACCCTCGGCAAGGCCTTCCAGCCCCGCACGCTCGACCGAGCTGATGTGCACGAACACGTCCTCGCCACCATCCTCACGCTGGATGAAGCCGAAGCCTTTCTGGGAATTGAAGAACTTTACGACGCCCTTGCCCTGGCCGACGACCTGGGCAGGCATGCCGCCACGATCACCGCCGCCGCCACCGCCGCCGCGCGGGCCGCCGAAGCCGCCACCACCGCCGCCGCTACGCGGGCCGCCGAAACCGCCGCGATCACCACCGCCGCCGCCACCGAAGCCGCCACGGTCGCCGCCGCCAAATCCGCCGCGGCTACCGCCGCCGCCGAAGCCGCCGCGATCACCACCGCCGCCAAACCGGTCGACACCGCCGCCGCTGCCGCCCATGAAAGGATCGAAGCCTTCCTCGCCAAATCCGTCGCGCTTGTCCCGGCCCCGGCCGCGACGTCCTCTATCAAAACCCATAAAACCGAACGTACCTTCGTTTCGCCCCACTTCGCACGCCCGACCGCGCGGACGAATCGCGGCGGGCTACAGGGCAAGCGGCCAAGCTGGCCGCGCGGCCCTCTCCTCTGCATTTTCGGGCATATACCAAATAATGCAGCATAGCGAACAGATTCGCGCAGTTCCGCCCCGCCCTGCCCCGGTGTGACATTTCTGCCATTCGCCTGCCCGCTCTTGCGGCGCGCGGGCGCACTTGGCACAAGCACCCCATGAGCTTCCTTTCACTCCTGACGGACCCGGCTGCCTGGGCAGCGTTGCTGACGCTGATCACGCTGGAAATCGTGCTGGGCATCGATAATCTCGTGTTCATTGCGATCCTCTCCAACAAGCTGCCGCCCGAGCAGCAGGCCAAGGCCCGCCGCCTCGGTCTCACGCTGGCACTGGTCATGCGTATTGGCCTGCTGATGCTGATCGGCTGGATCGTGACGCTGCAGCAGCCACTCTTTGACCTGGGCATTGCCGCCAAGGCCGGTGCGCACGGCGAGCCGGGTTTCGAAACCGCCTTTTCCGGACGCGACCTGATCCTGATCGCCGGCGGACTGTTCCTGCTGTGGAAAGCGACCAACGAGATCCATCACAACATGGACCCTGAAGGTGAAAGCGGTGACCTGCTGGACCATGACAAGGGCGTGGCGCAGATCGCCTTTTCCGCCGCCATCGCGCAGATCATCGCGCTCGATGTCGTGTTCTCGATCGATTCGATCCTGACGGCTGTGGGCATGACCGACGAAGTGCCCATCATGATCGCCGCTGTCGTCATCACCGTGGGACTGATGATGGTCGCCTCCACCCCGCTTTCGCACTTCATCGAGAAGAATCCGACCCTGGTCATGCTGGCATTGGCTTTCCTCGTGATGATCGGCGTCGTACTGATCGCCGACGGATTCGGGGTGCATATCCCCAAGGCCTATATCTATGCGGCGATGGGCTTTTCCGGTGCCGTCGAAACGCTCAACATTATCGCGCGCAACCGTCGCCAGAAGCGGTTGACCGCCAAGGAGTGACCAAACCATGTTCCGCAAGCTGACCGACCGGATCTATGCCAGCCCGCAAATCGGCCTTGCCGAAGTCGCGGCGGCGAAAGACGTGGGAATCACGCTGATCGTGAACAATCGCCCCGAGGGCGAGTCCGATGACCAGACCCCCGGAGAAACCATCGCGGCGGCGGCGAGCGCGGCGGGAATCGCCTATGTCGCCATTCCGGTCACTCATTCCGGCTTTGCCGAATGGCAAGTGAAGGCCATGGTCGATGCACTGGGCCAGGGCGATGGCAAGGTCTTGGCCTATTGCCGTTCGGGTACGCGCTCCACCCTGCTCTGGGCACTGGCCGAGGCCAGCCGTGGCGGCCATCCGGGCGTGCTCGCGGCGCAGGCCGAGGCCGCCGGCTATGACATCACCCCGGTGCGCGCACTCGTCGACATGCTTGCGGCGAACCCCACCTGATCACAATGCCCGGCACTCTCGTTCACTGGCTTGCGCTCGCGCTGCAATTGGGCGGCTCGCTCATCGGCGTGCTGCTGCTGTGGCAGTTCGCCAATGGACTGGGGCTGGGCGGCGACCCGCGCATCCGCGACGAAGCCGAGGCCCGGCGATTGGCAGGCGAAGCGATCTGCGGTTTTGACGCTCGGGATGTCGCGCTGGACCGCGCCGGTTGCGGTGCGCTGCTGCGCGATGCGACGGGACGAGTCCTGCTGCTGCGGCGGCACGGCAGCCATTTTGCCGCTCGCTTGCTCGACAGTCACGCCGGGGTCCGGCTTGACCGCCAGTTCCTCACCATCGCCACCAGCGATCCCCATTTCGGCACGGTGACGCTGGACCTCGGCGCCGGGGCGCAGGAATGGGCGGGCAGCTTCCGCCGGCTGGGGGGCTGAAGCCATGCACGCATTCGATCCCCTGCCTTACGCCATTCCGGTTTTCATCGCGCTGGTAGTAGCCGAGATGATCTGGGCATCGCGCCGCGCGCCTGCCGCCTATGAGCCGCGCGATACGCTGACCTCGCTGCTGCTTGGCCTCGGCTCCACCGCGATCGGCCTGGCGCTGGGTGGCATGGTCCTGGCGGCGGCGGATTGGCTTTACGCACATCGCCTCGCCACGCTCGGCTGGGCCTGGTGGACCTGGATCGCCTGCTTCGTGCTGGACGATTTCAACTACTACTGGGCGCACCGCACCGGCCACCGCGTGCGGTGGTTCTGGGCGAGCCATGTCAATCATCATTCCAGCCAGCACTATAATCTGTCAACCGCACTGCGGCAGACCTGGACCGGCTTCTTCGCGCTGTCGTTCCTGTTCCGCATCTGGCCGGCTTTGATCGGCTTCCACCCGGCGATGATCCTGACTGTCGGCGGGATCAACCTGATCTACCAGTTCTGGATCCACACTGAGGCGATCGGGCGCTGCCCGCGCTGGTTCGAGGCGGTGATGAACACCCCCAGCCATCACCGTGTCCACCACGCCACCAACCCGGTCTATCTCGACCGGAACTATGCCGGAGTCTTCATCGTCTGGGACCGGCTGTTCGGCAGTTTCCAGATCGAGCGCGGGGATCAACGGATCGCCTACGGCATCGTTCGCCAACTGGGCACTTTCGGCGTGATCTGGTCGGCGTTCCACGAATGGGCAGCGCTGCTCAAAGACCTGTTGTCCGCGCCCTGGCGGCACAAACTATCCTATGCCTGGCGGGTACCCGGGTGGAGCCACGACGGCAGCCGCGAGAGCAGCGATGTGATCCGTGACCGCTGGCGTGAGCGCGAGGGTCTGGCGCAGCAGGACTGACCTGCGGCATCGCCGTGTGCCGGTTGCAGGGTCTGGCCTCAGGGAACGCGGCATGGCGTCCGTTGCCGACGAACCCGCACATGCCGACCCCCACAGGCTTGCTGACGTCGGTTGCCCGTGCGGTGCGGGGCGGTCTTCGGGTCCCGCACCCCGTTCCGTTGCCAGTTGCGGCGCTGCCTGAGCGCGCCGTTTGCGTAGTGCGGCAGTTGGGACGATCACGGGGTGCCGAAGACCGCCCAAGGCAGCGACACAGGCCCCGCCCCTTTGCCTGCCAGCAACGAAAAGGGGCGGATCGCTCCGCCCCTTCTGCTCCTTGCAGAGTATGCCTGTGTCCGGAATTACCTGGCGTTGGCCGCCTTGTTGAATTCCGAATACATTTCGTTGCCGACGAAGCCGAACTTCGTCACGCCCGAACCCTTGATGATGTTCAGCACGCGAACCGACAGGTCATAGCTGGCCTGGGCTTCGGGCTGGAACTGCAATTCCGGCTCCACCGCATACTTGAGCGATGATTCGAGCTGGTAGCGCAGTTCGCCGTCCGTGATCGGCTTGCCGTTCCAGAGGATCTGGTTGGTCTGGGTCAGCACAACCTTGTTCTTCACGGTATCCGGGGGCGGAAGGTTCGTCGGCGGCGTAGCGACCGGAAGGTCGATGTTCACCGCATGGGTGGCAACGGGAATGGTGATGATGAACATGATGAGGAGAACGAGCATGACGTCGATAAGCGGCGTCGTGTTCATTTCCATCATCGGCGCGCCATCGTCCTTGCCGCCTGACATTGCCATGGTTGTTACTCCTGAACTGGGGATCCGGCGCGGCGATCAGCCGTTGGGATCAACCGGATTCGAAATGAAGCCGACGGTCGGATAGCCAGAGATCTGCACGTTGTAGATCGCACCGGCAATGCACCGCCAGGGCGCTTCCACGTCACCGCGGATGTGTACCTGAGGCACCTTCTCCGGGTTGTTGCGCAGAGCTTCCGGACCACCTTCGCGCTTCACGATCGCGTCAAGGCGCTTGAATGCCATGTCGCGCAGCTCTTCCGAAGAAACCGGCGTGATGTTGTTGAAATAGATGCGGCATTCACCGCCACGATTTGCGCCCTCGAAGCCAGGATCGCCCGCAGAGCGGCCACCGGCATCGGTGGTGCTGACCGTCAGCAGCAGGTTCTCGACCTTGTCCTTCGATTCAAGCGAAACCATGATCGGGAGTTTGAGCTTCTCGATCGTCTGGATCGCGACCGGAACCGCGATCAGGAAGATGATCAGCAGCACCAGCATCACGTCGACGAGCGGCGTGGTGTTGATGTCGGACATCGGCTTATCATCGCCGCCGCCGCCTACCGAAACAGCCATAGTGTCATCCTATCTTTGCATGGTCCGAACCTTTTCCACGCCTGGGCGGGGTGAAAGGCCCGGGAGCGCGGCGGCCGGCCATTGCCGGAACCGCCACACTCGCTGGCGCATTACTTCTTCGGGGCAGCAGCAGCGGCCGGCGCAGCAGCCGGCTTGGCGGCAGCAGCCGCGACGGCCGGCTTGATCGCACCCTTCGAGGTGATGTTCGCCAGAACGTCGGTCGAGAAACCAACCAGCATTTCGCCGATGCGCTTGTTGCGGGCCTGCAGGTAGTTGTAGGCAAGCACGGCAGGCACGGCGACGAGCAGACCGAGCGCGGTCATGATCAGCGCTTCACCGACCGGACCGGCGACCTTGTCGATCGAGGCCGAACCGGCAACGCCGATGGCGATCAGCGCGCGATAGATGCCGACCACGGTACCGAACAGACCAATGAACGGTGCGGTCGCACCGACGGTGGCGAGGAACGGCAGGCCCGAGGCGAGGCGCGAATTGATCGTCGCTTCCGAACGGGCGAGCGAACCGTGCAGCCAGTCATGGGCTTCGAGCGAGTCGGTCATCTGGCCGTGGGCGCTTTCAGCGGTGAGGCCATCATCGACCAGCTGGCGCCAGGCGCTGTTCTTCTCGAGCTTGGCAGCACCTTCGCGGAGGCTGGCAGCGCGCCAGAAGTTTCCGCGAAGGTCGCGGTACTGGTTCATGATCTTCGACTGTTCGAACCACTTGGTGAACAGGATGAAGAACGAACCGAACGACATGATGCCCAGGATGGTGACCGTGGCATAGGCGATGAAGCCGCCCTGATGGAGCGCCTCCAAGAAGCCGAACTTGTTCTGCGGGGCCGCGGGAGCGGCGGCGGCCAGGAGTTCAAAAACCATGCGAGTAGTCCTCTCAAGAAGAATTTGGAAACAGGATCGGCCAACTGGCCGACCGGGAGGTACGGGCCAAGGCCCGAACCCCGGGGTGGGAAATCAGTCTTTCGGAATCTGCCAGCGAACGCGCGTGGAGAACGAACCCGAAGTGGGCTGCCCTTCACCGTCCATGGCAGGCGTGAAGCGCGCGCGACGCTGGGCGTTGGCGCAAGCCGCATCGTCCAGATCCGGGCTGCCGCTCGACGCCGTGACGGTGCAGCCGGTGGCCTTGCCGTCGGGACCGACGGAAAGACGGATACCGGTGGTACCTTCACGCTCCTCGCGCAGGGCGCGCGAAGGATAGTCGTTCGTCGTCACCCAGGCACCGGGATTGCCCTTGGGCACGGCGGACTTGGGCTGGAACTTCGGCGGCGGCGGCGCAGGCGCGGCGACCGGAGCCGGCGGCGTGATCACCGGGATGACCGGTGCCGGCGGCGGCGGCGTCGTTACCGTCTGGATCGGCGGCGGCGTTGTCGACACGTTGATCTTCACCGGCGGCGCGACAGGCGGCGGCGGAGCCGTGTCCTTCTTCGGCGGCGGTGGCGGCGGCTCTTCCTTTTTGACTTCTTCCTTGATGTCGACAGTCGTGACCTTCTTCACAAGCTGCTTCGCCACATCATAGGCGAGGCCCGTCACCAGCGCATAGCCGGCGGCGATGTGAATCAGGGCGACGATGACAAAGGCGGCAATGCGATTGCCGCTCATTTCCTGGTCAGCGTAAGCCATTCAGACGCATCACTCCATTACAACCCCGTCCGGAAACATTCCGGACCGACCCCAAGGCATGGCGAATGCCATTCCCTGTGGCCAAAAATTAATTTTCCACCCTGCCGGTCGGACACGTCTGCCGCTCTGGCCCCGATGACCGTTCGGCAAACTGCGGGCCTGATTGTTTTTTTGGCCCGGAATTCCTTGTGCTTTAGCGCCGAAGACCGACCCGCGCAACGCCCTATCCGCACTTCCAGCGGGTTAACGGGAGATTCACCTGTGTTAAAGCGATTCTCATGAGGGGATGGCAAGCCCGCATTTGCGTCGTCCTCGCAGAGAATCGGCCTTTCACCGGAGTTTCACCGAATGGAATCGTTCAAGCCCAGCCTGATGAAAGTGCTAGCGGCCACCCTGCTCGCGGGCGCGCTTTGCGGCCCGGTGCAGGCGGCAAAAGCGCCCCCGCCACCCCTGCCGCCGGTTCCCTATGCCGATCTGGCCGATCTGGCCGATTCGGCACCGCTGGTGCTGCGGGCAGAGATTCGCAAGCAGGCGGTGGTGGAACCCGCCCGCGCCACCGGCGTTCGGGCGGGCAAGGCGAGGCTCTATGTCGAGGCGCGGACCAAGGCGCTGCTGTTCGGCACCCGCACCCTGGGCGAATCGTTGCGTTACCTGGTCGATGTGCCGCTCGATTCGCGGGGCAAGGTGCCGTCGCTCGGCAAGAAGACAGTGCTGCTGTTCGCGCGCAGCGTGGCGAACAGGCCCGGTGAACTGCAGCTGGTCCAGCCCGATGCGCAGGTGCTGTGGGACGCCGCGGTGGAAGAGCGGGTGCGCGGAATCGTCGGCGAACTGATCGCTCCCGGCGCACCCGGGCGCATTTCCGGAGTGCGCGAAGCGATCTACGTGCCCGGCACGCTGGCCGGAGAGGGCGAGACCCAGCTGTTCCTGGCCACTCCCGATGGCGAACCGGCGGCAATCACCGTCCATCATCGGCCCGGAGAGCCTGCTGCTTGGAGCGCATCGTTCAGCGAAGTGCTGGAAGGCGCGGCCTCGGTTCCGCCGCGCGATTCGCTGAGCTGGTACCGGCTCGCCTGCTTCCTCCCGCCCGCGCTGCCGCAGGGGACCAATCTCTCCGAATCGGCAGAAGACCGGGCGCAGGCTGCCAAGGACTATGCGATGGTCATCACTCAGCTGGGTGATTGCCCGCGCTTGCGTCGCTAGCCCCCCTCGCCTAGGGCGCGGCGCGAAAGGGACTATCATGGCTGAACCGCTTCGTATCGCACTCGCAGGCCTGGGCACCGTCGGCGCCGGGGTCATCCGGCTGGTCGAGGCGAACAAGGCGCTGATCGCCCGCCGCGCCGGCCGGCCGATAGAGATCGTCGCGGTCAGTGCCCGCGACCGCACCCGTGATCGCGGCGTCGACATGTCGCGCTACGCCTGGGAAGACGACATGGTCATCCTGGGGGAACGGCCCGATGTCGACGTGGTTGTCGAACTGGTCGGTGGTTCGGACGGCCCGGCGCTCGCCTGTGCCCGCACCACGATCGAGGCGGGCAAGGCACTGGTCACCGCCAACAAGGCGATGATCGCGCACCACGGGCTCGAACTCGCCGCGAAGGCCGAAGCGGCGAAAGTCGCGCTCAAGTTCGAGGCGGCGGTGGCCGGCGGCATCCCGGTGATCAAGGGCCTGCGCGAGGGCGCGGCGGCCAATGCCATCGACCGGGTCTACGGCATCCTCAACGGCACCTGCAATTTCATCCTCTCGACCATGGAGGACACCGGCCGCGATTTCGCCGATGTCCTCGCCGAAGCGCAGAAGCGCGGCTATGCCGAGGCCGATCCGACTTTCGACATCGAGGGCACCGACGCCGCGCACAAGCTTTCGATCCTGGCCGCCATTTCCTTCGGGGCGAAAATCGATTTCGGCGCGGTGGACACCATGGGCATCTCGCGCCTGCTTGCCGCAGACATCGCCCAGGCCGACGCCCTTGGCTATGTCATCCGCCTGATCGGCATGGCCGAGGCCGATCTTACCGGCGCAGCGCCGCGCATGTTCCAGCGAGTGCAGCCGCACCTCGTTCCCTTCGATCACCCGCTCGCCCATGTCGATGGCGCAACCAACGCGGTGGTGGCCGAGGGCAATTTCTCCGGCCGGTTGCTGTTCCAGGGTGCCGGTGCGGGCGAAGGGCCGACTGCTTCGGCTGTCGCCGCCGACCTGATCGACATTGCCCGGGGCGAAATCGGCGCACCGTTCTCGGTCCCTGTCGCGGAACTGGAGGCCATGGCCCCCG
Organism: Sphingomonadales bacterium; assembly: GCA_028869175.1. GTDB lineage: Bacteria > Pseudomonadota > Alphaproteobacteria > Sphingomonadales > Sphingomonadaceae > Novosphingobium. The sequence goes on from JAGWTB010000010.1 coordinate 39,608, forward strand.
CAGATACCGGCCACCGGCTTGGCCGCGCCTATATCCGCTTTGCCGTGGCCGACCGTCCCGGCGTGCTGGCCGAAATCACCGCCGCCATGCGCGATGCCGGGGTTTCGATCGAAAGCCTGATCCAGAAGGGCCGTGCCGGTCCGGACGGGCAGGTGCTGGTGGCCATGGTGACGCATGAGGGGCCGGAAAGCGCGGTTTCCGAAGCGCTGCGGCTGCTGGAAGGTTCGGCCAGCCTTGCCGCTGCGCCGCTGGTGATGCAGATCCTGGGCGAGTGAGCCCCGATCATGGCAACCTCCCGCTACCGATCCTGCATTTCCCCTTTGGCTACCTTGTCGGCATCCGACCCGGCAGGCGCTTCGGGGATGGCGGCCAGGTCGATCATGTAGACCGGCGGCGGTGCCCAGCCGCCGATGATGCAGCCCGGCTGGCCCCGGCACGAGCCGCGATCAAGCTGCGGCGCGCGCGGCAGCCCGTCACGCAGCGCCTCGCGCGAGGTGGGATCGCTCTCTGCGGTCGATGGCACGCGCCATTGCTTGCCATCATCGGGTGCGCAGACGACGATTTCGCCCGCCGAACTGCGCGTGCCGCAGCGCGGCTTGGGCGCGGGCGGGCCGAATACCTGCTTTTCGCGCGCGATCATTGCCCCGGTGCGGTCGTCCGTCGCCTGTTGCGCCTCGGCGCTAGCCGCCGGCAGGAGCAGCATCGCTGTCAGGAGCGCGGTAATCCGGCGATGTCGCATGGCACTCGCGTCCCCTTTACGCCCTGCGCATTCCCCGCCGGGCGTTTAATCCCACCTGAACGAACGCCACCCCTCGACAGCCGGCCATGCGCTGGCTAAGCGCATTCGCGCAATTCCATACGTATGCAAAGGCAACGAACCCTATGACCGCCACGCCCGCCAGTTCGGTTCTCGATCGCGTCCTCGTCCTTGAAATGGTGCGCGTCACCGAAGCAGCCGCCATCGCCGCGTCCAGGCTGGTCGGCCGGGGTGACGAGAAGGCGGCGGACCACGCCGCGGTCGAAGCCATGCGTGAGGCCTTCGACGAACTGGAGATCGACGGCACCGTGGTGATCGGCGAAGGCGAGCGCGACGAGGCACCGATGCTCTACATCGGCGAAAAGGTGGGCGGGGCGATCGGCACCGGCCCCAGGATCGACATCGCGCTCGATCCGCTGGAAGGCACCACCATCACCGCCAAGGCCGGCCCCAACGCGCTGGCGGTGCTGGCCTGCGCCGACGAAGGCAACCTGCTCAACGCGCCCGATGTCTACATGGACAAGCTGGCGGTCGGCCCGGGGTACGCCGAAGGCATCATCGATCTGGCGAAAACGCCGACCGAGAACGTCAAGGCCGTCGCCGCCGCCAAGGGTGTCCAGCCCGGCGACATCAATGTCTGCGTGCTTGATCGTCCGCGCCATGCCGAGCTGATCGCCGAACTGCGCGGCCTGGGCTGCGGCGTGGTGCTGATCGGCGACGGCGACGTGGCCGGCGTGATCGCGGTGACCAACGACGATACCAACATCGACCTTTACATGGGTTCGGGCGGCGCACCGGAAGGCGTGCTGGCGGCAGCCGCGCTGCGCTGCGTCGGCGGCCAGTTCAACGGCCGGCTGCTGTTCCGCAACGAGGATGAGAAATCGCGTGCCCGCAAGTGGGGCATCACGGACCTGAACAAGATCTACACCCGCGACGAACTCGCCAAGGGCGACTGCATCTTCGCCGCCACGGGGGTGACCGACGGTTCGCTGCTCGACGGGGTCAAGCGCCGCAAGGACGGCACGATGACGACCCACACCGTGGTGATGCGCGCCAGCACCGGCACCGTGCGCTGGGTCAAGGCCGAGCATCGCAAGGCCAACTGAACCCGCCTGCCCGGGGGATTTCGGCCAATCCACCGCTTCGTGCGGGTGGATGTTGCAATCGCGCGACTCTTGGCTAGAGCCGGCCCGGGCGGAATCGCGGCGGAAGGGCACACGCAATGAAGATCATGGCCGGCAACTCAAACCTGCCGCTGGCGCGCGCCATTGCGAGCTATCTCGAGCTGCCGCTGACCGACGCCAGCGTGCGCCGGTTTGCCGACGAGGAAGTCTTCGTCGAAATCCATGAAAACGTGCGCGGCGAGGATGTGTTCGTCGTCCAGTCGACCAGCTTTCCGACCAATGACAACCTGATGGAACTGCTGATCTGCATCGATGCGCTGCGCCGCGCATCGGCCAAGCGGATCACGGCGGTCGTCCCCTACTTCGGCTATGCCCGGCAAGACCGCAAATCGGGCTCGCGCACGCCGATCTCGGCCAAGCTGGTAGCCAATCTGATGACCCAGGCCGGGGCCGACCGGGTGCTGGCCGTCGATCTCCACGCCGGGCAGATCCAGGGCTTCTTCGACATCCCGACCGACAACCTCTACGCTGCGCCGGTGATGGCGGCGGACATCCAGGCGCGCTACGGTGACCAGTCGCTGATGGTGGTTTCGCCCGACGTCGGCGGCGTGGTCCGCGCGCGCGCGCTGGCCAAGCGGCTGGACAACGCGCCGCTGGCCATTGTCGACAAGCGGCGCGACAAGCCCGGCCAGAGCGAGGTGATGAACATCATCGGCGACGTGAAGGGTCGCGCCTGCATCCTGATCGACGACATCATCGATTCGGGCGGCACGCTGTGCAACGCCGCCGAAGCGCTGATGGCCTCGGGCGCCGCCAGCGTCACCGCCTATCTCACCCACGGCGTGCTTTCGGGTGCTGCCGTGGCCCGCGTGAGCAATTCGGCGCTCAAGGAACTGGTGATCACCGACACCATCATGGCCACCGAAGCGACCAAGGAATCGGACCGCATCCGCGTGCTGACCATCGCCCCGCTGATCGGCGAGGCGATCCGCCGGATTGCTGACGAAAGCTCGGTCTCCAGCCTGTTCGATTGAGCGGGCGGAACCACCCGCCTTCCGAATAGGTGGGGCTTGCGGATGACCCATTTCGCCCCGAACCCGTTCGTCATTCCCGCGCAGGCGGGAATCCATCTCCCAAGCTCGCGTCGCACACCAGCGCCGGTGGTTCGGGGAGCGGCAGGAGATGGATCCCCGCCTGCGCGGGGATGACGAAATGTCTACTCTTCCCCCTACAGCAGCGATCCCTGCGCCCCGGCCTTGTGGCTGGCGCGGGTTTCGACGCGGGCGTGGCGGCGGTTGATCGGGGCGAGCGGGGGCAGTTTGGCCGCCTGCCCGTGGAACAGGTCCGCCGGCGTGAGGATCTGCAGGCGCGGGAAGCGGCCGAAATCGTTTTCGTGGACCCCGGCGGCGGCGGCTTCGGCCAGCATCGGGCGGGTGGGTTCGTAGGCGGACAGGAACAGGCCGAAGGCAAAGCCTTCGCGCTCCATCACCCCGCGCAGATCGCGGATCATGGCGACGCCGATGTTCGCCCCGGCCTTGACCGAGATCACCCCGGTGCTGGTATCGCGGCTGTTCTCATAGGGATAGAAGTGGCCGTCCACCCCCCGGTCCGCCCCCTTGCGCCCGCCGTCGAGCGGATAGCCGCCGACCTTCAGGCAGAACCAGTTCTGGAAATCGTGCGGCTTTTCGGCGGCAAGGCGCAGCGCCGAATCCTTGTCCTTGGGCACGCCGATCACCTCGAAGGCGAGCGGGATCTTCTTTTCTCCCTCCTCGGTATCATAGCCTTCGTGCATCCGCTTTTCGATCAGGCCGATGGCGAGGTGGGTGACGTCGATGCCGATCCACTGCCGACCCAGCTTCTGCGCCGCATCGACCGCCGTGCCGCAGCCGCAGAACGGATCGAGCACCACGTCGCCAGGGTTCGACGAGGCGGCAACGATGCGTTCGAGCAAGGCACGGGGCTTTTGCGTGGGGTAGCCGAGGCGTTCCTGGGCTTGGGAATTGATGGGCGGGATGTCCGTCCAGACGTCGCCAAAAGCGATACCTCGTTGCTCATCGAGATAGCGCTTCATCTGTGGGACCGTTCCGGGTTTCGTTTGAACTACAATCCCATCCATGTAAGCCTTTTCCATCCGTTCACGAGTCCAACGCCAAACCTTGGTAATTCCCAAAAACTCGTAAGTTAGATTAGGCCGATTCGCATTCGGATTTATAAGGCTATCAAGTCGATAAAGACGCCCATCTTCCTCACGATGCGAGTATTTTGTGCGTGTTTTGTCAGGTAAGTTTTCAACATCATAAGGTTGGAACGTAGCCTCAAGGTTCCAAGTAGAATCATCTGATTTACAATAAGAAAGAATGATATCGTGATTCGATGGCAACCTCCTTGTCATCAACGCTTTGCCAGTTGAGCGCTGCCAAACAATCTCATTCCGAAAATTCTCCGCCCCGAACACCGCATCCAGCACCAGCTTGAGGTAGTGGCTCGCAGTCGGATCGCAGTGCAGATAGAGGCTGCCGGTATCCTTGAGCACCCGGTGCAGTTCCACCAAGCCGCACCGCCATCATCGCCAGATAGGCCATCAGCGCGTTGTCGCCCAGCGCGGTGCGGATCGCCGCCATCAGGGTGTGCAGCTTGTGATTGCCGCTGGAGCGGATGTCCGCCAGCGCGTCTTCCGCCGATGGCCCCCATTGCCAGGTATCGTCGAACGCCTCGATGCTGGCGTCGGCCCCGCCACCGCTCGGCGCGCGGAACAGCACGTTGTAGCTGGCGTTCGAATTGAACGGCGGATCGAGGTAGATCAGATCGACGCTGGCATCGGCGATATGCTCGCGCAGCACTTCCAGATTGTCGCCATAGTAGAGCTTGTTGGACATGCCGCCTCCTGCAACGGCGGGATGCCCTGCCCCATGCCGCACCGCAAGGGGGGATGCCGCTCGCCGGTGGATGGATTCGATCCGTTGCGGACGGAACACACCGCCCGGCCCCCTACTGCCAGGGCCGCACCTGCCCCGGCACGATCCGCTCCAGCGCCTCCAGCCGCCGCGCCTGGCGCGATTCGAGCGCGAGGGTGAGCAGCGGTTGCGGGCGGGCGACGAACTGGCCGGGCGACATGCCGAACAGATCGACGAATTCGCGGATCAGGTGGCTCTGGTCATAATAGCGCAGGATCAGGTCCTCGGCCTCGGCCTGATCGGCCACCCCGCGCAGATGGCTGGCCATGTCGAGCGCGCGGGCGCGGCGCAGCGCCTGCTTCGGTGCCATGCCGAAATCGCGGCGGACGATGCGCTCCAGCTTGCGCAGCTCTACCCCGCACTGCTCGGCAATCTCGCTGATCGACAGGTTGGGATCGGCCAGGCAGACCGATTCGAAATGGCGCGTCACCGGATCGGGCTCGGCCCCGCCTGCAGCCTCTACCCGTTCGCGCACCACGGCTTCGAGTTCCTGCAACCATCGCTCGGGATCGGCATCGTCGGGGAAGCGCTCGATCAGCGCCTCGCTGCTGAGGCCGATGTCCTCGGCCCGGACAATGGCATCGACGTGTTCGGGAATTTTCGGCCCCTTGAACGCATGGCAGGCACCCGGTCGCAGCGAGACGCCGATGCTGGTGAAGCTGCCGGTAACGCTCACCGGCATCCGCCGGCTCTGCGGCCCGAAGAACAGCGCAGCGCGGGCATAGGCCAGTGGCCCGCGCCCGGTTTCGGCGGTCCATTCCCCCTGCAGCTGGATGCGCAGGAAGCAGGTATCGTTGAGCAGGCCGCAAGACAGTCGATAGTCATCGGGCGCCGTCACCACAGTCGCGTAAAGACGACTGATCCATGGGCGCAGTTCAGGTATGGACGAGCGGTTGTACGAGATCGGCTGGCCGTCACGCGAAGTGCCGCCGCCTGCTGAAATAGCCTCGTCGACCGCCGGGCGGACGCGTTTGATCATTGCTCCCCTCTGGGCCCTGTTCCCAGTTGGGCCGGGCATCATTACCCGGCCAAGCGCGACCTCGCCGAAACGACTATGTTGTTTTTGCTGCAAATGAAAGACGGTAAATTGTTCGGCAGGCATACAATGCGGGCAACTTGACCGCGCCCCTCGCCACGGGCAAGCCACGGTCCATGAAGCTTGATGATGACATCGCCCTTGCCCTGCGCCTTGCCGATGCGGCGGGCGCGGCCATTCGCCCCCATTTCCGCACCGTCATGGTCCCGGAACGCAAGGATGACGCAACGCCGGTAACGCTGGCCGACCGCGCCGCCGAGGAAGTGATGCGCGCCATCCTCAAGGCCGAAAGGCCCGACGATCCCGTGATCGGCGAGGAATTCGGCGCAACCAACGGCTCGTCCGGGCGATCATGGGTGCTCGATCCGATCGACGGCACTGCCGGGTTCCTGGCCGGGCGGCCGCTGTTCGGCACGTTGATCGCGCTGGTGGTGGAAGGCTGGCCAGTGCTGGGGGTGATCGACCAGCCGATACTGGGCGAACGCTGGCTGGGCGTGAGCGGACGGCCGACCACGCTCAACGGCCAGCCGGTGCGCACCCGTGCCTGCCGCACCCTGGCCGACGCGACGCTCGCCACCACTGGCCCGCACTATTTTGACGATCATGACGGCGGCCACTTCATGGGACTGGCAGCAAAGACCGACCACAAGCGCATGGTGATGGGCGGCGATTGCTACAACTATGCCATGCTCGCCACCGGCCAGCTCGATCTGGTCTGCGAGGCCGGGCTGAAGCTGCACGACTGGGCGGCGCTGGTGCCGGTGGTCGAAGGCGCGGGCGGGGTCATGGCTGACTGGAACGGCGATCCGCTCCACGCCGCCAGCAGTGGCCATGTCATCGCGCTGGGCGATCCGGCGCGGATGGACGATGTGGTCGCGGCGCTGGCCTGCGGCCACTGATGCCTACCGTCCCCAAGCCATTTTTATTAGAATGGCTTCAACACCGTCCGCAAACGTTAGTTCAAAAGATCCCTTGTCAATATTTTTGTATTTCGGTATATTTGTTATACCGTAAGACTTTAGTAAGCTTCCTAAATCACTATATTTTTTACCTCCTAGCTGCAGTTTAATTGTCGTATTCATAAATTTTTCTCCATAAGTTATGAGGTAAGTTACATAGTTACTTGGCAAATGTCAAGTAAAAATCATGCAAATTCTCGATAAATTGAAATATAACGATCTTTATTTGATTGATTATTTTCGAAACTTCGTTAATTGCCGATTGCGGCAGCGTTGCCACACAGGTTGTTCCTTGAGAATTGGCGCCGCGCGACATGTGGGAGACACAAGTTTTGTAGTAGGTCACTCCCAATCCACTCGACTGGCAAAACGCGCCAGTCGCAAGGCTGGCGCAAAAGACTCTTCATGCTTGCCTTTTCGCCGCTTCCCCACTAAGCGCCCGCCCTTCACGACACGTGATTCACGGTCCGCCTGGCTATCAAGGGCTGCCAGGGCGGGCTCAGCGTGTCTCGACAGAAGGAGACGAAAATGCCCAAGCTCAAGACGAAGAGCGGCGTCAAGAAGCGCTTCAAGCTCACCGCCACCGGCAAGATCAAGCACGGTGCGGTTGGCAAGCGGCACCGTTTGATCAGCCACAACGCCAAGTACATCCGCCAGCATCGCCGCACCGACACGATCTCTGACGCAGATGCGAAGACGATCAAGAAGTGGGCGCCCTACGGGCTGAACTGAGGAGTACTGAAGTATGGCACGTGTCAAAAGGGGTGTAACCACCCGCGCCAAGCACAAGAATATTCTGGAACAGGCCAAGGGCTACCGCGGCCGCCGCAAGAACACGATTCGCGTTGCGCGCCAGGCGGTCGAAAAGGCCGGCCAGTACGCCTATCGCGATCGCAAGGTGAAGAAGCGGTCGTTCCGGGCCCTGTGGATCCAGCGCATCAACGCGGCTGTCCGCGCCGAAGGCCTGACCTATTCGCAGTTCATCCACGGCACCAAGCTGGCGGGCATCGAGCTTGACCGCAAGGCCATGGCCGATCTGGCGATGAACGAAGGCGGCGTGTTCAGCGCCGTGATCGCTCAGGCCAAGGCTGCGCTTCCGGCCTGAGCCCTCAAGGGCTGAACGCTGCAAACAAGGGCGTGGACGGTTCTCCGTCCGCGCCCTTCTTGCATGTAGCCAAAATCGATTGCGCAGCCACTTTGCGCTGCTAAGGCTGGGTCAGAAGCTCGAAAACGGAGCAAGTTTCGGTGTCGCAATCGTGCAGCGTGCGCGTGCGGTTTCGCCAACCTCCGGCGGACCTGCGCCGCTATTTCACCACGTTCTATCTGGTCGAAACCACGGTGCCGGGCGGCTGCCTGGCGCAGGACTGGCTGCACCCCGAATGGGCCAACCTGCGTTTTCACCAGGGTGCCTGCCCCGAAGCCAGCTCGATCTCGGGCAGCGCGGTATCGGGCAGCACCTTTGCCGCGACCGGGCCTAGCGCCCATGCCGTGCGTTTCCGCATCGGCACTACCCGGATGTGGGGCATAGGCCTGCTGCCGCTCGGCTGGGCGCGCTATGTCGGCGTGCCGGCGCAGAGCATGGCCGACGCGGTGGTCGACGGTCATGCCCATCCCGCCTTCACCGCCTTCGCACCGCTGGCCGCGACGCTGTTCAGGGACGAGCCCGATGAAGACGCGGAACTCGCGCGCATCGCTGCCTACTTCCAGACTTTCCCGCCCCGCCCGGTGCCCGACGAGGCCCGCATCCAGGCCATCCATGCCGCTCTGGTCGACCCCGAACTGGACGGCATCGCCGGGCTGGTTCGCCGCACCGGGGTTAGCCAGCGCACGCTGGAACGGCTCTGCGCCCGGCACTTCGGCTTTTCGCCCAAGCTGCTGCTGCGCCGCCAGCGCTTCATGCGCAGCCTGTCACAATATGTGCTCGACCCCTCGCTGCGGTGGATTGGCGCGATCGATGGCCAGTACCACGATCAGGCCCAGTTCGTGCGCGACTTCCACCAGTTCATGGGCATGACACCCAGCCACTACGCCAGCATCGACAAGCCGATCCTCTCCGCCATCATGCACGAGCGGGCGCGCTTCGCCGGCGCGGCGGTGCAGGCGCTGGACGGGCCGGGCGGCGGCGCGGGATAGGGTCCCTCCTCCGAGGTCCGGCGTTGCGCATTGCAGCACAGTCCCCTAGGGACCACGGCTCGAAAGGATCGCTTTTTCATTGCTTCGTCATTCCCGCGCAGGCGGGAATCTATCTCCGGACCTGTCCCGTGCATGAAAACTTTGCTCCGGCGGTGTACCTCCTGGCTTCGCACCGCAACGGTACGCTTTATGTCGGGGTGACATCACATCTGGTGCAACGCCTACATCAGCACCGCGAAAGCATGCTGGAAGGGTTTAGCAAGGACAAGGGCACGAAGCGGCTGGTATGGTTCGAAATGCACGCGACGATGGAACATGCCATCACGCGTGAAAAGCGGATCAAGAAGTGGAACCGGGCGTGGAAAGTCAGGCTGATTGAGGAATGCAACCCCGATTGGCACGATCTGGCGCTCGATCTGGGATTCGAAGCGCTGCCTTCGCGGCGGATTGGTTGAGGCTGGGGCGGGAAATGGATTCCCGCCTTCGCGGGAATGACGAGTTAGAGGTGACTGGTGGTTGAAATAGACCGGATCATTGCGGCGATCGGTCAAGCCGCGTCGCTGGACGAGCTGGAGGCGCTGCGCGTCGGGCATTTGGGCAAGTCTGGGGATATTTCAGCCCTGATGAAGCAGCTTGGCGGCATGTCGCCAGAAGACCGCAAAACTTTCGGTCCGCTGTACAACGGCTATCGACGGGATGCGGAAGTCGCTATTGCCGCCCGCAAGGGCGCGCTCGAAGGTGCAGCGCTCGAAGCGCGCCTCGCCGCCGAACGGGTCGATCTTACCCTGCCCGCCCCCGAGGCACCGCGCGGAACCATCCATCCGGTCAGCCAGGTGATGGACGAACTGGCCGAGATTTTCGCCGACATGGGCTTCGCCGTCGCCTCCGGGCCGGAGATCGAGGACGGCTGGCACAATTTCACCGCGCTCAACATGCCCGAAAGCCATCCGGCGCGGGCGATGCATGACACGTTCTATTTCCCCAACCGCAATTCCGCGGGCGAGGAAATGCTGCTGCGTACCCACACCTCGCCGGTGCAGATCCGCACCATGCTGGCAGAAGGCGCGCCGCTGCGGATCATCGCGCCCGGTCGGGTCTATCGCTCGGACTCTGACGCCACCCACACGCCGATGTTCCATCAGGTCGAAGGCCTCGTCATCGACAAGGGCATTCATCTCGGCCACCTCAAGTGGACGCTGGAAACCTTCCTCAAGGCTTTCTTCGAGCGCGACGACATCGTCCTGCGCCTGCGCCCCTCCTACTTCCCCTTCACCGAGCCGTCGGTGGAAGTCGATACCGGCTATTCGTTCCAGGGCGGCCGCCGGGTGATCGGCGGATCGGGCGACGATGCGGGGCATTCGTGGATGGAACTGCTCGGCAGCGGCATGGTCAACCGCCATGTGCTGGCGGCTGGCGGGCTCGATCCCGACGAATGGCAGGGATTCGCCTTCGGCGTCGGCGTCGACCGGCTGGCCATGCTCAAGTACGGGATGAATGACCTGCGCGCCTTCTTCGATGGCGACGTGCGCTGGCTGCAACACTATGGCTTCTCCGCGCTCGACGTGCCGACCCTGTCGGGCGGCGTCGGCACGCCGGCTTGAGCGGGAGGGACACGACATGAAATTCTCGCTCTCCTGGCTGAAGGCCCACCTCGACACCGAGGCCACCGCTGCCGAAATCGCCACCAAGCTCAATGCCATCGGTCTTGAGGTCGAAGGCGTGGAGGACCCGGCGGAACGGCTCGCCGGCTTCCGCGTCGCTCGCGTGCTCACCGCCGCGCGCCATCCCGATGCCGACAAGCTGCAGGTGCTGTCGGTGGACCTGGGTGACGGCAATCCGCTGCAGGTGGTCTGCGGCGCGCCCAATGCCCGCGCCGGGCTGGTCGGCGTGCTTGGCCTGCCGGGCGCGACCGTTCCGGCGAACGGCATGGTGCTGAAGAAAAGCGCCATTCGCGGGATCGAATCGAACGGCATGATGTGTTCGACCCGCGAGCTGGAGCTGGGCGAGGATCATGACGGCATCATCGAACTGCCCGAAGGTGCGCCGCTGGGCATGCCCTTCGCCGAATACCACGGCGCGGACCCGGTGTTCGACGTTTCGGTCACCCCCAACCGGCCCGACTGCATGGGCGTCTACGGCATCGCCCGCGATCTTGCCGCCGCCGGGCTGGGCACGCTGCGCCCCATCGCCGCGCAGGCGGTGCCGGGGTCGTTCCCCTGCCCGGTCGAGGTCCGCACCGACGACGCCGATGGCTGCCCCGCCTTCTACGGCCGGGTCATTCGCGGGCTGACCAACGGCCCCTCGCCCGAGTGGATGCAGGCGCGGCTGAAAAGCGCGGGCCAGCGGCCGATCTCGGCGCTGGTCGACGTGACCAACTATGTCATGCTGACCTATGGCCGCCCGGCCCATGCCTATGACCTAGCGCAGCTTTCGGGCGCGGTGGTGGCGCGGCGCGCGAAGGATGGCGAGAGCGTTACCGCGCTCAACGGCAAGGACTATGCGCTCGACAGCGCGATCACGGTGATCGCCGACGACAGCGGCGTCCACGACATCGCCGGCATCATGGGCGGTGAGCATTCGGGCTGCTCTGACAGCACGACCGAAGTCCTGCTTGAAGTCGCCTATTTCGATCCCGAAAGGATCGCCGCCACCGGGCGCAAGCTAAACCTCACCTCCGATGCGCGACAGCGGTTCGAGCGCGGGGTCGATCCCACCTTCCTCGACGCCGGGCTGGAACTGCTGACCACGCTGATCGTCGAAAGCTGCGGCGGCGAGGTGTCCGAAGTGATCCGCGCGGGTACACCGCCTGCGGGTACGAAGACCGTCGCCTACGATCCCTCGCTCTGCGCCACGCTGGGCGGGGTGCCTATTTCCGACGAGCGGCAGAAGACGATCCTAGAATCGCTGGGCTTCGTGGTAACTCCCCTCCCCTTCAGGGGAGGGGGTGACGGGAGTCACGCGCCTCACGTCACGGGTGGGGCCTGTTCGCAGGACGAGACGCCGCCTGCAACGGACAGCCCCCACCCCAACCCCTCCCCTGAAGGGGAGGGGCTTTGGCAGGTCACCGCCCCCGGCTGGCGACCGGACATCGACGGCGCGCCCGACATTGTCGAGGAAGTGGTCCGCATTCACGGGCTGGACAATATCGCCTCCGTCCCTCTTCCCCGTGCAGACGGCGTTGCCCGGCCCACCGCCACTGCCGAGCAGAAACTGGAACGTCGCCTGCGCCGCGCCGCCGCTTCGCTCGGGCTGAACGAAGCGATCACCTGGTCGTTCATTTCCGAGGCCGAAGCTGCAGCGGTCGGTGGCGGCCACTGGGTGCTGCAGAACCCGATCAGCGAAGACATGAAGGTCATGCGGCCCTCGCTGCTGCCGGGTCTGCTCTCCGCCGTGCGCCGCAATCTTGATCGCGGGGCCAGCTCGGTACGTTTGTTCGAGATCGGTCGCCGCTATCTGGCCGATGGTGAATACCCCGCACTGGTGCTGGTGCTGGCCGGAGAACGGCAACCGCGCGGCTGGCAGCAAGGCAAGGCGCAGGACTTCGATGCCTTCGATGCCAAGGCAGCCTGCACCGAACTGCTGCGCGTCGCCGGTGCCCCGGTCGACAATCTGCAGGTGATGCCTGTCCCGAGCGCCGCCGAGGCAGGCGAAGCGGGGGACTTCTACCACCCCGGGCAGTCGGCCACGCTGCGGCTGGGGCCGAAGAACGTCGTCGCCAGCTTCGGCATGGTCCACCCCGCCACGCTCAAGGCCTTCGACATCGGCGTGCCGGTGGCGATTGCCGGCATCCACCTCGACGCGATTCCCGCGCGCAAGGGCTCGGCTGGCTTCGCCCGGGTCAATTATGCGCCGCCAGCGCTCCAGGCCGTGACGCGCGATTTCGCCTTCCTGCTCGATGCCGACAAGCCGGCAGGCGACCTGCTGCGCGCAGTGAAGGGGGCGGACAAGGCGAACATCGTCGCGGCCCGCCTGTTCGACGATTTCCGGGGGCAAGGCGTGCCCGAGGGCCAGAAGAGCCTTGCAGTGGAAGTCACGCTTCAACCGCAGGACAAGAGCTATACCGATGACGACCTCAAGGCGATTGCCGACAAGGTGACGGCGGCAGCGGCGAAACTGGGGGCGGTACTGCGGGGGTAGTGCGTTCTCCCCTCCCCTGCAGGGGAGG
>JAGWTB010000077.1 GCA_028869175.1 Sphingomonadales bacterium
CCTGTTCATTACCATGGAGCGGACCATGGCGCTGGGTGCCTGGCTCGACTGCGGCATGTTCATGCAGAATATCATGATCGTGGCGCGGGCCTTCGGGCTTGAAACCTGTCCGCAGCAAGCGTGGTGTGATGTCGGGGCAGTGGTCCACGGCGAGTTGGGTATTGCCGACAGCCACATTCTTCTTTCGGGAATGGCGCTGGGCCGGATCGATCCCGACGCGCCCGAAAACACCCTGGTCAGCGAACGGGCAGCCGTCGACGATTTTGCGATCTGGCACTGCCGGGATTGAAAGGTTTTTCGCTCGGTTGCAGTCAATCAGGCGGTTTTGCTGCTCGGCCATTTCGGGGCAAACGTCTCGGTCAAGTCAACCAGGGCGTTACCCGCGCCGGGGATGGCAAGCCGCTTACCCGTTTGCCGCCGAACGTCCATTCTTCGGACGTCTTTGCCGCAAAGCTGATCGAGGAACTGCAGGCAACGCAGCAGGCCGGGCGCGCGTCCAAGGACGCGTCAGGATAGAAAGTGCTGCGGCTGTGCCAAACTCTACTCGTTTCATCGACATTATCCCCCGCCTCATCGCCCAGTCATTGTCTACCATTACACTTGAGATAAAACTCATGCCAGTCGGGACGTGAGCCAAGTCGACCGGCCAGTACCTTCATGTGGAGCAATGGTCATGGCCAGGAACAACGGAAATGCGCAGGATGAAGAGCCGCTGGTTCTGATCGTTCCGGGGCTGAACGACAGCGGACCAGGGCATTGGCAATCGCTGTGGGAGCAGGAGATTCCGGGCAGTCGCCGGGTCGAACTGGGCATGTGGGACAATCCCCACCGCAACACCTGGGTAAACCAGATCAATCTTGCCATCCACCGCGCCGACCGGCCTGTCGTGCTGGTCGCCCATAGCCTTGGTTGCCATGCTGTCGCATGGTGGGCCGAGTATGAGCAGCCGGCGCACGACCATCCGGTTGCCGCTGCCTTGCTGGTGGCTCCTGCTGACGTGGAAGCGAAAGGGGCCGATCCGCGACTGGCTCGTTTTGCCCCCCTGGTTTCGCGGCAACTGCCGTTCGCCAGCATTGTTGCCGCAAGCCGGGACGATCCCTTTGCCAGCTTCGGCCAGTCAAAGCGCTTCGCGCGCAAGTGGGGGAGCCGTTTGGTCGATGTCGGCCCGCTGGGACATATCAACGCAAGTTCGGGCATCGGTAACTGGCCCTATGGCAAGTACCTGCTCAACCAGTTGATTGCATCCGTATCCGCACCGCGCGCCCCTTTGTTGGCCGGGCGTGCCGCCGCAACCATGCAGCAATACGAACAACAGGGACTGGTCATCGGACGATGAAAACCGCTTCAGTACTGGAAACCATCGGAAACACGCCGCATATCAGGCTTTCACGCCTGTTTCCGGGCAGCGAGGTCTGGATCAAGTCGGAACGGACCAATCCAGGCGGGTCGATCAAGGACCGGATCGCCCTTGCCATGATCGAAAGTGCCGAGGCCAGTGGCGAGTTGCGCCCCGGTGCCACGATCATCGAGCCGACGTCGGGTAACACCGGCGTCGGTCTGGCGCTGGTTGCAGCCGTCAAAGGCTACAAGCTGGTGCTCGTCATGCCCGAATCCATGTCGGTGGAACGACGGCGGTTGATGCTGGCCTATGGCGCGAGCTTCGATCTTACCCCGCGCGAAAAGGGGATGAAGGGCGCGATCGAGCGTGCGCTCCAGCTGGTTGCTGCAACGCCGGGCGCCTGGATGCCGCAGCAGTTCGAGAACCCGGCCAACATCGCCGTCCACCTGCGGACGACAGCGCAGGAAATCCTTGCCGATTTTGCCGACAGCCCGCTGGATGCCCTGATTACCGGAGTCGGCACTGGCGGCCACATTACCGGCGTGGCGCAAGTGCTCAAGCAGGCCTGGCCGGGCCTCAAGGTCTATGCCGTGGAACCCACCTTGTCGCCAGTCATCAGCGGCGGGCAACCGGCACCGCACCCGATCCAGGGTATCGGCGCTGGCTTTGTCCCCGCCAATCTGCACACGCAATTGCTGGACGGTGTCATTCAGGTCGATCCCGCTGACGCCAAGACCTGGGCGCTGCGCTCCGCCCGCGAAGAGGGGTTGCTGGTGGGCATTTCATCGGGCGCGACACTCGCCGCAATCAGCCAGAAGCTGGCCGAACTGCCTGAAGGCAGCCGTGTACTCGGCTTCAACTATGACACCGGCGAGCGTTACCTTTCCGTGCCGGATTTCCTGCCAGCCGAATAAGGCGCGGGCCTGGTTTCCGAAAGGGCGGCATCCGCTCAAGCAGTCAACTGCCGAATCCTTTTCCCGTCACGCCAAGTGAAACTGAAGATGCCACAGAAGACAGCCCTGATCATCCGCCACGTACCCTACGAAGGTGTGGCGGGATACCGCGAACCGATTGAGGCGGCGGGCTACCGCGTTGACCGGATCGACGTGACCGATCCCCGGTTCGCGTCGCTGGACCTGCGGTCCCACGATCTGCTGATCATGATGGGCGGCCCGATGGGGGTCTATGAGCAGGATCGCTATCCCTGGATCACCTGCCAGCTGCGCCGCCTTGCCCAGCGACTTGAAGCAGAGCGGCCTACGCTGGGCGTATGCTTTGGTGCCCAGATGATTGCGGCGGCCCTGGGCGCCGATGTCTATCCGGGACCGGTGAAGGAAGTCGGTTTCCACCCCATCGCCGTGCATGAACATGCGCGCGCCAGTCCGCTACGACACCTCATCGACGTGCCGGTGCTGCATTGGCATGGTGATACCTTTACCCTTCCGGAAGGGGTGGACCTGATCGCATCCAGCCATGTCTACGATCACCAGGCATTCCGCCGTGGCAACACCCTGCTGGCAGTCCAGTTCCACGCCGAAATGGGCCTCGACGAACGGTTCAATGCCTGGATCGAGGAATGGCCGGAATCGGTCGTCGAGGCGGGCGGCGACGAAGCCGCGCTGCGCGCTGCCCACGATGAACTGGGGCCGGCGGCAGTCGCAGCCGGGCAGGCGATGATCGCGGAGTGGTTGTCCGGCCTGCAATGACCATGGCCGGGTAAATCACCCTGCTGGCGGCGGGGTGAGGACACGTGCGGCGGGCCGGTCAGGCCTCGCCGGGCAGCGGGGCATCGTCGCCTTCGCGGCGAGGGGTGATGAAGCGTGCCAGTTTCGGCAACAGACGCAGCTCGAACGTGTCGATCAGTTCGTAAATCACCGGGATCAGGATCAGCGAGAGCAGGGTTGACGTGATCATCCCGCCGGTCACCGCGATGGCCATGGGCTGGCGCGATTCCGAGCCTTCGCCGATGGCGAGTGCGGTTGGCAGCATGCCGGCGATCATCGCCATGGAAGTCATGATGATCGGCCGGGTCCGCTGGGCGCTGGCGCTGAGCAGTGCTTCGCGCATCGGCATCCCGCCGCGCTCGGCCTCGATGGCGAATTCGACCAGCAGGATCGAATTCTTGGCGCAGAGGCCCATCAGCATCAGCAGGCCGATCAGCGCCGGCATATCAAGCGGGAAGCCGCAGATCCGCAGCGAGGCGACCGCGCCGAGCAGGCTGAGCGGCAGCGCACCCATGATGACTATCGGCTTGAAGAAGCTGCGGAACAGCAGCACCAGAACGGTGAACGTCAGCGCAATGCCGGCGAAAAGCGCCAGCACGAAACCACCGAACATCTCCATGATGACTTCGGTCTGGCCCTCCTGCGCCTGGTGCACGCCGGGCGGCAGGTGCTGCATGACAGGCAGCGCCCCGACATCCTTGAGCACGGTGCCGAGCGCGCCGCCCACCGCGAGATCGGCTTCCACAGACACGCGGCGTTCGCGGTTATAGCGCACGATCCGGCCAGGACCGGCCTGGAAGTGAATATCGGCAACACTGGCGAGCGGGGTCGTCACACCGGCGGAGGTCGGCACGCGCAGGTTGGCGATGGTATCGAGGTTGGACCGAGCGCTTTCCGCCAGACGCACGCGGATCGGCACGCGCTGTTCGCCCGCCGAGTACTTGGCAACGCCTGCATCGATCTCGCCGATCGTGGCGACCCGCAGGACATTGGCGAGGGTACGACTGTCCACTCCCAGTCGGGCGGCTTCGTCAGGGCGCGGGGTGACGATCAATTCCGGTCCGGGCGCCACCGGGCTGGGGCGGGGATCGGCAACCGATGTCAGGCCGCGCATTTCCCGCAGCAATTGCATCTGCGCGCGCTCCAGCACAGCGCCGTCAGGGCCGGCCAGCACGATTGATACCGGCGCAGAGCCGAAGTTGCTCTGGTTGTAGAAGCGAGCCTCCGGGATGGAGCGCAGCTTCGGGGCGATCATTGCCTGGAACTGTTCGGAGGTGAGGTGACGGCCCGGCTTGAGGATGACTGAAATCGTCCCGGTGCGCATGTCGCTACCGCCCGATTGCATCATGCCGCTGGTCGAACCGATCTGGGCGAAGACATGGTCCACATCGCCTTCGCGCATGATCAATGCGGAAGCCTTCTGCACTGCCTCGCTCATCGCGGCGCGACTGGCTCCGGGCGCGCCCTGGATGGCGAGGTAGACGTAGTTGCGGTTGGCCGCAGCCTGAAAGCCGGCGGGCAGCGTGGCACCCAGCACCAGCGCCAGTACGAACAGCAGTCCGCCCATGCCGGCGCTGCGCCATGGCCGGGCGAGGGCCCATTCCAGCGCCTTCCGGTGCCGTGGGTGCAGGCCCGCCTCTATCCCGTGGGGCCGATAGCTGCGCTCGTCGTCTCCCTTCAGGAAATAGGCGGCCATCAGCGGCGTTAGCAGCCGCGCGACAATCAGCGAGAAGGTGACGGCAGCCGCCACGGTCAGGCCGAATTCGCGGAAGAACTGGCCGGCCTCGCCCGGCATCACCGAAACCGGCGCGAACACGGCGATGATCGTCAGCGTGGTGGCGATCACCGCGAGGCCAATCGAATCGGCACCGATCAGCGCGGCGCGATAGGGGCTTTCACCAGTTTCGATGCGCTTCTCGATATTCTCGATTTCGACAATGGCATCATCGACGAGAATGCCGATCACCAGCGTCAACGCGAGCAGGGTAATGCCGTTCAGGCTGAAGCCCATCGCGGCCATGAAGATGAAGGTGGGGATCAGCGAAAGCGGCATGGCAGCCGCCGCGATCGCCGTGGCGCGCCAGTCGCGCAGGAACAGGAAGACAACCATGATCGCCAGCAGGATGCCCTCGATCAGCACGTGCTGCGTGGCGTCAAAGCTGCGCCGGGTGATATCGGCGGTGGAAACGATTCGGGTGAAGCTGACGCCGGGATGCGCCTTTTCGAGCCCGGCGATGGCGGCGACAACCTTGTCATCCACCGCCACGTCGCTGGCATTGCTCGATTTGGAAATCTGGATTGCCACCACCGGGTGTCCATCCAGCCGGGCGAACCCACGCACTTCGCTCTGCCCGTCGCCCACTTCCGCGATGTCGGAGATGCGGACGTAGCGACCCTGCACGGGAATCGCGAGGTTGCGGATCGCGGCAACGTCCTTTGCTGAACCCAGCACGCGGATGGTCTGCTCCATCCCGCCGACGTTCGACCGCCCGCCCGCTTCATCGGTGTTGAACGCGGCAAGCGCGGCATTGATCTGGCTGGGGGTGACATCCAGCGCGGCGAGCCGCTCCGGATCCAGCACCACGTTGATTTCGCGCGTCGCGCCGCCTAGCCGGTTGACCTGCGCCACCCCGCTGAGCGCCTGAAGGTTGCGCGCCACGTCATTGTCGATGAACCAGGCAAGCTGCGTGGCCGACATGGCCGGGGCGGCAATGGCATAGGTCATCACCGGCGCGCTATCGAGGTCGAGCCGCTGCACGGTTGGTGGATCGATACCCGATGGCAGCAGAACGCGCGTACGCTCGACGGCGGTGCGCACGTCGTCGGTCGCCTTCTGCACATCGGTGCCCAGGTCAAACTGGATCGTGGTGCTTGATGCGCCGAGCGTGACGTTTGAACTGATCGACTTGATTCCGGACACGCCGGTCATGGCGTTTTCCACCGGGCGGGTGATCTGGTTTTCCACTTCGCTCGGCGCCGCTCCGCTTTGGGTGACGGTGACGTTGACGATGGGCATCGTCACGTTGGGCATGATCTTCACCGGCAGCCGCGCGTAGGAGATCATTCCGGCTACGGTCAGCAGGATGAACAGCAGCGCAACCGGGATCGGATTGCGGATCGCCCAGGCCGAAATGCGCAAGGTCAGCGCTCCTTGTCGGCGGCGATGCGGACCACGTCGCCGTCCAGCGTGAAGGCCGCACCCTTCACCGCGACGCGGGTGCCGGACGGCGGGCCTTCGACCAGTTCGACCATGTTTTGCGCGTGGCGTCCGGTGCGGACATGAACGGTGTGGATGCGATTGCTGCCGTCCACCACCTTCACCGAAGCACCATCGGCGTCATAGAACACCGCGCCTTCGGGGACGGCGGTGACGGTTGCGGCACGCGTGAAGGTCGCCTTGGCGAAACCGCCCTGCCGCAGCTCACCGGTGCCGGGCAGGGCGACGCGCACGGTGACGAGACCGGTGCGGCTGTCGACCCGCGATCCGAGCAGCCGGACATTGCCGGTCAGGCGCGTGCCCGAAGCCAGCATGACAGCGGCGGGATCGCCCGGGGCGATGTTTGCGGCATCGGCCTCTGGCAATTCCGCGAACAGTTCGATCTGGCCGCCCCGGGCAAGGCGGAACAAGGTTGCGCTGGAGCTTGAGGTATCGCCAGGCCGGGCAGTGCGTTCAAGGACCAGCCCATCGCTGGGCGCGCGGACGAGCAGGTGGGAGTTGCGCGTCTGCAAATCCTGCAACTGCGCGGCCGTCGCTGCCGCCGCCGCCTGGGCCGCGCGCGATGCGAGCTGCCGGTTGCGAATGGCTTCGTCCGACAGTACGCCCACGCCGTCCAGCCCGTTGACGCGCGCGGCCTGTTCGCGAGCCTGTTCGGCATTGGCCTGCTGCTGCGCGAGCGAGGCACGGACCTGCGCCAGTTGCCCGCGCAACAGGCTGGGATCGAGCACCGCCAGCACCTGGCCGCGCCGCACATGGGCACCTTCCTCAACCAGGACATCGGCTATGCGATAGCCGTTCAGGTCGGCGGCAACGGCGATTTCCTCGCGCGGCAGCAAGCGGCCAGACGCGGTCATGCTGCCGGCGACGGTACGCTCGCCCACGTTCACCACCGTCACCGTGAGCGGCGGCGGCTCGCTGCGTTTTTCGGACCGGGAGCATCCGGCGAGGGCGAGGGAGATCGCACTTGCCAGCGCGGCAGCACGGAGGCGGCGATTGCAAGAAAGCATCAGGGCAATCCCGGTTGGGAAGGAAAGTTTGGCGGACCAGCGCTGATGGCGACAGGGTTCCATCCACCGCCCAGCGCACGGATCGCGTTGACGGTGCCGGTCAGCATGCCGGCGCGAACCGCATGCAGCGCCGCACGGTTTTGTCGCCAGGTACGCTCAACCTGGAGCAGTGTCGTCAGATCGGTCAGGCCCGCCTGATACCCCCGGCGCGCGGCATCGAAAGCTCTGCGGGAATCGGCCTCGGCACGCTCCAGCTGGCCAAGCCGCTGGCGCGTGGCGGATAGCGTGACCAGCGCCTTTTCTGCATCGCCATACGCTGTCTGCACCGCCCGCTCATAACCAATGGCGGCCTGGTTGCCGCGCGCTTCGCTGACCCTCAGCGCGGCCATCAGTCGGGGCCGGTCGAGAACGGGCAGCGCCAGTCCCCCGGCGAGCGACCACAGTCCGGTGCCGGCGGCAGGCGTGCCGATGGCGGACAGGCCGATGCCCGGTTGAATGGTGAACTGCGGAAACAACGCCAGCCGACTGACCTCGACACCTGCGGTGGCGGATCGCAGCGCGGCTTCTGCGGACAACACATCCGGCCGGCGGGTGAGCAGGCTGCCCGGTGTGTTGTCGGGCAGGGCAGGAGGCGTGGACAGCCGGGGTTCGATGCCGAGAGAAGACGTCGGTGCAGTCGCTTGCCCGGTCAGGATCAGCAGGGCGCGCACGCTGTTCTGCAGTTCCGCGCCGATGCGGGTGACCTCGGCGGCATTGGCTTCGACATCGGCGTCAAGCCGGGCGCGGTCCTGCCCCGAAATCAGGCCCTTCTGCTGACCGATCGCGGCGGTGCGGGCCAGTTCGCGGGCAATGCGCAGTCCGTCTTCCGCCTCAACCCGTTGCACAGCCAGATAGCGCGACAGGAACAGGGCGTTGGCGACATCCGCGACCAGCGCCATGCGGGTGCCGTAGAAGTCATAAGTCGCGACGGCGGCATCGGCATCGGCACGATCTCGGATTGCGCCAAGCCGGCCAAAGATGTCCAGTTCCCAGCTGGCGTTGAAGCCCGCCTGATAGGCCTGGTTGCCGGACTGATCGCTGCCGGCACCCCACAGGCCCTCACTGCCGCGCTCGCTTGCCGACCCGGAAATGCTGCCTGACGGCAAGGTACCCGCCCGCGCTTGATTGCGTAGCGCCCTGGCCTCAGCAATGCGGGCGTAGGCCATGCGCGCGGTAGTGCTGTGTTCCAGTGCCTGTTCGATCAGGCCGGTGAGTTGTGGGTCGTTGAAGCCTTGCCACCAGTGATCGAGTTGCAGTGTTGTCTCGCTGGAATGCGCAGATGCCTCATAAGTCGGAGGCAGGCTGCGATCAGCTTCGGCCAGTTTGATCGTGGGCGCGCATCCGGCCAGCGCTGCCAGCGACAGGATCGGAATGGCAATGCGAGTGTTGCGGCTGGGCACCTGTGAAACCTGACTGACCATTCCCGATTCCCTCAGGGGTTAACAGCACGGCTAAAAATATACAATAGCGTGTCTTTTATTTTCATGGTATTCCCCCTCGGGGATGGAGCGGAAGGAAAGAAAGGGGGCCCAGCGTGCCGGGCGATCAGACAACTGCAACGCGGGTGCCGGCGCGCGCCAAGGGCAGGCCCAGTCTTGAGCAGGCTTCGGCCATCGATCAGGCCATCCGCGAGGCGGCGATCCGCGTTCTGCTCGATCACGGCGAAGCAGCCACGCTCAACGCCGTCGCCCACGTGGCGGGCCTTTCGCGCAAGTCTGTCTATGCCCGCTACCCAGGCAAGGAAGCCTTGTTCATCGAGGTGATCCGCGACATGCTGGCTGGTGCCAGCGGGGTGGATTACGATCACGGCGGGACGGCTGAAGAGCGGCTGTGCAACTACCTGCAGTCCGCCCTTGCCCTGATCGCCACCCCGCATGCCCGCAGCATCCAGCGGCTGTTGATGCTCAATCCGGGCTACCTCACTGCGCTCAAGGTTGAAATGCGCGCGGCGGTGCGGCGGCATTTCTACGTACCCTTGCTCGATTTGCTGGTGCAGGCCGATGCCAGTGGCGAACTGGTGGTCGGCGATGTCGAAGCGACCACCCAGGTGCTGCTCAAGCTGGTCTTCGCTGAAAGCCTGGGTGGTGACGAAGACGGCGACAGGGTGGTCGGGCCGGTCAAACGCGCCGACTATGCCCGGTTCGTCACGCGGCTCGTTACGCGCGGGATATTGCCCCGATCATGATGCAGGCTTCGAATGACACGGGTGTCGCCTAGGCGATCCATCGCGGGTGCCAGTGCTGCCGGAATCTCGGCACTTGACGGCGGGGCAACGGTCATATCCAATCGCCTGCGGAACCGGCACAGTTCGGTGGTTGCGGAGAGTGTCTTGGTAAGGCCGCTGAAGAACATGGAAGAAGTCGCCGTCATCGGTGGAGGGCTGGCCGGGCTCTCGGCGGCGCTCCATGGCGCGCGGCTGGGGCGGCTGGTGACGCTGTTCGAAGGGAGTGGCCTGTACGGCGGTCTGGTTGCGACGGTCGATGAGGTCGATGGGCTCGGCGTGGCCGGGCACCACTCCGGGCAGGCGGTAGCCATGCACCTGCTGGAGCAGGCGAAAAAACAAGGTGTGCAGGTGGTCGAATGGCCGGTCGTCCGAGTGGAACTGGGCGAAAGGATCGCGCTGACCACCGAAGATGGCAAGACCTGCCACCCCGAAGCGGTGATCGTCGCATCCGGTGCCGGATTGCGCCGCCTTGGCGTGCCGGGCGAGGAAAAGTTCACCGGTCGCGGCGTGTCACGCTGCGCTACCTGCGACGGCGGATTCTACCGGGGCAGGGATGTTGCCGTCATCGGCACGGGTGACGCCGCCGTGACCGAGGCACTGGTGCTGGCGAAAACCAGTCGCACCGTCACCATGGTTTGCCGGTCGCCGATCAAGGCCAAGCCGATCTATGTCGACCGGCTTGCCGCGCGCGACAATGTCCGCTTCGCCTGGGATAGTGAAGTGGTCGAGGTAATGGGCGAAAATTCGGTCGCCGGGTTGCGGTTGCGCAATGTCCGCACCGGCAACGAGTCCACTCTGGAAGTTGCCGGGGTATTTCCCTTTATCGGGGTTGAGCCAAATGCGGCTTTCCTGCCGCCGGGGCTGCTGAACAACGATGGCACTGTGCGGGCCGATGCCTCCACCGCCAGTACCGACCCGCGGCTGTTTGCCGCCGGGGCGGTGCGCGAAGGCTATGGCGGCAACGTGGCGCAGGCCATGGCCGAAGGCATCGCTGCGGCGGAAGCTGCGGCGAAGCTGCTGGCGGGGCGAGGCTGAACGTGTATGAATTCGCTATCCGAACCTGAAGGATTGTCTTGAATGGCTAACGACACCGGCGAACGGCTCTACGAAGTCGTCTGGCCCAAGGGCGAGCGAAAGCTCAAGACCCGGCCACTGGCAAAGCGGCTCGAAACGCTGAACGGCAAGACGGTGGCCCAGTTGTGGGACTATCTCTTTGCCGGAGATGAGGTGTTCGCCGCGCTGGAGGAAGAGCTGGCGACGCAATATCCCGACGTGAAGTGGGTCAGCTGGCGCGAATTCGGTTCGACCCACGGCGTCAACGAGAAGGAACTTCTCGCCTCGCTGCCCCAGCGCTTCAAGGAACTGGGAGTCGACGCCGCCATATCCTGCATGGCGTGCTGAGGATCTTGCACCCCCGCCGTGTTGCGGGCGAGCGAGGTTTGTGAAAGGGCAGGTTACCCCACCTCCTCGCTGGTTTGCGAAGGGTTCCTGACGCAGGCGGCGGCGACGTCGATCGGCCTTGGCATGCCCAACATGCCGGTGGCGACGATTGTCGGCCATCCGGGCACGCAAACCGCCGACGAAGTACGACGCAATACGCGCGCGGTCACCGCCGCCGAAGTCATCGCCAACCTCACCGTCCAGCCGGACGACATCGTGCTTGAGCCGGAGCCGGGGCCACAGGACATCGTCTTCACCGGATCGTTCGAAGAGGTGGAAGAGCACTTCTACGCCAACGAATGGTCGGACGGCCTGCCCATCATTCCGCCAACGAAGGACAAGGTCGAGGCGTTCCTGAAGTTCACGGATCGCAAGCCTGGCGAAGTGCTGGGCGTTGTCCTGCCTTCAAGCCGTGCGGTGACGATCTGGGCGACGGCGGTCAACGGGGTGATGGCCGGGTGCAAGCCCGAATACATGCCGATCCTCGTCGCGCTGGCCGAAGCGATGTGCGATCCGATCTACGGGGTCGAGCATTCGGGCAACACGCCGGGGGCGGAAACGTTGATCGTGCTCAACGGACCGATCATCAAGCAGCTTGGTTTCAACTACGAACAGGGCGCGCTGCGTGACGGGTTCAAGCCCAACACCTCCGTCGGTCGTTTCTGGCGACTCGCCCTGCGCAACATGGCCGGTTTCCTGCTGCACAAGACCGACAAGGGCACCTTCGGCAACACCTTCCGGGTGGTGCTGGCGGAAAACGAAGATGCACTCGCCCGGATCGGCTGGCCGTCCAATGCCGAGGATATGGGCTTCAAGACCGGCGATAACACCGTGACTATCACACGCATGACCGGCGGTGACGTCATGCCGTCGGTCACCGGGGCAACACCCGAATTGCTCCTGCCCTATCTCGCCGATGGCGTTGCCAAGGAAACTGGTTGGGAAGTGGCCTTCACCGTGGGCGGCCTCACCCATGGCACCTTGCGCCCGGCGCTGGTGATCAGCCCGATCCTGGCCGAAACCATCGCCAAGGCCGGATGGAGCAAGGCGGACGTCAAGCACTACCTCTACGATCACGCGCGGATGCCCGCCTGGCGCTGCGAGATGCTGATGGAGACCTGGACCGAATTCAAGATCACCAGCCTCCAGCACCAGGTCAACCTCGGCAAGCTCAGCCGTGATTTTGCCGAGAGCGATGATCCCAACCGCATGGTGCCGATCGTCACCGATCCAGACGATTTCATGGTTCTGGTTTCAGGTGATCCGCTGCGCACCAACGCCTATGCCTTCGCGCACAACGGCTATCTGGGCTTTCCGGTGGCAAAGAAGATCGTGTTGCCCAAGGGGTGGGACGAACGGTTCTGATCGCTGCGCGCCGCTACTGTCAGGCTGCCCCGATCAGTTCGCGGCCGATCAGCATCCGGCGAATCTCGTTGGTGCCGGCACCAATGTCCAGCAGCTTGGCATCGCGCAGGAAGCGTTCGACCGGCCAGTCCTTGGTATAGCCCGCGCCGCCGAGCGATTGGACGGCCTCCCCAGCCACGCGGAAGGCATTCTCGCTCGCCAGCAGGATCGCGCCAGCGGCGTCGAAGCGGGTGGTCTGCCCGGCGTCGCAGGCGCGCGCCACGGCATAGACGTAGGCGCGCGCGGATTGCAGCGCGACATACATGTCCGCGACCTTGGCCTGCATAAGCTGGAATGCGCCGATGGGTTTGCCGAACTGTTTGCGTTCGCGGAGGTAGGGGATCACGACATCGAGGCAGGCCTGCATGATGCCCAGTTGCAACCCGGCGAGTACCACCCGCTCATAGTCCAGCCCCGACATCAGTACGCCAACCCCGCCGTTCAACGGCCCCATGACAGCATCGTCGGGAACGAAGCAGTCTTCGAACACCAGTTCGGCGGTGGGAGAGCCACGCATACCCATCTTGTCGATCTTCTGGCCGATGGAGAAGCCGGCCGTGCCCTTCTCGATCAGGAACGCGGTGATCCCCCGCGACCCGGCATCGGGCTGCGTGCGGGCATAGACCACCAGCACATCGGCATGGGTGCCGTTGGTGATCCAGAACTTGGTGCCGTTCAGCCGGAAGCCGCCCGG
>JAGWTB010000153.1 GCA_028869175.1 Sphingomonadales bacterium
GCTCCCGTCGTCACCATGCAGCAATTGATCGAGGCCGGCGCGCACTTCGGCCACCAGACCCACCGCTGGAACCCGCGGATGAAGCCGTACATCTTCGGCGCCCGCAATGGCATCCACATCCTTGACCTGTCGCAGACCGTGCCGCTGTTCGCGCGCTCGCTCGATTTCATCGCATCCACCGTGCAGCGCGGCGGCAAGGTGCTGTTCGTCGGCACCAAGCGCCAGGCGCAGGAACCGATCGCCCAGGCGGCGCGCCAGTGCGGCCAGCACTTCGTCAACCACCGCTGGCTGGGCGGCATGCTGACCAACTGGAAGACCATTTCCGGTTCGATCAAGCGGCTCAAGTCGATGGAAGAAATGCTCTCGGGCGACACTTCGGGCTTCACCAAGAAGGAAGTCCTGCAGATGACCCGCGAACGCGACAAGCTGGAACTGTCGCTGGGCGGGATCCGCGACATGGGCGGCATCCCGGACGTGATGTTCGTGATCGACGCCAACAAGGAAGAACTGGCGATCAAGGAAGCCAACGTGCTGGGTATCCCGGTCGTCGCGATCCTCGATTCGAACGTCTCGCCCGATGGCATCGCCTTCCCGATCCCGGCCAACGATGACGCCAGCCGCGCGATCCGCCTGTACTGCGAAGCCGTGGCTGCCGCCGCGACCAAGGGTCACCGCGAAGGCGTGGTCGATTCGGGCGTCGACGTTGGCGCGCTGGACGAAGCCCCGGTTGAAGAAGCCGTGGTCGAAGTCGCCGCCGAGGAACCCGCTGCCGAGGCCTGAGCCCGGTCAGCGTCACAAAAATGTCGCGCGCCGGGTCCATGGGCCCGGCGCCGAACCCATTCTTTGAAGAAGGACCACAGCAATGGCCTATACCGCCACTGACGTGAAGAACCTGCGCGAACGCACCGGCGCGGGCATGATGGACTGCAAGAAGGCGCTCGACGAAAGCGGCGGCGATTTCGAAGCCGCGGTTGACGCGCTGCGCGCCAAGGGTCTGGCCGCCGTCGCCAAGAAGAGCAGCCGCACCGCGGCCGAAGGTCTGGTCGGCGTGGCCGTTTCGGGCACCAAGGGCGTCGCGGTCGAAGTCAATTCGGAAACCGACTTCGTTGCCAAGAACGACCAGTTCCAGGATTTCGTGCGCAAGACCACCGATGCCGCGCTGGCGCTGGGTTCGGACGATGTCGACGCGCTCAAGGCGGCGGCCTATCCGGGCGGCGGCACCGTGAGCGACGCGCTCACTGCCAATGTCGCCACCATCGGTGAAAACCAGCAGGTGCGCCGCATGAAGACCGTTTCGGTCAGCAACGGCGTGGTCGTGCCCTACATGCACAACGCTGCTGCGCCGATGCTCGGCAAGATCGGCGTGCTGGTCGCGCTGGAAAGCGAAGGCGACAAGGCCGCGCTCGAAGCGCTGGGCAAGCAGATCGCGATGCACATCGCCGCTGCCTTCCCGATGGCGCTCTCGGCTGACGATCTCGATCCCGAAGTGCTGGAGCGCGAACGCAAGATCGCGCTGGAAAAGGCCACCGAGGAAGCGAACAAGAGCGGCAAGGAAATCCCGGCCGACATCCTCGCCAAGCGCGCCGATGGCGCCGCGGCGAAGTTTGCCAAGGACAACGCCCTGCTCAGCCAGGTGTTCGTGATGGACAACAAGACCCCGATCGCCCAGGTCGTCGCCAATGCGGCCAAGGAAGTCGGTTCGGCCGTCGTCCTCAAGGACTATGTCCGCTTCCAGCTCGGCGAAGGCATCGAGAAGGAAGTCAGCGACTTTGCGGCGGAAGTCGCGGCGGCTGCCGGCCTCTGATCCTTTCAGACCAACAAGAAATTGCGGGGTCCGGTCGAAAGTCCGGGCCCCGTTTTCATTTGGCCTTGGGCGTTACCGTGATCATCCAGACGTCGGGCCGGGTGAACAGGCGGAAGGGCAGGATCGAATTGCCAAGGCCGGAGGTGACGAACATCGTCCGTTCGCCCTGATACACTACGCCGCAGGTGTAGCGGTGGTCCCAGTCCGAGGTGTGCACCGGGGTTCCGCCCCAAGGCCAGCCGATCTGGCCGCAATGGAAATGCCCGGCGAGCACCAGGGGCACGTCAAAAGTGCGACGAGCAAAGACGTCCGGGTGATGGCTGACGACCACCAGCGGAATCTCGCCCAGCGGCGCACTGCGCATCAGGGTGGTGGTGTCGTCATGCCCGGTGGCATAGTCGCCCAGCCCGCCAATGATCAGCGGGCCTTTGCGCACCGTCTGGTTGACCAGCACCGTCACGCCAACGCGCGAAAGCTCCATCCCGGCCCGGGCAGCGCTGCGATAGTTGTCGTGATTGCCCAGCACGGCGATGGTACCAAGCCTTGGCTGCAGCCCCGCCAGCGGCGCGACCGCCTCTTTGAAGCTATAGGTATGGGTGGAAAGTGCGCGGTCGGAAATGAAATCCCCCGCGATAACCACCAGATCGGGCTTCAGCGCATTCACCTGAGCAACGATCTGCGCCAGCCGGGAAGGCGGCATTTCCGGGCCGACCACGTGCAGGTCAGACATCAGCAGCACCCGCACCGGCGCCGTGCCGGGGGGAATGCCGGGCAGGGC
>JAGWTB010000078.1 GCA_028869175.1 Sphingomonadales bacterium
GTGCGTCGGCGGCGGGCTCGAGCTGTCGCTGTCGTGCGACTTCCGGCTGGCGGCGAAAAGCGCGTCCTATGCCTTCCCCGAAGGCCTGTTCGGCGTGCTCCCGGCCTCGAACGGCGTCTCGCGCCTCACCCGCCTGTGCGGCCCGCACTGGGCGCGCTGGCTGATCATGGCGAACAAGCCCGCCCCGGCGGACATGGCCTTCACCATGGGCCTGGTCCACCAGGTCTATCCGGATGATACCTTCGAGCAGGAGACGATGGACTTCTGCCGTCACCTCGCCAGGCAGAACGGCGAACAGATGGGCGCGGCCAAGGTTGCGATAGAGCTCTGCGCCGAACTGGGCCCGGAAATGGGCCGCCATGTCGAACGCATGGCCAACAGCGGCCTGATGCTCAATCCTGACTATCAGGCCAAGATGGTCGAATATCTCAAGGGCGTTGGCGGCAAGGGCAAGCGATAGCGCGCTGCAGAGCCGGCCTGTCTGGAGTTTGCCGGTCCACTTGTTGCATTCGATGCTGTACAACTGCTGCGCTGATGCTCAGTCGAGAGGCGAGCCCATGGTGCGCAAGATTGCTTCGGTCATTGCAGGACTGGCTTGCTTCGCTGCGGTTTCGGGCATGTTGAGCCTGCTGGCTACCCACGCCTGGCCGGCATATGCGGCCGCCTATCCGCACCGGGCCTATACCATGGCTATGCTGATCGTGCGGCTGACGGCAGGTGTCGTTGCCATAGTCTGCGCCGCTGCCCTGACTGCGGCTTTGGCGGAGCAGCGCAGGCCGGCAGCGCTTTGGCTGGGCATCACACTGCTGGCGATTTCGCTACCCTGGCACATTCACATCTGGAAACAGTATCCGGCCTGGTACCACCTGTTCTGGTTCGCCAGCCTGATACCGACAGCCTTGCTGGGCGAGCGCCTGCTCCGCATGTCCCAGGCTGGACCGCGTTCCCGTCCGGCCTGATCCCGTCCTATTCGCCCAGTACCCGCGCCCGTGCCGCGAAGATGTCGGCGAGGTGGTTTACCGGGTCACCTGCGGTAACCCCGGCTTCCACCGGCATGACGATCCCGGTGATCTGCCGCGCACGATCGCTGGCGAGAAACAATGCCGCCTGGGCGCAGTCGTCCGGCTCGCCCCGGCTCTTGAGTATCTGGTTGGAGAGGTAGACCGCGTCAATCTCGCGGTCGAGCTGGGCAATGTTATCGTCCTGCGCACCTTGTTGGAACGAGGAAAGCTGCGTGCGGATATGGCCGGGGACCAGGCAGTTCACCCGGATGCCATAGCGCCCGAGATCGATTGCCGCAGACTTGCTGAACTGGATCAGCGCCGCCTTGGAAGCGCGGTAGGTCATCATCGCATGGCCAGCGAGAAGTCCGGCGATGGACGAATTCTGCAGGATCACCCCGCCACCATGATCCTTCATGTGCCGCGCGGCGATCTGCGTGCCGAGCATCGGGCCGAGCACGTTGACCCGCATCACCCGGTCAAAATCGTCCAGCCGGTCATCAACGAAATCGGGATAGGCCCCGCACGACATACCGGCGTTGTTGAACATCACATGCAGCCCGCCGAAGCGCGACACGGCCAGGTCCACCGCCGCCTGCACTGCCTCTCGCGAGGAGACGTCGGTGCGGATGAAGGCGGCATCTTCGCCCAGCGACGCGACCAGCGCCGAACCGTTCGCCTCATCCATGTCGGCGACGACCACCTTCGCGCCCTCTGCAACGAACAGCTCGGCGGTTGCCCGTCCGATGCCGCCCGCCGCGCCGGTGATGATGGCAACCTTGCCTGCCAGTTCTGCCGCCATGGTGCGTTCCCCTGCCTCGCTGCTCAAGCTGCGCGCGCGGTGAAGGTGATCGGCAACGATTCGATCGTCCGCGTCGCCACGGTAGGAACGTAACGGATGTCCTCAGGTGCAATCGCCAGCTTGATGTCGGCCATGCGGCGAATGATCTCGCGCGCCATGACCTTGATCTCCATGCGGGCGAGTGACAGGCCGACACAGCGGTGCGGTCCGCCGCCAAAGGCGACATGGCGGCCGATATTGCCGCGGCTCACGTCGAAATCACGCGGGCACGGAAACACCGTCTCGTCGTCGTTGCCGGAACCATAGACCAGCAAAACGTGTGCCCCTTCGGGCAAGGTCGTTTCACCAATCGTCACTTCCCTGGTGGTCATCCGCGACAGCGCACGCACCGGCGGTTCGATCCGCAGCAGTTCCTCGACAAAGCGGGTCAGGAACCGGTCATCCTCGACATTGTCGCTCAGCGCCTGCGCCACGTCCGGCCGGGTGGCGAGGATGTAGAACATGTTGCCGATGGCGGTGGCCGTCGTGTCATTCCCGGCAATCAGCAGGGCGCGGATCAACGAGACCGCTTCCTCGAAGGTCAGCACTTCCACCGAGCCGTCGTCCATCGCGATCTTGGCGTGCACAATGTCGGAAATCATGTCCTCGCGCGGGTCGGTCTCGCGCTCCTTCATCTTGCCGATGAGGTAATGCTGGAGATCGCAGATCTGCCTGGCATTCTCGATCATCTGTTCGCGGTTCTGCATCCGGCCGATCTGCGCGGTGACCGCGACGGACCAGCGTGAGATTTTCTCCTCCAGGCCGTGCTCCAGCCCCAGCTGCTCAACGATCACGCGGATGGTCAGCGGCACGGCGATGTCCTTCACGGAATCTGCCTGCCCCTTGCCGGTGACCGAATCGAGCAGGTCGATGACGATTTCGCGGATGCGGGGTTCCAGTTCCTTTACCCGGTGCGCGGTGAAGGCGCTTTCCATCAGCTTGCGGATACGGGTGTGATACGGCGGGTCGGACATGATCGCGTCCGGGAAATAGCCACCGCCTTCACGCCGCAGGATGTCCTGGTACTCGTCCTGCATCCCGCGCGCCTGCTGGGTATGGTAGCCCTTGTTGACCGAGAAGGTCAGCGGATCGTTCTGCACCGCCGAAATGTCTTCGTGCCGGGTGACCAGCCATGAACCGAGCTGCTCGTCATAGTGCACCGGATCGCCGCGCCGCATGACCGAGTAGAAGTCGTGCGGGTGCGCCAGGATCGCTTCATCCTTCAGCGTACCGCTGGCGAGCAGCGCCTGTTCATCCTGGCTCAGCGGGCATTTTGCCTGCGTCTGGCTATCCATCGAAATCCCTCCCGGTTTGGGCTGGGCAGAGCCGCAGGGGCGCGGCTCGCCTGTACATGCGATCATCATCGGACGCCCGCCCCGCGCGCGCCATGCCCCATTTCGAACGGGCGCTTGCCCCGGGAGGCAAGGTTACGGCGCGACGGTGACGGTAATCCCGTCCAGTTCGGCGCTCAACTTGATCTGGCAACCGAGCCGGCTGCGTGGCTGGACGTTCTCCGCCATGTCCAGCATCGAAGCTTCGATGTCATCGGGCGCACCGACCCTGTCCCACCAGGCGGCATCGACATAGACGTGGCAAGTCGCGCAGGCGCAGCCGCCGCCGCAATCGCCCATGATTCCGGCCACGTCGTTGGCCTTGGCCAGTTCCATCAGGCTGAGGCCGGGTTCGGCGTTATCGATCACCCTGGTGACGCCGTTGACGTCGGTCATGGTGACGGTCAAATTACCCATTGTCTGCAAACCTCCTGCGCCGTCGCATGGCGCTTCCTGCTTCTTTCATGCCCGCACGGGCCCGGCAATGCAAAGTGTCGCGGGCTGCCGCGCCGACAGGGGAAAGGTGTTCTGCCCCGCCAGTCATTTGCAGTCGGCGGCACAGGCCTATTCTGGCGCCTTCACATCTTGTGGCATCGGGTGGACAAGCTCGGGCCGGTAACGGAGGGACCGCTTTGGGCCGGACAGTCATCAGAAACGCGTCGATCTTCACCGGCACCGGCGCGTCGCCATTCCCCGGCGATCTGGCGGTGGACGGCAATCGCATCGCAGCGGTCGGGCCGGCGGGTTCCATAACAACGGAGCCCGGCGATACGGTGATCGACGCGGCAGGGCGATTCCTCATGCCCGGCATGGTCGAAGGCCATGGCCACATCTCTTTCGGTGATGCCACCGGTACCGACGCGATCATTTCGCCATCGCCCGAAGCGCACACCCTGATCGCCATGCAGGGTGCCCGCACCCTGCTCGATGCCGGCTTCACCAGCGTTTACGGCGCGTCGGAAGCCAAGTTGCGACTGGCGGTTGCGGTGCGCGATGCAATCAACGCCGGGATGTTTCCGGGCCCGCGCATCCGTGCCGGCAGCCTGGAAATCACGGTGATCGGCTCCATCGGCGATGAGAGCCGCGATCACAGTCACCGCGATGGCATCTCGATGATCGTCACCGGCCCGGAAGAAATGCGCCGCGCTGTGCGGATTGCTTGCCGTGAAGGGTGCGACAACATCAAGCTCGATATTTCGGGCGACCCTTTCTACCCCACAGCCCCCGCGCACACCACGCCGATGAGCTTCGAGGAAGTGCAGATGGCGGTGGACACCGCGCGCGGCTTCGGGCGCAAGGTCAACGCCCACGCCCGCTCGATAGACAGCGTCAAGCACTGCGTCCGCGCCGGAGTCGTCGGCATTCTCCACGCCGAATTCCATGACGAGGAAATGCTCGACATGCTGGAGGAAGCCAGGGACCGGGTCTTCGTCGTCCCCTCCATCGGTCTGTTCCACACCATGATCCATGAGGGCGAGCCATGGCTGCCGAAGGGCACGGCCGAAGCGATGGGCATCCCGCCGCTGGTCGAAGCCTCCATCGCCACCCACACCGCCCTGCGCAAGCGCGGCATCCGCCATCTTATCGGCGGAGACTACGGGCTCGCCTGGAACCGACAGGGCACCAACGCTCGCGACGTGCAGCATTTCGTCGACTACTATGGTTATAGCCCCGCCGAAGCGCTGGTCTGCGCCACGCGCAACGGCGGACTGGCCATGCGCGATGAGGGCGATCTTGGCACGCTGGAGCCCGGCAAGCTGGCGGACATGGTGTTGTTTGACGGTGACGTGCTCGCAGACCTGTCCCTGCTGGTAGACACACAGCGCATCGCCCTGATCATGAAGGACGGTACCATTCACAAGAACCTGATCGGCTGAAGGAAAAATCCGATGAACCTCGAAACCGGAAAGCTATCCCCCGGACAGGCCCGTTGTCCGGCCGAATCCACGCAGGACATCATCGCGCGCGACAAGGTGCCCGCGCCAGGCTGGGTATGTTCCGAGAACTACAGCTACCTGGGCAGCGATGACATCAACACCGAACGCTACACCTCGGCGGCCTATCAGGAGGAAGAGTTCAAGCGCGTCTGGTCCCGCACCTGGCAATGGGCCTGCCGCGAAGAACACATCCCGGAGGTGGGCGATTATTACGTCTACGAAGTCGGCACGTTCAGCTTCATCATCACCCGCGTCACCCCGACCGAGATTCGCGCATACTACAACGCCTGCCTCCACCGCGGCACCAAGCTGCGCGCCTCGCGATCCGAAGGTAATGCCAAGGAGTTCAAGTGCAGCTTCCATGGCTGGAGCTGGAACATCGACGGGACCAACAAGGAAATCCTCTGCCCGTGGGACTTTCCCCACGCCGACCCGAAGGAATTCTCGCTGCCCGAAGCGCGGGTGGAACTGCTCGCCGGTTTCGTCTGGATCAACATGGATCCCGACGCACCCAGCCTTGAGGAATACATCGGCCCGGAAGCCATGGCCCATATTCGGCAGTGGAAGCTTGAGGATCGCTACGTCGCCTGCCACGTCGGCAAGCGCATCCCGGCGAACTGGAAGCTCAACGCCGAAGCCTTCATGGAAGCCTACCACGTGCCCGACACGCACCCGCAGGTTTCGCCGACCAATGCCGACATCAACTCGCAGTACGATACCTATGGCGAGCACGTGAACCGCTTCATCTCGACGCTCGGCGTGGTCAGCCCGACCAAGTACGGCCAGTTCAACGAACAGGATGTGCTCGATCGCTTCACTGTGGGCGACAGTTCGATCGTGACCGAAAAGCCGGTTGTCGGCGAAGGCGAAACGGCGCGGCAGAAGATGGCCGACATGTTCCGGGCAGGCTTCGAGAAGGCATCGAACGCCAAGCTCGATCACGTCTCGGACTCCGAAATCCTCGACTGCTTCAGCTACACGATTTTCCCCAACTGCTTCCTGTTCCCCGGCATCTCGCTACCGATGGTCTACCGCTTCCGCCCGAGCCCGCGCAATCACCGTGAAAGCCTGTACGAAGTGCTGTTCCTCTGGCCCAAGCCGACCGATGGCTCGCACTACGAAACCGCTGAACTGGTGACATTGGGCAAGGAACAGTCGTTCAAGGAAGCCGCCGGCATGGACCCCGGTTTCGGCGGCATTCTCGATCAGGACACCGACAACCTGATCCTGCAGCAGGAAGGCATCGAAGCCTCGGCCAAGCCTGGCCTGACGCTGGGCGACTATCAGGAAATCAGGGTGCGGCACTTCCAGATGGGCATCGACAAATACATGGCCATGCCGCCACTCCAGCGTGACTGGAAGAGGTTCCAGCGCAAGTAATGGTGCGACTGGACGGCCGTACTGCCCTGATCGCCGGTGCCTCGTCGGGCATCGGCGCGGGCTTCGCGCTCGCCTGTGCCGCTGCTGGCGCGCGCGTGGTGCTGGCGGCGCGGCGGGCCGAACGATGCGAGGCGCTGGCGGCGGAGATCGGTGCCAGCGGCGGACAAGCCATGGGCGTGGCGATGGACGTGATGGACGAAGCCACGGTTTGCGCTGCATTTGATGCCGCCGAAACGCGGTTCGGGCCGGTCGATTCGGTCGTGGCCAATGCCGGGATCGGCACCGGTGGCCGTTCGACAGACGTTTCCACGGTCGGCTTGCGGCAGGTGCTCGATACCAACCTGCTTGGCACGTACCTCGTCGCTCGCGAGGGCGCGCGGCGGATGATCGCGGCAGGCAGCCGGGATAACGGTAGCGGACGGATCGTCCTGGTCGGCTCGATCACGGCCCGGCAAAGCGGCACCGGCGATGCCATGTATGCCGCCAGCAAGGCTGGACTTGTCCATCTGGGCCGCCAGTTCGCCCGCGAATGGGTGCGGCAGGGGATCAACGTCAACACGCTGGAACCGGGCTGGATCGCCAGCGAAATCAACGCGGCCTGGTTTGCTTCCGAACGCGGCCAGGCTGACATCGCCGCGCTCCATCGCCGCCGCCTTCTGGAATCCGGTGCGCTGGACGACATGCTGGTCTATCTTCTGTCTGACCGGGCCGGTCAGATCACCGGTGCCACCTTCACCATCGACGACGGACAGAGCCTGTGACCGCACTGCAAGGCATCACCGTGATCGAGATCGCCGAGCGGGTCTGCGGCGAATATTGCGGTAAGCTGCTTGCTGAATTCGGCGCGGAGGTGATCAAGATAGAACGCCCCGGCGGCGCACCCACGCGCGCGCTTGGGCCGTTCCATCGCGGCGAAAGCGCGCTGTTCGGCTACCTCAACACCAACAAGCAGTCGGTGGAACTGGACCTGGCCAGCGCCGATGGCCAAGCCGCCCTCGCCGGCCTGCTCACCCGTGCCCACGCGCTGATCGACGACCATGACGAGTTGTGGGGAGAGGCACGCGGACTGACGGCAGGGCAGGTCGCTGCGGCTCACCCCGGCCTGACCCATGCCATCATCACGCCCTTCGGCCAGGGTGCGCCCGCCGAATGGCAGCAAGCGCGCCCGCTCAACGTGATCGCGGCGGGTGGCTGGGCCTACCACACCCCCAGCGAGTGCGCTCCTGACAAACCGCCGCTCAAGGGCGCGGGGCGTTTCCTGTCGGACTATGAGGCAGGGATCGACGCAGCACTGGCGCTCCTCGCCGCGCTGCACCGGCAGCGGCTTACTGGTGAGGGCCAGTTCATCGACCTCTCCGAAGTCGGTGTGCAGGTGAACCGGATCGACTGCGTGCTTGGCCGGATGCTGGCCGGCGAAGCGGAACCCAGCGCCGCGCGCACCGCCTATGACATGGGTGGACCGGGTGCCGCCTTCGCCACCCTGGATGGACACGTGTTCCTGCTGATAACCACCAGAGTGCATTGGCAAGGGCTGTGCGCCTTGATGGGCGAGCCCGAATGGACCCGGCAGTTCCCGGCGGACTGGCTGGAATTCCACTGCACGGCTGATCGCGTGGCGCTGTTTCGCCAGCATTTCAGCCAATGGTGCGCCGGGCAGAAAAAGGTGGCAATTTCCGAAGCGGCGCAAAAAGCCGGAGTACCCATCGTTCCGGTCAACACCGCCGCCGATTTGCCGCACAACCCGCAATTCCGCCATCGCGGCTTCTTCCAGACAGTTGATCATCCACAGTTCGGGCCGGTGGCCTATCCGACCGTCCCTTACCGGATGAGCGCCTCCCCTGCCCGCATCACCAGCCCCGCGCCCGCGCTCGGGCAGCATCGGCAAACGTCGCATCTCGCCGCGAACCCAATGCCATCCTCCGTTCGTGTCGAGCGAAGTCGAGACACGCCGCGCGGTTTTGTCCCGACTTCGCTCGACACGAACGGAGGGAACGATTCTGGCGCTGTCGGCATTACGACCGCCGCACAGCACGACGGCCGCCAATCCGGTATAATCGTCCATGCACCGCGTCCCATCCTGCGCGACCGTAAGGGACCGCTCGCCGGTGTGCGAGTGCTGGAGCTGACCAAGGTCTGGGCCGGGCCCTATGCCGGCAAGCTGCTCGCCCACCTTGGCGCGGAAGTGATCAAGGTCGAATCGCGCAGCAACCTTGATGAAATGCGCGCCTATGGCGGGGTGGACATCGATTCCGCGCCCTATTTCCAGTCGATCAACCAGGAGATCCAGTCGGTCCAGCTCAACACGAAGACTGCCGAGGGGCTGGCGCTGTTCCGCGACATGGTGCGTGCCAGCGACATCGTGATCGACAACATCCGTCCTGGCGCGATGGAACGCTCGCAGCTCGACTGGGCACACCTTCGCGCCATCAGGCCCGATCTCATCCAGGTGGCAATCAAGATGTGGGGCACCGACGGGCCGCTCGGCTACCAAACCGGATATGCCCCCTGTTTCGCTGCGCTTTCAGGCCTCAATTACCTCGTCGGGCACGAAGGCGAAGTGCCGCGCGGCATGAACATCCGCTATGGCGATTCAACGGCGGGGGCACTTGCCGCGCTGGCGTCAGTGGCGGCGCTGCACCACCGCGAGGCTACCGGCGAGGGGCAGTTCGTCGATCTCTCGACAGTAGAGGCGCTGTCCACGCTGGTCGGCGACAGCCTGTTCGCCCACGCTCTCACCGGGCAGGTGCCGCAAGCGGATGGCAACTACCATGCCGAAATGTGCCCGCACGGCATCTATCCTTGCGCTGGCGGCGAATGGTTGAGCATTGCCGTGGCCAGCGAGGGCGAATGGCAGGCATTGCGCGCAGCACTGGCCCTGCCCGACGATCCCGCCCATTGCAGCCTTGCCGGTCGGCAAGCTGATCGCCACGCTCTCGACCGGGCACTTGCGGCGGCCTGCGCCGCGCAGGATGCCGTCGCGCTGGGCGAACGCTTGCGACAGCTGGGCGTACCTGCCTTCCGCTGCGCCTCGTCGCTCGATCTATGCGGCGATTACTGGCTTTGGTCG
Source organism: Sphingomonadales bacterium (assembly GCA_028869175.1). GTDB lineage: Bacteria > Pseudomonadota > Alphaproteobacteria > Sphingomonadales > Sphingomonadaceae > Novosphingobium. Next base: position 9,558 of record JAGWTB010000078.1, read on the forward strand.
CGCGGGCACTTCCGCATGGTCAGCGACCACAAGAGCGGATCGCGCCCGATCATCGGCCCGTCGTGGCGCTTTACGCCCGGCGATACCGAAATCGAACGCGGTGCGCCGTTGCTGGGTGAACACAATGACTACGTCTACCGCGAAGTTCTGGGCCTAAGTGCCGAGCGGCTCGCGGATCTGGTGGCGCGCAAGGTGGTGGATTAGCCCCAGATCGCCTCCGCCGCCGCAAGCGCATTGGCGCCGCGACCGCCCAGTTCCGAGGTCAGCGCTTTCAGGCGGTAGGTCCACAGATGGAGCGGATGCTCCAGCGTCATGCCCATCGCACCGAGGAACTGGTGGTAATCATACCCCACCTTCTTCGCCGCCTCCTGCGCGTGAAGCAGCGCCATGGCAGCATCGCCGCTGTCACCCGTTCCGGCCGCCCGCAGCGCGAGCCAATAGACACCGTTGGTCAGCACCTGCGCTTCGGCGAGCCGGTGACGCATCGCCTGGAAGGTGGCGAGCGGGCGGCCGAACTGCTGCCGTTCGCTGACGTAAGTGGTGACGCTGGCAAGCGCCCCGGCCAGCAGCCCCGCCGCTTCCGCCGCCATGGCCACCCGCAGCGCGCGGCGCACTTCGCCGGCGCTGACGTCATGGCGGCGCGCATCGGCGGGCATGTCGGTAAGGTAGGCCATCGGATAGGCGTAGAGCACTTCTTCCCCCGCGCTGCGCACCTGCGCCTCGCTGGCGGTGAAACTGCGCACGCCCGAGGGGCCAACGACGATCACACTTGCCCTTGGCTTCAGGAAGCGCACCGGCTTGCGCAAGGCACTTTCCTCAACCACGCAGACCGGACGAGGCAGTTCGGGATCGACCAGCGGCCGCACCAGCGAGGATACTGCCGCTTCCACTGCGAAGGGCAAGCGGGCGAGCCGCTCCACGACCAGCGCCGCCGTCACCGGCCCCAGTTCCTCCACCGCCATCACATCGAGGAAGCCGTTGTCCATCAACGCGCCGTCGAGCGCATCGCTGGTCAGGGCAAATGAGGTGTCGTGCATCGGCACGGCGGCATAGGGGCGCGTCAGGCTGTCGACGAAATCGAGAACCTGGGTCTGGTCTTCGTTGAGCGACAGCTGCATCAGCGCGGCTCCCTAGGCAGTTGCAGCACATCGCTGGCAATGATGTTGAGCTGGATTTCCGCCGCCCCCGCCGCGATCCCCGCAACCACGCCGCGCTGGTGGTGCATCTGCAGGTAGGCGGAGGCCCCGGCGAGCGCCTCCGGGACGTGTTCGACGATGAAGGCGCAGACATCGCGCTCTGCCATAACCGTGGCAAAGCGCGCCGAACTCGATTCGCCGCCCACCGGCAGCCCGTCGACCCGCTTCTGGACGATGGCATAGTTGGCGGTGCGCGCCGCTTCGCACAGCGCGGCGCAGCGCGCCGCTTCGGCGCGGACCATGGCGTCGGCAAAGTCGCCCGCCTGCTTGAGCATGGCGACCGCCCGGTCGAGCGCGGCGCGGGCGAGGTGGTAGCGCGGAATGCCAAGGCGCTCGTTGGTCAGCAAGAAGCCGATGATTTCCCAGGCCTGTCCTTCCTCGCCAAAGCGCTGGGTGGCGGGGACCAAAACATCGTCGAAGAACACCTCGTGGATGTCACCCTCGCCGATCAGGCTGGGGATCTGGCGCACGGTGATGCCGGGCGTATCCATCGGCACCAGCAGGATGGTGATGCCGCGCTTGCGATCATCGCTGGTGCGGGTGAGCAGGAAGCAGGTGTCGGCCAGGCCGGCGTAGGAGGTCCAGATCTTCTGGCCGTTGACCCGGTAGTGGTCTCCCTCCAGCACGGCACGGGTGCGCAAGGAAGCGAGGTCGGAACCCGAATTCGGTTCGGAAAATCCCTGGCACCACAGCATCTCGCCGCTGGCGATCTGCGGCAGGTAGCGGGCCTTCTGCGCCTCGGTGCCGTAGCGGACCAGCGTCGGGCCGATCCAGTTGACATTCATGTACTGGCCGCCGCGCGGTTCGCCCCATTCCCACATCACTTCGGCGAGAATTTGCTGCTCCCACGGCCCCAGCCCCTCGCCGCCGATCTCCTTCGGCCAGTGCGGGAAGAGCATGCCGCCCTCCGCCAGCCTGCGGCAGAACTGGCGGGCGAATTCGGTGAGCGCGGGCGAGGCTGGCCCATGCTTCGAGAACTCCTCCCAACCATCGGGCAGTTCGGCCCGCAGGAAATCGTCGAGCTTCTGGCGGAATGCCGCCTGTTCCTCGGTCCAGTGGAAATCCATGCGTTTCGCCCATGCCAATCGCGTTGCGTAGCCCGTGGCCTAGACCACCCGCGCCCCTGCGAACAAGGCAAAGTCGCCAAGCAACGCCGTGGTGATGCAAATCGCACCACCGCAGGCAAAGGCCAGACTATCGCAAGGGAAAGAATGTCTATTTTGGGAATAGACTTCCTGTCCTATAGCTGGAGCGTGTCCGACCCGACATCGGGAGGAAACGGGGGGAATATGGGCCTTTTGGGTCAAATGGATGCATTACACGCCATCGCCGGGTTCATGGTGGGCGTGCTTGTGGGCGTAACCGGCGTCGGCGGCGGTTCGCTGATGACGCCGCTGCTGGTGCTGCTGTTCGGCGTCAGTCCGCATACTGCCGTAGGCACCGACTTGCTTTACGCGTCCTCCACCAAGGTGGTCGGCAGCGGTGTGCATGGCTGGCGCGAAACGATCGACTGGCGAATCCTGCGCCGACTCGCCACGGGCAGCATCCCGGCGGCGGTACTGTCGGTCTATGTCCTCTCGCACTTCGGCAAGGTGGGCAAGGAAACCTCGCACATCATCCTGATGGTGCTGGGCGTTATGCTGATCCTCACCGCCGTGGCTACCTTGTTCCAGCGCAAGCTGGCCGCCTATGCCTCTAGCCACCAATCGGTGGCGCAAAGCCATGCGCTGTTGCCGACGGTGCTGCTCGGCGCGATTCTGGGAGTGCTGGTTTCGATCTCGTCGGTCGGTGCGGGTGCCATCGGGGTGACGGCGCTGTTGATGCTCTACCCTAACCTGCCGGTTTCGCGCATCGTCGGCACCGATATTGCCCATGCCGTGCCGCTTACATTGGTCGCGGGAATGGGCCATTGGATGATCGGCGATGTCGATCCGGTGCTGCTGCTCAATCTGCTGATCGGCTCGATCCCGGGCGTGATCCTCGGCAGCCTGTTCTCCACCCGCGCGCCCGACAAGTACCTGCGCCCGGCGCTGGCGGCGGTGTTGATCATATCGGGTACGCGGCTGTTGATGCAGTAGGCTTCGCAATTTCGTCGGCAGACGAACCAAAGCCCCTCCCCTTCAAGGGAGGGGTTGGGGTGGGGGCTGTCCAATAGACGTAAACATGCGCGTCGCGTCCCATAGACACGG
>JAGWTB010000079.1 GCA_028869175.1 Sphingomonadales bacterium
AGTGCTTCGAGGATGGCAGGATCGCCGAAGTCGGTCAGTCCGGTTTGCTGCTGCGCCGCTGTGACGATGTCTTGTACGTTCATGGAGCAATCTTTCGACAGATACGTTGCATTTTTCATGGAGCCGAACGAGACTAAAGCCAATAGGCCGAATGCGTCGCCGTGGCGATCAGCAAGCTTTCCGCCCCCAGGGGAGAACCGATGTGAACGATACCGCTGCGCCGCGCACCGCATCCGATCAGCGGCGCGGTCGATGAGGAACCGGGCGACGGCATCGTGCCGGTCTTGGACCAGGACTGCGGCAACGTGCCCGATACTCACATGAAATGAGACGAAGGAAACGCTGGTGACGCCCGATCACACCTATCTCGAAGACCTGACCGAAACCTCCACCCGCGTCGAACCGGCGCTGGTGGTGGAAAACCCCGACGGGGTGAACTGGGACGCCGATTGCGACGTGATGGTCGTCGGCGTCGGCCTTGCTGGCGTCTGCGCCGCGTTGCGCACGGCGGAGGATAATACGCTGCCGGTCATGGCGATCGATCGCGGCGAAGGTGGCGGAGCCTCTCAGCTTTCGGGCGGCATCGTCTACATGGGCGGCGGCACCCGCGCGCAGCAGGAAGCCGGGGTGGCGGACACGCCGGAGAACATGGCGAACTACCTTGCCTACGAAACCGGAGAGATTGTCCGGCCCGACACGGTGCGCCGCTTCGCGGAAGCTTCAGTCCATTTCCAGGATTGGCTGGAGAAATACGGCGCACGCTTCGGCGGCCCGGCGACTGAGGAGAAGACGTCTTATCCCTATGACAAATCGCTTTATTTCTCGGGCAATGAACTGACCGTTCCGGGCCGCGAACTGGCCAGTCCGGCGCAGCGCGGCCACCGCGCCAAGCCGGCGAAGGGTGAGCCGACCGATCTTGCCGGGCAATATCTGCTGCCGCCCCTGATCGCCTCGATGGAGGCGCTGCCCAACGTCCGCTTCCTGCGCCAGACTCGCGCGACCCGCATGGTGGTCGACCGGCAGGGTACCGTGGTCGGCATCGAGGTGCTGAGCGTGCCGCGCGGGCTGTCTGCATGGAAGCACGCCAAGGCCATGGCGCTTTCGGGCAACCTGATCGTCGGTGCCATGGGTCTTTCGAAAAAGATGTTCGCGACGATCACCGGAATCGAGCGCGCCAAGGCGAAGCCGATGCGCATCCGGGTGCGCCGCGGCGTGGTGCTCTCGGCCGGGGGCTTTACCTATAACCGCGCGATGATGGCCAGGACCGCCCTGCCCGCCTACCTGAAGTCACACCCGCTCGGCACCATCGCCGATGACGGATCGGGCATCAAGCTGGGCATGACCGTGGGCGGCAAGACCGCGATGCTCGACCGGATTTCGGCGTGGAAATTCCTCTATCCGCCCGCCTCGTTCTGCAAATCCTGCTCGGTCGGCCCCGACGGCAAGCGGCTGGTGGGCGAGGAATACTATGGTGCGCGCACCGGCGACGCCGTATTCCAGACTGGCGAAGGCAAGGGCTGGCTGATCACCGACGAACCGCTGTGGCAGACGATCTGCGGCGAAATCGACGCGATGAAGAAGGTGTTCTTCCAGAAGGTGCAGTTCAAGGCGATCAAGGGCGAATATACCGTATCGGCCCCGACACTGGACGAACTGGCGGCGAAGATCGGTGTACCCGCCGATGAAATGCGCGCGACACTGGCCGCCTACAACGGCCACATCGCGCGCGGTGAGGGCGATCCACTCGGCAAATCGGAGAAGTACCGCCAGACTATCGAGCAGGGTCCGTTCCACGCGACCGATATCGGTGCCGCGCTCAAGCTCAATCCGATTCCGGCGCTGACCATGGGCGGGCTGGTGGTGGACGAAGACACCGGCGAGGTGCTGTCCAGCGAGGGCGGCGTGGTCAGGGGGCTCTATGCCGCCGGGCGCACCGCCATCGGCATCTGTTCGCACAACTATGTCAGCGGGCTGTCGCTGGGCGACTGTGTCTGGTCAGGCTGCCGCGCAGGCGAGTCGATCAAGGGGAATGGCGGGGCAAAGGCTTTGGTTCCATAAGACTGGAACAACCCCTCCCCTTCAGGGGAGGGGTTGGGGGCGGGGACTGTCGACGAACCACAGCGCTTGTGGCACTCCCCCACCCCCGGCCCCTCCCCTGAAGGGGAGGGGAGCAAGGAGAGAATCATGAACTGGAAAAGCCTGATCGCCGCCGCCCTCGTCCTGACCGGCGGGGCGGCAAGCGCCGAACCGTCCGCTCCCGCGCCGACCTTGACCTACGCCTTCTCGATCCGCGCCGAACTGGCCCCACCGGTCGAGCAGGGCACCGTCGATGGCGCTCGTCACCGGTTCATCGCCATCACCGGCGGTACGGTTTCCGGCCCGAAGCTGACTGGCACGGTCCTGCCCGGCGGCGGTGACTGGCAGGCGATCCACGACGGGGGACTCACCACCATCGAAGCACGCTATTTCGTCAAGGCGGCGGACGGCACGGTGATCGGCATCCTCAACCCCGGCGTGCGCACCGCCAGCCCCGAAGTGATCGAAAAGCTGGCCAGGGGCGAGGAGGTCGATCCCTCGCTCTACTATTTCCGCACCACGCCCAGCTTCACTGTCTCCGCCGGACCCTATGGCTGGATGGCGCGCAAGGTCTTCGTCGCGCGCGGGATCAGGAAGCCGGATCACGTGGTCATCGACTATTACGAAGTGGAATGAGGGGCATCACATGAACGTCAGCGAAGCACGCCACGCCTTCATCACCGGCGGTGCCAGCGGCATCGGCCTTGGCATCGCCGAAGCGCTGGCCGCGCGCGGGGTGCAGGTGACGATAGCCGATGCCAACGAAGAGACCCTCGCCGCCGTTCTGGTCAGCCATGGCGACGGCTGGCGCGGCGTGGTTCTGGACGTGCGCGACCGCGCCGGCTGGGCCCGCGCCAAGGCGGAAGCCGAGGCGGCGTTCGGTCCGGTCGACATCGTGGTCAACAACGCCGGCATCGCCCCGAACGGGCAGACCTTTGCCGATATGAACCCCGATTCATTCGACCGGATCATCGCGATCAACCTCACCGGCGTGTTCAACGGCGTACACACCTTCGCCGCCGACATGCGTGATCGCGGCCGGGGGCACGTGGTCAACACCGCCTCGATGGCGGGCCTTGCGACCAGCGTGGCAGGAACCGGGGCCTATTCGGCCGCCAAGTTCGGCGTCGTTTCGATCAGCGAGACACTGCGCGGTGAACTGGCTGAAAACGGTGTCGGCGTATCGGTGCTGTGCCCCGGCTATGTCCAGACCGGCCTTTCGCTCAACACCGCACGCCTGGGCGGCGAAACGCGCGGCGGCGGCCTTGCCATGCCGCCGTCCGACATCTCGCCGGAACAGGTCGGCGACATGGTGGTGCGGGGGATCGAGGCCAACGATCTCTACATCATCAGCCACCCGCACAACTGGAGTGGCGTCGAAAAACGCATCCGGGGGCTGCTGGCGGCGTTCGGGCAGGACTTGTGAATGCTTGGTAATCCCCTGCGCGGCGGCTATGGCACCGGGCAGGACCAACCAGCAACGGCGCATTCGCCCCATGGCAACACCGCGCGCGACGTCACAGCGCCGTAACAAGGGTTTCGACGAGACCCATCAGGACATGATCGAGACGGCGGTTCGGCTGATCTCGGAAAAGGGTGTCGATTCGCTGTCCATCGCCGCGCTGGCGCGGGCGATGGGGATCAACCGCACCACGGTCTACTACCATTTCGAAAGCCGCGAAGCGCTGCTGGCGGCGGTCAAGGACTGGTCGTCCGCCCAACTGGCGCGCGGCATGGACATGGCCTTCCCCCGCATGGACCGCGCCAGCCACATCGCCCATTTCGTGCTGGAGAATCCCGAGCTCATCAAGCTGTGGATCGAGGATTTCATTTCGGGCGGCGACATTCGCAAGGCCTATCCCCGCTGGGACGAGATGATCGCCGGCATGCGCGAGCGTTTTGCCGAAGAGCAGCCCGAAACCGGCATCGATGCCGAGGTTTATTGCGTGCTGATGCTGACCAGCGCAATCATTGGCCCGCTGGTCTATCGCAATGGCCTTGCCGCCGGCGACGATACCGAGGACATCGCCCGGCGCTTCATCGCCGAGCAGGTTCGTACCCTGACTCGCGACGGCATGATGTGATCGCCCCGTCATTTCGACACGTGTGTTGAAAAATAAGCGCCGCACACCTACGATGGTGCCGTCGACAAGGCTGGAGAGGATAACCCGAATGGCTGCATTGCTCCCCCAAGGCTATGAAGCGCTTGAGCCGTTCGTGGAACAATGGGCGCTGGAAGGCTCGCAGGTCCGCACCGATGCCCGGTCAAACTCGACGCCGGAGCAGCGCCAGGCCTTCTTCGACGCCGCCAATCCACTGCTGGCCGAAGGGCTTGACATGCTGGATGCCAAGCCATTGGCCGCACTGGACGCCGCCGAGAAGCGCCTGCTCAATCTGTTCCTCAGCCTGGCCCACGTCGGCATGGCCGTTGAAGTCCACGGCCCGGACGAGGGCCGCCACGCCACCTTGCGTGCGCACATGCCCATCGTCCGGTCCACGGCAGACCGCGCCGCCTGAGCGCGGTCACGCGGCGAATTTGTCCCTACCGCCGCTCCACCTTCACATTGCCGAAGGCCATGGCGTTGGTCGGCGCAGCCAGCATCTCGTGCGGGAAACCCAGGGGCACACGGCTGGCAGCGTCGAGCCGGGCAAGCTGATCGGCACTGAACGCCACGTCCAGCGCGCCGAGATTGTCCTCCAGTTGGGCCGGGGTGCGTGCACCGATCACGGGCGAGCAGATCGCCGGGTCCTGCATGGTCCAGGCCAGCGCCACTTGCGCCGGACTGCGCGCCAGTTCCCGCGCCACATCGCCCACCACGGCAGCAATGGCGAGGTTCGCTTCGGACAGACGTCCGGTCGCGGCGTTGATGGCCTTGCGGCTCGCCATTTCGGCGGGTTTCGCCGCGAGGTCGCTCTGCCCATACTTGCCTGAAAGCACGCCTCCGCCCAGCGGCGACCATGGGCAGACACCCATGCCCATTTCACGCGCCATCGGGATCAGGTCGCGTTCCACCGTGCGTTCGATCAGGCTGTAGCTGATCTGCAGCGCGCAGAAGGGAGTCCAGCCGCGCAGTTCGGCTATCGCCTGCATCCGCGATGCTTGCCAGGCAGGAGTGTCCGACAGTCCCGTATAGAGCACCTTGCCGCTCGCGACGAGATCGTCGAAGGCGCGCAAGATCTCGTCCACCGGGGTCCGGAAATCCCACATGTGCAGGTAGAGCAGGTCAATCCAGTTGGTGCCCAAGCGGCGCAGGCTGTCCTCGACCGAGCGGACCATGGCGCGGCGGTGGTTGCCGCTGGCGTTGGGATCGCCGGGCCGGGTGGTGAGCGAGTATTTGGTCGAGACGACCAGCCGCTCGCGCCGTCCGCCCATCATGCGGCCAAGCCATTCCTCCGAACCGCCCATCTGGCCATAGAAGTTCGCCGTATCGATGCAGTTGCCGCCGCGGTCGACATAGATGTCCAGCATCCGCGCGGCTTCATCCTCGGTCGAGCCCCAGCCGGCGGCACCAAAAGTCATGGTCCCCAGCGTCAGCGGCGAGACCCGCAGGCCCGAACGGCCGAGCAGCCGGTAGTCGTCAAGTTGCGTAGCCATGCCTTCTCCCCTGTTGCCGGGAACTATGGCGCGCGTGGCAGGTGCTGTCGACGCCGGGCGCGGGCGATTGCCCGCCCGGTCAAGCCGGGATCAGGGTTTCATCAAACCGCGCACGAAGCCGATCAGTCCCGTCTGGCGGGCACGGCGCATGCGTTCGGCGGCCAGAATCTGCTCCACCTTGGCAAAGCAGGCGTCGATATCGTCGTTGACCACGACATAGTCGTAGCCATCCCAGTGGCTGATCTCGGCGCGGGCGCGTTCCATGCGGCCAGCGATGACATCGGCACTGTCCGTCCCGCGACCGGTCAGGCGGCGGCGCAGTTCGTCGATGCTGGGCGGCAGCAGGAACACGCGCACAACATCGGTTTCCAGCTTCTGGTAAAGCTGCTGCGTGCCCTGCCAGTCGATGTCGAACAGGAAGTCATGCCCTTCGCGCAGGCCGGCCTTCACCTGGGCCTTGGGTGTACCATAGGAATGGCCGAAGACATGGGCCCATTCGAGGAACTGCTCCTCTTCCACCATGCGGTCGAAGGTGTCCTGCGAGACGAAGATGTAGTCCTTCCCGTCGACTTCGCCGGGGCGCATCGGGCGGGTGGTGACCGAAACCGACATGCGGATTTCGCCGTCATGTTCCAGCAACCGGCGCGCAATGGTCGTCTTGCCCGCGCCCGAGGGCGAAGACAGGATGAACATGAGGCCGCGCCGCTGGAGGGTATCGGGATCGTCAGGCATGGCTGCTGATGCCGCAGGGCAGGCCCGGAAATCAAGGGGGTGTCAGCGCTTGTCCGGTGCTTTGTCTGCGCTGCCGGCCCCGGAGGCGGCAGCCTTGCGGGCATGGCGGCGATCATAGAGCCGCTTGGCGATCAGCCCGCCGGTGACGACAATCGCGCCTGGCACAGATCGCGTCGCCAGCCGCACCATGGCCGCGCCGGCCAGCTTCTTCACCAGACCGGGCCTGATCGCCGGATCAGCGGACGATTCGGGCAGCATCCGCCCCACGGCCAGATCGACCAGCCGGCCGCCGCCCTGCCTGGCAATCTTGACGAGGGGGCTTTCGGCCATCCGCCGATGCCTATTTCTTCCGGCCGAAATCGACCGTGACGACGTTCGACCCGTCATCCGCTGGCACCGCGCGCGGTCCGGCTTCGGGCGAATCGTTTTCCGCATCCTCATGCGGTTCGGGCTCCGCATCGGGCAGCGAAGCCTGGAACTGCAGGCCGAAATCGACTGCCGGATCGACGAAGGCGGTGATCGCCGCAAAGGGAATCACCAGCTTGGACGGCATCTGGTTGAAGCTCAACCCGACAGTGAAACCCGCATCCGACACCGCCAAGTCCCAGAACTTGTTCTGCAGGACGATGGTCATCTCGTCAGGAAACCGCTCGCGCAGGTGCGCCGGAATCTCGACACCGGGAGCGTGGGTCTTGAAGGTGATGTAAAAATGATGGTTGCCGGGCAAGTGCCCGCCACTGGCCTCCACCTGGCCCAGCACACGGCCCACCACGGCGCGTAGGGCCTCCTGCACGATTTCGTCATAGGGGATCAGGCTATCGGGCGCGTTTTCGTCCATAGGCCCCAAGTGGCGTCGGACGTGCGGGCGGTCAAGGGTGAACAGGGCTTTTCCGCGATTGATTCCCCGCGCCGCCGCTCTATAGCCCCTGCCCATGCGCACCGCCTCCATCGTTCGCAAGACGCACGAAACCGACATCGCGGTCGAGGTGAACCTCGACGGCACCGGGGCCTATCAGGTATCGACCGGCATCGGCTTCCTCGATCACATGATCGAGCAGTTCAGCCGCCATTCGCTGATCGACATCACCTGCAGGATCGTCGGCGATCTCCACGTCGATCAGCACCACACCACCGAAGACAGCGCCATCGCCATCGGCCAGTGCATCGCGCAGGCGCTGGGCGACAAGGCGGGGATCGGCCGCTATGGCGAAGCCCATTCGGCGATGGACGAAGCCTTGAGCCGCGTGGTGCTGGATATTTCCGGTCGCCCGTGGCTGGTGTGGAACGTCCGATTCACCCAGGAACGGCTGGGCGAGATGGACACCGAACTGTTCGAACACTGGTTCCAGTCGATTGCCCAGGCCGTGGGTATCACCCTGCATGTCGAGCAGCTTTATGGCAGCAACAACCATCACGTGATCGAAGGCGTGTTCAAGGGCTTTGCCCGCGCCATGCGGCAGGCGGTGGAGCTTGACGCGCGCAAGGGCGGCGCAATTCCCTCGACCAAGGGCGTGCTCGGTGGCTGAGGTTGTCGCGCTGATCGATTACGGCGCGGGGAATCTTCACTCGGTCGAAAACGCGCTGCGGGCGGCCGGAGCTGACGGGATATCCGTTACCGCCAACCCCGACGTGGTGCGCGCGGCGGACCGCATCGTCCTGCCCGGCGTCGGCAGCTTCAAGGCCTGCGCCGAAGGCCTGCGCGCCATCCCCGGCCTGATCGAAGCCATGGCTGAGCGCGTGCAGGTGGGCGCAGCACCGTTCCTTGGCATCTGCGTGGGCATGCAGCTCCTCGCCAGCCGGGGCGTGGAACACGGCATCACCCCGGGGCTCGACTGGATTCCCGGCGAAGTCCACCGGATCGCGGCGACCGATCCCGCGATCAAGATTCCCCACATGGGCTGGAACGATGTGGCACTGCCCGCCCATTCCCCGGCGGGCGGACTGATCGCGCCCGGCGAAGCCTATTTCCTGCATTCGTACCACTTCGTCCCCGACGACGGCCACGCCATCGCCGCCATGACCGACCACGGCGGCGGCATCGTCGCGGCGGTGGCACAGGGCAATGTGGTGGGGGTGCAGTTCCATCCCGAGAAAAGCCAGGCCTTCGGGCTGGCGCTGCTGGAAAGGTTTCTGGAATGGACGCCGTGATGTCGTCTCTCCTCCCCGTCAGGGGAGGGGCCGGGAGTGGGGATGGGGCTTGTCCACTCTCGCCCGCGCCGCGTGGAGGTACAGCCCCCACCCCTTCCCTGAAGGGGAGGGGCTTGCCATGATCGTCTTCCCCGCCATCGACCTCAAGGCCGGGCAGGTCGTCCGCCTGTCGGAAGGCGATATGGACCGCGCCACGGTCTATGGCGACAACCCCGCTGCCCAGGCCATGCTGTTCGCAGAGGCGGGATCGCAGTACCTCCACGTGGTCGACCTGGACGGCAGCTTTGCCGGGCGGGCAGAGAACCGCGAGGCGGTGGAGGCGATCCTTCAGGTCTTCCCCGGCCACGTCCAGCTTGGCGGCGGCATCCGTACCCGCGAAGCGGTAGAGGGCTGGTTTGACCTGGGCGTTTCGCGCGTGGTCATGGGCTCCGCCGCGCTCAAGGACCCGGAATTCGTCCGCGACATGGCCAAGGAGTTCCCTGGCGGCATCGTCGTCGCGGTCGACGCGCGTGACGGCATGGTGGCGACCGAGGGCTGGGCCGACGTTTCCGACGTCGAAGTGGTCGATCTCGCCCGCCGGTTTGAGGACGCCGGGGTAGCCAGCCTGCTGTTCACCGACATTGGCCGCGACGGGCTGCTCAAGGGCGTGAACATCGAGGCGACGGTGGACCTCGCCCGCCGGGTGGACATTCCGGTGATCGCCAGCGGCGGCGTGAAAGGGCTGGACGACATCCGCATGCTGGCGCTGCATGCGGGCGACGGCATAGAGGGGGTGATCACGGGCCGCGCGCTCTATGAGGGGCGGCTGGACCTGAAGGCGGCAATTGCGATGGCGGAACGGGCGTGAACATGCTCCCAATAACTGGCATTTGGGACCTCACCACACGGGCAATTGTCATGTCGAGCAAGAGCTTTAGAGCGTTGAAGGGATCGGAGGGAAGGGTACATTTTAAGCTCCTCAAAGATCGGAGCTCAATCTCCCTAAGCAGGAAATTGATCTCGTCGATCAACACTTCGACAACCGTGGGAAACCGGGTCGACTTTGAATATTCTGCACAGTCGAGCCACGTTACCGCCGTCGGCATTTGCGATTTGCGATTGGTGCCAGCCTCATGACCGTCCGCATCCGCGTCATCCCCTGTCTTGATGTCGCCAATGGCCGCGTGGTCAAGGGTGTGAACTTCGTCGATCTCAAGGACGCCGGCGATCCGGTCGAGCAGGCGCGCGCCTATGACGCCGCCGGGGCGGACGAGCTGTGCTTCCTTGACATCACCGCCAGCCACGAGGCGCGCGGCACCCTGCTCAATATCGTCCAGCGCACCGCCGAAGTGTGCTTCATGCCGCTGACCGTCGGCGGCGGGGTGCGCACGGTGGAGGATGCCCGCGCGTTGCTGTTGGCGGGGGCGGACAAGGTGGCGGTCAATTCCGCCGCCGTCACTCGCCCCGAAGTGGTCTCCGACATTGCCGAGAAGATGGGCAGCCAATGCATCGTCGCCTCGGTAGATGCACGGCGACAAGGCGATCATTGGGAAATATTCACCCACGGCGGGCGCAAGCCCACCGGGATCGACGCCGTGGAGCACGCAGTGCGGCTGGCCGAGCTGGGCGCGGGCGAGCTGCTGGTCACTTCGATGGACGGCGATGGTACGCAGAAGGGCTATGACCTGGAACTGACCCGCACCATTGCCGATGCCGTCTCGGTACCGGTGATCGCCAGCGGCGGTGTCGGCACGCTCGATCATCTGGTCGAAGGCGTGACCAAGGGCCACGCCAGCGCGGTGCTGGCCGCCTCGATCTTCCATTTCGGCACCTATTCCATCGCCCAGGCCCACGCCGCGCTGCGCGCCGCCGGGCTGCCCGCGCGCGGCTGAACATGGGCGGAAACTGTCGGAATTCCTGACAAAACTTAACGCGGCATCAGCGGCGTTAACCACTTTCCGGCGCACTTTCGGCGATTTACCGCACTGCGGCATGACTCTTGCGTAAACCATGAGTCTAAAGGAGTCGCATCCATTCGTACCGCGTTCGCCATTGTTCTTGGTTGCCTTGCCTGTGCCAGTCCTGCGCTGGCGCAGGCTGGCGCGCAGGTGCCTGAACCGACCGACGGCACGCTGCTCGCCCTGGGGCTGGCCGGCGTGATGATCGGCCGCATCGTCGCGCGCAAGCGGCGCGGCGACGACGAGCAATCTTGACCCCGGCCCTGCCGCAACGCATGGCCGCGGCATGGACAACGCCGAAACCCTATCCCGCCTGGAAGCAACCATTGCCGCCCGGCGCAACGCCGATCCCGCGACGAGCTATGTTGCCAAACTGAACGCCCGCGGTGTGCCCAAGATCGCGCAGAAGCTGGGTGAGGAAGCGGTGGAAGCCGTGATCGCCGCCATGGCCGATGACCGCCCCGGACTGATCGGCGAAGCGGCCGACCTATTGTTCCACCTGCTGGTGCTGCTCGGTGCCAGAGACATTCCGCTGGCCGAAGTGCTGGCCGAACTCGACCGGCGCGAAGGCGTGTCAGGCATCGACGAAAAAGCATCGAGGAGCCAGTAATGCCGATCGACCCCCGCCAGCCTTATGATGACAGCAACATCTTCGCGAAGATCCTGCGCGGTGAAATCCCGTGCAACAAGGTTCACGAGGATGAATTCTGCCTCGCCTTCCATGACATCCGCCCGCAGGCCCCGATCCACGTGCTGGTGATCCCCAAGGGCGCTTACGTGAGCTGGGACGATTTTACCGCCCAGGCTCCCGACGCGATGATCGCGGGCTTCATCCGTTCGGTCGGCACGGTGACGCGGCTGCTGGAAGTGGACGGACCGGGCTACCGCCTGATGGTCAACATGGGAACCTTCGGTCACCAGGAAGTGCCGCACCTGCACGTCCACATCTTTGGCGGCCGCCAATTCTACCAGATGATCCCGGACTGACCGGAAGCTTGCCCGGCGGCATCGGCTGCGGCAAGCCATGCGGGCAAGGCTTGTGACAGGCCCGCCAGCAAGGGTTCGGGCAGGTCGTCCGGGGCGTAGAAACTGGCTTCGACGATCTCGCGCCCATCGATGCGCGGGCTGTCATCGCAAAGGCCGGCCACCAGATCGACCCGGCTGGGCACGCCCCGGATCGGCTCGGCAAATTCCGCCACCAGCACCGGGGCCTGCAGCCTGCACCCCGTCTCTTCGAGCACCTCGCGCCGGCCAGCGGCAATCGGGTCTTCACCCCGCTTGAGCCCGCCACCCGGCAGCATCCAGCTTCCCGAACCGTATGAGTGCCGCACCAGCAGCACCCTGCCCTGCCGATCACGCACCAGCACGCGCACGCCGCTCACCAGTCTGCCGCGCCAGCGCCACCAGCGCAGCCTCACGACATGCGCGGACCGCAGCAACACCCGGTGCGCCGGGGGCGGGATCAGGCGAAGCATGTCACCGGCTGCCGCGCCGCGCCGAGCAGACGGGCAATCGGCAGATCGTTCTCACCGCGCGCCGCCGCCTCGAACAGCGCCTGCTTTTCCGCACCGCGCATGACAAACAGCAGCGCATCACTGTCAAGCAGAGCCGGAATGGTCAGGCTGATCCGGTCAAACGGCGCTTCGGGTGGCAACGGATCGGGCGTCAGGCGGCGGAGCAGAAGTGCGTCGTCAACCTGCGGGTCGGTGTTCGGAAACAAGGACGCGATGTGCCCGTCTGCCCCCATGCCCAGCCAGGCCACGGCGAAATGAGGCGGCACCAGCCCTTCCCGCAGTGCGGTAACCTGCGCGCCCGCCGGCTCCAGCAGTGCCCTGATGCGGCCGACATTGCTGGCGGGATGGTCTTCGGGAACCACCCGGTCATCGCCCGGCCAGACCGCGATCCGCGACCAGTCGAGCGGTCCCTGCGCCAGTTCGGCAAAGATCGGGAACGGCGTGCTGCCGCCCGGCACGGTGATCGCGATGGTGCCTTCGCTGGTCGCCAGCGCAGTTTCGAGCCGGCCGGCGATCCAGTCGGCAACGGCGGAATCGCTCGCCCCGGCGATGATGGTGGGTTGTGACATCGGGCAAGGCATAGCAGGCCGCCGCCCCGGGTGGAACGGCGGTGCATTGCTATGCGTTGCGGGTGTGTTTCAGCCGAGGATCTGGGTGAGGAACCACACGCGGCGTTCGGCCTGATCGGTCCAGTCGTCGGCCATGCCCTCGGTCGCGTTGTCACCGGCATCGGTCGCCGCCTGCTTGGCCTCGCGGATGTATTCGACCAGCC